>JAOZUR010000056.1 GCA_029938555.1 Candidatus Sabulitectum sp. | reverse complement strand
TTATCACTAAAAACACTGCAACACATAATCCAATTTAGAATATGGCATAAATAAACGGAGCAAGAACTGAACCCTGGGTTAAAACAAGAACCAAACTTAAAAGAATCAAAATAAAAATGATAGGTGTAAGCCACCATTTTTTCCTTACTTTCAGAAAATTTATGATTTCACCAAATCGATTCATAATAAAAAACCTGCCTTAACTAATATGGTTTATCTGGTCTACTACTTGGACCGTTTTTCTCAACATCAATCCAATATGTACTGGCATCTGTTGAAAAACCTTTTGCCAATGGTGTCTTTCCGAATAATCTAAGCAGAAACCCCGTTGGAATTATTGCAATCACAAATACTAGGAAAAGTATAACATTAGTCATGACAAAACCCAGCACTTCAGCAAGTTTCATCCAGATCTTTTCTACAGGTCCTAGTGCCCTTGGGAAAACTAAAGCAAAAAGAAGAAACAAAACCGAAGGAACTGCTGTATAAATCCAACTGGCCTTCTCTCGCCAGAACAAAAGGCCCGACAATACCGCTAGAGCAGCAAACATGATTAGTCCATATTTTTTAAGCTCTCCAATTGTTTTTCTGGAATCTCTGCCACTAATCAAGCTCATAAATTTCCCTCCAATCTTTATCCTCATTTAAAGCAGGCTGTTCTTCCTTCTTTAGCAAAAAATCACCCAGAGCAAGAATGTCCATCTCTGTTCTCATAAAGCACAGATATGCGTCCTGGGGCGAACATACGATTGGCTCTCCTCGAACATTAAAACTTGTGTTTATTACTACACCATACCCAGTAAGATTTTTGAATTCCTTTATAAGTTTATAATAGCGTGGGTTATGCTTTCCATCAACAGTCTGAACTCGAGCAGAAAAATCAACGTGAGTGATGGCTGGAATGTCAGATCTGGGAATATTCAATTTCTGAATTCCAAAAAGCTTATCCTGTTCTTCGGTCATTACTGTGCATCGTTTTTTCTGTACCTGTGCCACAAGAAGCATATACGGACTTGGAACAGAAAGCTCAAACAGTTCTTCCACATCTTCTACCAGGGCAGACGGTGCAAACGGTCTGAATGATTCTCTGTTTTTAATCTTCAAGTTCATGATAGACTGCATTACTTCAGATCGTGGATCACCAATAATCGATCTGTTTCCAAGTGCCCGAGGGCCAAATTCCATTCTGCCGTTAAACCACCCAACGACCTTGCCATTGTTAATAGATTTAGCTACTGAGGCAATAAGCGAATCTTCATCCATTTTGGTGTATGGAATATTACTGGATTTAAGAAATTTTTCTATTTTCGATTCATCCCAGGATGGCCCCAGATAAGAACCCTTCTGTAAATCATTAACACCATCAACCTGTCTGTTACCATCTAAAACCTGAAACCAGGTGAAAAGAGCTGCTCCAAGAGCCCCTCCAGCATCACCTGCTGCTGGCTGAATCCAGATATTATCAAAAATCTTCTCTCGTAGTAGTTTTCCATTAGCAACACAATTCAAAGAAACACCACCGGCTAGAACTAGATTTTTTTCGCCTGTCTCTTTTCTTACAAATCTACCCGTTCTTAGTATTACCTCTTCTGCAACTGCTTGGACTGATGCGGCAAGATCCATTTCTCTTTGAGTTAACTCGCTCTCGGCTTTCCGGGGAGGGCCTCCAAAAAGATCATGAAACTTGTTTGAAGTCATGGTAATTCCCTGGCAGTAATTAAAATATTTCATATTTAACCTAAAACTACCATCTTCTTTCAGATCCATAACATTATCTAGAATTTTTTTAACAAATACAGGCTTTCCATAAGGAGCAAGGCCCATAACTTTGTACTCACCTGAGTTCACCTTAAAACCTGTGTACGATGTAAAGGCAGTGTAAAGAAGACCCAAGCTATGAGGAAAATGAATTTCTTTTTGTAAATTTATTTTATTGCCAGACCCGACACCCCACGCGGATGTGGTCCATTCCCCTACACCATCCATTGTGATAATGGCTGCACTTTGAAAGGGACTTGGAAAAAAAGCAGAAGCTGCATGAGATTGATGATGTTCTGGAAAAAGAATTTTACCTTCATAACCATCCAACGCCTTGCGAATGCCGTCCTCCATCCAAAGTTTTTCTTTCAGCCAAAGAGGCATAGACTTCAAAAAGGAAGGTAAACCAGCAGGAGCAAAAGAAAGATATGTTTCAAGAAGTCGTTCAAATTTCAGGAAAGGTTTGTCATAAAATGTTACATGATCCACATCAGCAATAGAAATTCCAGCTTCAGAAAGACAGTAAGATATAGCATTTTCCGGGAATCTGTGATCTTGCTTTTTTCTTGTAAACCTTTCTTCCTGCGCCGCAGCAAGAATGTCTCCTTCATGAACAAGACATGCAGCTGAATCATGATAAAACGCAGAAATACCTAGGATGTAATTGCTTATTAGTCTTCCTCCTTGAAGTTTTGCTTTTTCACTACTCATCATGGAAAATAGTAAAGAATTCAACATGTGGCAAACACCTTCTTTGGACAATCCTGAGCTGTGTTCTGATTTATGATGTGTTATAAAATTCAATCCGAGCAGAAAAAACAAAATAAGTTCTTTTAGAAGGGTTGTAAGTTTTCCTGAAAAATGTAGTATTATTCTGAAGGCTGATGAAAAATACAATATCAGCAATTGTTAACCTGAATGGAGGTACTTTGTGTTATTCCTTTTTCTTTTCTCTATTGTTATCTCCGCTGGAATTGATACAGAAACACCGGAGGAATTTCTTCACATTCTAGCTGACAGTGATGCTGAGTTATGGGTTGAACACCAAAGCACCAGCGGAAGCCACATAGAATCAGATACTATTCTAACGATAATTCGACAAATAAGAAATCTTTCTGTTGAACCTGGCCCCCGTGAACTTGAAGATATTGAGGGCGGTTATCAAGTAATTTTTCCCGAAAGCAGATGGACTTGGCGTCTAGACGGGGGCAGAATAGGCTCTGTTACAGGTCAAGCAATAGTAGAATGGCACCCTGGAGGTTACACCTGGGTTACAGTGCCTGTAATATCAGAAGAAGCAGCTACAATCGGTCGTAAAGAATCTTTGTGTATGGGTGCTACAATTATGCTTGCAATAGGCTTTGTAGGGATTATTGCCATCTGGTATGCAAAAAAGAAATATGGCTGAGTCGGTTACTTCTCGAAACGCTCCCACTCAGATGAAAAATCAAGGACTTCAATTGGTCCTTCTCTATCCTGCTCTCCAACTGTCATTGCTTTTTCAAGAAATTCATCAAGGTCTCTTTGAAGAAAAACTGTATTAGTTAAAAGAACTTGAAACTCAGAGTATTCATCACGATTCCGAACTGGAACACCTTCCACTTCACCCATAGACTCTTTCATAGCTCTAAGGAGTGAAGACAGTGCCAGTGAGAGTTCGCTTGCTCGTTCATATATGCTCATAAAAATCACCTTTATTTCTTTTTTCCAAAATTCTGTTCAAAGAGTCACTTAAGGCAGACACAAACCCACTCTCTGAAGCATTCCTCCGTACCGGATGGCCAACCCCTGGTAAAATAGTAACATTGCAGACTTCACTGTTTGTGTGTTCCGCAAGGAGTTTGCCTTCCTCGGGTGGAGAAACTCTATCCTTATCTCCGTATATATACTCAACCCTGCAACCCTTGTTCAAATACTTCAGCCAGAAGACAGGCTTAAATCCATCTAAATTCCGCACAGCCCAACCTGGCATAAGCAATCTTAATAAAAGAGCTCCTGCTCTTCCTGTCCGGTACTTTGCAGCAGTAAAAAAAGAACTGTAAGATCCATGAACTACAATTCCAGCTGGAAGAAGTTCCCCTGCTAAACTGCATGCTTTGATGGCCGACGAACCTCCCATTGAAGTACCGTAAACAACAATGTTGCAATTGTCGAATCCAGAATCAACAGCAAAACGAAGTGCCCCAAGGATGTCATGAACTTCTCCAACTCCACCTGTTACAGTTTTTGCAGGATGCCCGTCACTTCCACGCAATGGAACAAGTAGAAAAGAATATCCGTTTAATTCTCGTAATTTCAATGCCAATTCAGCCCTGGAAAGAAATGATCCACCCATGCCATGTATAAAAACAACTAACTTATCATTCCCCTTAAGCAAATATCCTTTTGTCATATATCCATCAAGAGATTTCCACACTTTTTCAGTCCACAAATCTCCTGGTGCGGATGTAAGTTGATTTTGACGAAATCGGAACATATTTGCAAATCCTGTAATACCTGGTCTTTTAAACTTTTTGTGCAACAAAAGCCAGACAGAAAAACCAGCGAGTGCTCCAATAAGCCAGCCAGCCAGAACATCTGTAGGATAATGAACTGCTAGATATACCCTGCTAAACCCAACAAGAAGAGTAAAAAGAATAGCTGGAATAGCCACTGGGGGATAAACAATTGCAGTAAAAACAGCAAGACCAGCTGAATTAGCTGCATGATTTGAAGGAAAACTACGCCTTCCACCGGTTCGCAACCTGCAATCAAGCTGAGTTGAAACAACTTCATCACGATTGGGGCGGGTTCTGTTTACATTGTGTTTTAAAAATGTTGCAACCTGATCAGTAAGAGCTATGCAAAGAATCAGACCAAGAATAAAAACCCTTGGATTAACTCTAACAAATCTGTTTCCTGGATGGGGAAGCTTTCTGCCTAGAAAAAGTAAGACTAAAACGGCTATAACAATAAACGGATACCAGTTATGCTTATCTGTAATAATTAGCATAACTCTTGTAAGCAACGGATGAGCCATTTGCAGATTTACAAATTTAAGAAGATTAAGGTCATGGGTTAAAAAGGAGTTCACTGAGTATTGATTTCCACTGAATGAATAAAAGACTCTTCATTAACTGGAACAGCATGCCATAATCCATCAGCCCCCAAAAATTCTGCTTGATAAGTAACCCCGTCAATACCATTAAACCAGCTATTCATCAAAGGGTGCTCAAAAGTTCCTATTGCTGTAAAATCATCTGGATAAGGAGATATTACCATCCACCCGAAAGGTTTTACATAAGTAGCCAGCAGGAAACCCATGGAGCCGTTATTGCCAAATCGTCCAGGAACCACAAAAGCCGGGATCTGCCAGCGACGAAGAATTGCAGCACCAAGCGTGGCCCCACCAAGAGAATTGTACATTTCCCCGGCAATAGCCAGCTCTGACGAAGGTTCCAATAAAATTCTATGGGTAACTGGGGAGGAACCTGAATAATAAGCATTTACATAGTCAATTATTCTTTGCACAAGGCGCATTGGATTAGGCTCTCGGGCGGCAAGAACGGTAGATTCCATGTACACAACATCTTCACCTGCCCAAAAAACATCAGTGTTCAAGCAAATATCAAAAAAAACACTTTCTCCGGGAAAAGGAACCATGGCCTCATTGCTGCCTGGGATATCTGGACCGGGAAAAACTGGGGGAGTTATCTTTAACGACTGCGAAATTACAACCTCAAAGACGCCTTCTGATATACCTTGTACTGTTAACAGACCTGAAGAGATATCCATAACTCCTGAAATTCCTGTAAGGTTTATCTCTGGAGAATCAACAAAAGTCTGCCAAGGTAATTCAACAGGTAATGGAATCAGTACACGGACAGAGTCACCGCTGAGAAATTCTCCTGATAAATTAATAGATACTGTGGTACTAAATGGCTGAAAATCGCCTTGTGGCATCGCTGGGCAGGCAAAACTCCAACCTTGATCACACAACTCTCGAAGCAATCCAGCCTTACCCCATAAAGCAGAATCTAACCACTGGTGAGAATCGATCATCTCAGCAGCTTGTTGAAAATCACTCCTGTAGAAGAACCTCTCAACAGCGGAGAGAACAGTTTCATCAGTTCCCTGAGCAGTGAGAACACAAAGCAAAATAGTCTTTATTAAATAAATCATATTACAGGTAAGATATTCACTTCCCACCGGTAAAACCATATTGGGTTTTTCTACCTTATAATAAAGACTTAAATGTATGTGTACGTTTTGTATTATCAAGCAAATTATCGAAAGGGAAAAATGAATCGAAAAGCAGTTATATCTCCCCCTATTATAACCCCTTCAGAGGTTCCTGCTGGTTCATTTATGTTATCCGGAGGCCTTGCTGCAAGGGGTATTGAAGCCCCAATCCATGATCTCTCTCTTGGTTTTTTCCGGTGGTTATTTCTGGAATACGCTCCTAAAGCTGGTTTTGCTAACTGTAAACCCTCACTTGATTACCTTATCTCTCCAGGAACAGAATTTTACAAACCTCACAAACATCGAAGCGTTTGCGGAGTACTGCAGTCGGTTCTAAAATCTTACCAGAAACTTTTTCCAGGATGGCAACTTTCACTTATGGATAGTGTACCTCCAGGCATAACCCATTCAACTTCAGGTCTGATTTCACTAGCCCAAAGTGGCAAAACTCCTTTTACACAATACTTCAAACTCTGGATGCAAGAAATTAGAGGCACATTTGATCATGCTTTGATTTCTCTTGCATATATATCCCAGCTTCCGGCGGCAGTTGAGATCGTTTGGTTGTTAGAAGAGGCTGGCATTAAGGTCACAGTTGGTGGCTCCCTAGCCTCTGCACTGCATGATACTGGGAGTGGAATCGAGTTGTTAAATAGCTGCTTTAAAGAAGTGGTTTTGGATGACGGCAGATCAGTAGTAAATGAGAATCAGCCATTCCTTTCAAAAATAGAATGGCCGATTTTCGCAAAAACATGGAAATATTTCAGTTCAAGACCTGTTATTCCATTTCCACTCACTACTGGTTGCACTTGGAACAAGTGTCTTTTCTGTCCTGATCGAAACAAACCATTCATGAATGTATCTATAAATAACTTGAAAAACATCCTGCAAGGTGGGCCTGATAATCCGATAATACACCTTATTGATTCTGAAATGCCGGTAAAAGCAGTTAATGATATGCTGCCTGTGTTAAGAAACAAAACATCAGGTTTTTATGGGTTTGCAAGACCCCAAGGGGCATGGCTTGCCGATAATTTATTAAGTCGTATGGCTGACTCAGGATGCCTAATGCTTCAAACAGGTGCAGAAAGTGGAAGTGAAAAGATTCTTCGACGATTCATGAAAGGTTTTTCACCAAGCACAGCTGAAAAAGTTCTTGGGGAAATCTCAAAGTTGGGAATACGAAATTATGTATATTTTTTATTCGGTCTTCCAGGTGAAACCGAAAGCGACAGAAATCTCACCCTTGAAATGGTTACAAGATTAAAAGGCAAAATTGACTATATGAATCTTTCTGTGTTTAACCTGCCTGAAAAGTGTGAACTCACTGAAAGAGCAACAGAATTCGGAATTATTCCAGGAGAGTATGATGGAGAAGCTTCAGTACTTAGATTTTACAGACCATTTGAAAGTATGGATGGGTCAAATCCAAGAAAAGAAGCCCGAGAATTCATATCAAAGAGATTTCGCCCTGACCCTACGGTATTGCCAGTACTTCAATCTACTCCAAAATGGTTCCGAGCAGGCCACATGGCTTTAATGGAAAAAACGGATCTGTTTTGATCTTATCAGTTTTCTAACAATAAAAACAATAGAACCTGAAATCACAATGCAAGCAAGATTCAAAGCAAACAAAGAGAGACCTCCCAACCAACCATCATAACCCCCTCCATACAGAAGACCAGCAGTTACAAGAGGTGGCATTAACGCAACAGCAACCATTACTCCTATCAAAGTTGATGAACCGCCTGTACAGAGTGCAATGGCACCTGCTGCCCCAGAGGCCAGCGCAAGAACCACATCCCATGGACCTGATTCAATTCTGGAAACAATTTCTGAAAGAGATGGGTTTATATTAAGAAACAGACCCAGAATCACTGAAAAAGCAAACGCAATCAAACATCGAATAATCATTTCCTTCAAAGAAACCCCAAAAAGCTTCTTCTCGCCATGAACAATACTCAGCGACAAACCAACACTTGGTCCAAGAAGAGGCGCTATTACCATGGCTCCTATAAGTATAGTGGAACTGTTTTTGTATAAACCTGTTGCTGCAACCACAGCAGAAAGCAGAGTCAAAATCCAAGTTGATGGAGATGGGCTGGTCATCTCCACAATATCCTGTTTTAACTCATCATAACTTATCAATCCAGAAGAGCTTTTTTCTTCAGGTATGGAAGCCTCCACTGGAAGACAAATAATGCGGATATCGTCTATTGTATCTGCGAGAGCCCCTGAAAGTGTTAATGTCACTTTCTCGCTATTGGCAGAGTCCGTGAGTATATGGAGTTGTGCATGTGTTTCAGACAATCTTTCGGTCCATATTGAAATAATCGGAAGGCCACTTACTGAAGATCGAGCTAACTCAAGTCGTTCAGCAGGCAAAAAAACCTCTATTAATCTTCCTGCCAAAACAGATTCTCACTTTCAAGATATGCTAATATAAATTCAGAAGCTTTCACGCCAACAAGTTCTGCGCCAGCCTCAGTCATGTGCATGACATCATAAAAATACAAAGATGAATGAGGTATTTCAGGAACAAGATCAAACACCGCCACATTTTCTGTGGTACAAACTTCAATAAGATCAGAATTAAGAGTATTTAACATCAGGGCAAAAGTTGCAGCAGACATTGGAGTTTCTGAACCGCCAAGCCACTGAGTTCCTTCTTGAATGCCCCTCCAGTGAAGATTATCTTCATAAAGAATTGGCTGTGTCATAAATACCGGTGTGATACCCAGTAAGCGACATTCCTGGATCAACAAAAGAATTCTTCTTCGATAATAATCTGGTTCATCAAGAAGATCATGAAGATCCAGTGGAAGAACAGCCTCTTCTTCTATCAATGGAACTTCCTTAAAAGTAGGGTCTACTGCTTGGGTAATCACTGGTGCTCCATCAATATAGACAATTTTCAGTTTATACATCAGTTGCAATATAAGGCTTCTTGAAAACAGAGTCTGTCTTATTCCTGAGTCTGGAAGTCTCTCCTGGTTACTAGCGCTGCCCCCCCTTAGAAAAGGTCCCATATCATTAACACCCACAAGAAACAAAGCTATATCAGGCTTGATTTGTGATAGAACTTCTCGAAGAAATAACAGATGAGTATCTGTGGAATGTCTAGGAATTCCTGCGTTGCCAACCCAGGTTTCTGGATATATTTCACGGAGTCTTCTTTGAACTACATGTGACCATGTTAATTTATCATCTAGATAATAGTTAGCTGTAGTGCTTCCACCTACAGTTACAATTGTCAAAGATTCCTGCCACTGTTCAGGCGGGTCTTCACCACGAAAGCCCCAAACATTTGTTGATAACTCACCACCGGGAGTCACACCGGGCAGATCCACCTCAAGCAGAGTAAGTTGATGCGGTCTAAGGCCAAAACGCGGATTAAAGATGCTCTTTGGCAAAAAAGATTTCAATATAACTTCAGAAAATACTATTGCCAGAGTAATTGAAAAAAGCATCATTACAATCCCTGTAATCGCGGATTTTCGTCTTTGCGTCTTGTAAAGAGAAAGAACTAAAAGACCAGGTATCAAGGAAAGAAGAACAGTTCCGATAACAAAAACTTTTCGCTGCAGGAGTGGTATAGGAAAAAGAAACCAGACAACAAACAACAAAAGAGGTAACACTGTTAACAAAAGACCTGTGGCAAAATCAGGTATCCTGGAAATTAAAAAAGTCAGTTTTTTTTCAAGAATTACAGGTTTGATTAAAAACCAAATTGCTGCAAAAAACCCAATCAGTGTAAACAACAGCAAAGTTGCAGATTGAATTGACCATCTGCCCATTATTGAAGCGTTATCGCTTTGTGAAGTAAGAAAGATAAAACCAATTGAAACAAGTGCTAAGCACAAAATTCCCAGAACAATCCTTAAAAAAACACCAGACTTTTTTTTAATATCAGACATATAAATCTCTTTCTTCAGGAACGGTGACAAGTTCCCCTGAAACATATTGGGATTCCCCTGAATCTGTTAAAAGTACTAATGAACCATCTGCTTCAATCCTGGAGACGACTCCTTGAAAACTATCATTAACTCCTGCAAGAGTTACCGTCTGACCTTTTCGCCACAAGATGGAATCAAGTTCCGAAGTTATTCCTTCCAAAGGATTGTCTTCTCTATTCTTCCAGCAAGAGTCAAGTTCATTCAGTAAATTTTGCAATAAATCTTCCGGCGTGGGAGCTTTGCCAAATTCAGACCATGCCCCAGCAGGTAAAAACTTTCTTTCGGAAATAAAAGGAGAGCCCTTAAGATTAACCCCTACCCCAAGAACAAACCAGCTTTCAGGAAACGAACCTGCTTCAGCAATAATTCCTGCTACTTTTTTCTCGTTTACAATCACATCATTCGGCCACTTAACAAAAGCCATAATGCCCTGCTGCCTCATGATACGAGTTAATATCACTGCAACAAGCAGAGAAAGACAAGGAGCATAGTTACTAGCGGGAGATGGCTTCAATAAAAAACTAGAATAAAATCCCCCTGTTGGTGAAACCCATTCCCTTCCGCTTCTGCCCCGACCGGAAGTCTGTGAACCGGTAATAACAACTGATCTATCACTGATAGATTCAATCCTGTTACGAATCCATTTTTGTGTGGAAGACACCGAATCCTCGGTAAATATCGTCCAGCGGTTAAATTTATATGATTCTGTCATGAGGCAAATATAATGCCTTGTTATTCTTCAGTCATCTGTATTATTGGTGTTAGATAAAATATCAAAATCAATCAATTCTTAACAAAAGTTGCCCCTTCAATAAGAAATCATTATGATACCGCCTCGGTGGGCCGCTAGCTCAGTTGGCAGAGCATCTGACTTTTAATCAGAGGGTCGGGGGTTCGATACCCCCGCGGCTCACCAAGTTGTTTTTTTTCAATGTGATTGACGAGAAATGACACAAGTATTATGATACCACTCGCTTCACAGTGGCCCCATCGTCCAATGGTAAGGACACCGGCCTTTCACGCCGGCAATACGGGTTCGATCCCCGTTGGGGTCACCAGAAGTGTTAAAGACCGCCTTCGGGCGGTTTTTTATTTACCAGCCCAGCTATCTGCTATGGAAGCTTCTGCAACAACTGGAACATCTTTCAGATATCTTGCCCCAGCTTCTTCCATGGTTTTTCTTAGTAAAAGAGATGTTTCCTGTGCTTCTGCCTGATCACATTCCAGTACGATTTCATCGTGAACCACAGCCACAATGGATGTGTTTGAATCCTTCAGTTTTACATACAACATACCCAATGCATTTTTTAGTATATCAGCAGCAGTGCCTTGTACTGGTGTATTGTAACGAATAGACAATCCAGATTCTCGGTTATACGTATGTTTTCTACCTGCTAGCGTTCTGGAAATACCTGGTTTATTCTTCTGCAATTCTTTGTGCCATGTTTCAACACCTTTGTATGCCATGAAAAATCTTTCTTTAAACAATACGGCTTCACTTGAAGACATTTTAACACCGTAAGTTTCCTCTGCATAAGCCTGCAAACCTGCTGCGCCCATGCCAAATACCAGACCAAAATTTACCGCTTTTGCAGCCTGTCTTTCTTTTTTTGTGATCAAACTGGTTTTTTTCTGCAAAACCAGTGATGCTGTTAATTTATGCAGGTCATCACCATTATTGTACGCTACTATCATTCTCTGGTCACCTGATATCTGGGCAATCACCCGTAACTCAATTTGAGAATAATCTGCTATTACCAGTTTTCTACCGGGAAGTGTGGCAAAACACTGCCTGAAAGCCTTTCCTCTGGGGATCTGCTGAATGTTTGGCCGCCCACAACTCATCCTACCACTCCATGCTCCTATTTGACTGTACTGTGGGTGTAATCTTCCAGTATTTATATTTATCTGGTTTGGGATTGTATGTAAAAAACTAGATAGGGCTTTCGATGCATATCTGTACTTCATCAAGGAAACGACAATCGGGTGTTGGACAAAATGGGAAAGACTTTGCTTTGAAGTATTCTTAACAGAAATTCCATTTTCATTCAACATTTTTAGAACTTGTTTGTTACTGTTAACATTGCTTCCGTATGCTTTATGATTTCCAAACAAACCTAATTGCACTGTAGGATATCCGATAAAGGGATACAACTGAGACAGAGCCTTCTCTTTCATCTGTTGCGTTTCTTCAGACAAAATCAACCATTTTTTCTTGTCCAGATAAATTCCATCATATTCCATTGATGCTATGGCATATACACATGCAAACTCTAAACGAGCAACTTCAATTAATTGATTTTTCTTTATCTCATCCAATAACCTTAACCTTAAATCGAGAAGAATCTCTGCATCCTTTGCTGCATAATTCAGTTGTTCCATAGTTAGTTTAGAAGAAAAATCACTTTTCTGTTGCTCTTTTGACAAAGTCTGATTTAAATAAAAAGATACGAGAGAAGCTAATCCAACACTTTGCGGACCACCTGATGTTTTAAGAAGTTTGGCAGCAAGCATTGTATCAAAAATCCATCCGGAGACCTGTATATTTTCAGATCGAAGAAATTTTAAATCAAATTTAGCATTCTGGAAAATTTTGATTGCTGGCGATGTGAGTATGTCAGATATTTCTTTCACTGCTTCAGGTAGAAGTTTAAAACAATCAAAAATCACCGTGGCACTACCCTCCACAGCTATCTGAATCAATCTGAGTTTTGAAATATGAGGATTTAGACCGGTTGTTTCCGTATCTACTGCCATAACCTTAGCCTGCAACAGTTTTTCAGAAACCTCTTTAACTTGATCCATCTTATCAATCAGTATCCATTTTTCCATTAAATAAACCACCTAGAATTTATTCCATATATAACCATGAATCAGATTAACTCAAATTCGGAACAGATCCCAAGGAAAGATCAGAATAGTTAGCTGAATCCCGTTATGTTGACTGGTCTATCAAGGTAGTGTATTTTCTTCACCAGTTCTGATCTAATGTGTAATGACGTATAAAGAATTTTGAGTGTTTTAAAAAATTAAAGAATTTATTCTTTGATTAACTAAAAGCTTGTCCGAGAATGCTACCTCGTCCTTGCGGTACCACTGCACAATGCCTATTCTCAGAGAAGCTCCAGAGGGGAAGCAATATGGCTAAGATTATTATCATGACGCTTGCTATGGCTATACTAGCCTTTACAGGATGTGGCAAGGCGCCATCCACCGAGGCTCTCATTGAGGTGGAAGAAACAGTGGAAGAACCAGAAGCTGTTGAAGAAATTAATGAGATACCTGTTATCACACCTATTGCCGACCCAGGTACACTTACTTCTTTCCGCGATAGAACCGGTGACGTACTGTACATTACCGTTACCGGTGACCCCATGGGGTCTGTCTGGGGAACTGACATCTACACCGATGACTCATATCTAGCCGCCGCCGCAATTCACGCTGGAGTTCTTTCACATGGGGAAACAGACCTTGTAATGGTTACTCTGTTACCTGGTGAAGAAATCTATCATGGAACTGCCAATTTTGTTATAGAAAGCATGGACTACGGAGAGTGGGGTGGCAGTTACTCTGTAGAAGTTATTCCTTTTGAATATGAACTTGCCCCTGCCCCTGATCCGGGCAATCTTACATCTTACAGAGGTCTGGACGGTGATTCATTCATTTTTGAAGTAAGAGGAGACACATCATCAATAGCTTGGGGTACAGATATTTATACAGATGATTCTTATCTTTCTGCTGTAGCGATTCATGCGGGGATTCTTGAACAAGGTGAAACTGGCACTGTGGTTGTTACAATTCTTCCAGGGGAAGAATCGTATACAGGTTCCACCAGTAATGGCGTAACAAGCCTGGATTACGGTGAATGGGACGGAAGTTATATAGTCGAGTAGTTAAATCATCTTTATTAAAAAGGCCAACTGCGAAGTTGGCCTTTACTTATAACTAATTTTTCGGATTTTTTTTCAAGTAGAGAGCAACCGATAACATCCAGATTAAAACAGATAAGAAAACGCCCCATTCAAGCAAAGGATCTAACCAGACTTCCGGTCTTGCTGTGGTTGGAACCTCAAGTGGTTTAGCTGCCTGTGGAACCGCTTTTGAAATAAACACAAAAGCAAATGATACCAAAAAAGTAATAATTCCAGGAATGGAGATTACTTTTTTGAATTTGTTCTGTTTAACAAAAAGAACATACCCTGAAAACAGTATTGAACAAAGTAAAGCTGTGCGAAAAAAAGTAAAAGCCACAGGAAGATGATAATGCATATTATTCATTGAAAAAACGCCTACCAAGGTGCCAGAAACTCCTGCAATCAAACCAGTTACACTGAAAAGATTACCGAATTTACCTCCAATATAAATACCCAGCCGAACCATAAAGAATGTCAGAAGAAGACAGCCTAAAATAATACTGAAGTTAAAAACAGGAGCAAGCTGTGAGACACCATACTGCCCCAATTCGGAAATGTAATGATTTAAGGGCGAATAACCTTCACCATGGGTACCGGTATAAAAAACAGCAGTTATCAAGGAACCAAGCGAAATCAAAACAACGCCATAAATTCCTGCAAGGTAGTAATTTTTAAACAATTTCAAATTAAAAACTCTCTACAACTAATCAATGAGTTACACAAACCATTCGCAAAGTTGAATGATCGGTAGAAGTATTTAAAACAACAAAATAAATACCGGGAAGAACAGTTGAACCATTTTGATCAGTTCCTGTCCAGCTAAACTGATAGCTACCGGCAGAAGTTGAAATATTTTCCTGAAGAGTACTGATTAACCGACCAGAAACATCATAAATATGAAGGGAAACAGATTCATCAATAACAAGATTATAACTTACAACGGCAGTTGTAGAAAATGGATTCGGAGAAACTTGAAAAAGCGCTACAGATGGTCCCGTACCATTATTTATACCTGACTGCGGATCATAGACATACTGCACATATTCAGGATGGTCTATGAAAGGATTTCTGTTGTTCTGAATGGCGTAAACAGCATCGTTTCGATCCAGTTCTTTATCACTTACAGGATCATTATCGTGCCATTCCATAAGCATATCAACAGCCCATGGCTCTAAATCTGCACCATCAGTCATTGCACTTCCCGTCCAGCCACTGTCTTCACCTTTGTATCTGGTTGCCATGTAAAAATAATTTCGTGCAAAATCACCTTTATACATATCAATTGGTTCAAAAGCCATTCCAGAATAACCAGAAGTGATGGAATAACCAACTCTGCTACCATTCTGCGAAACCCAAGTTGTGGAACCAACTTCAGCATACGGATAATTACTTCTGCGATTATTTACATAAATATCTGAAGGAACAATATGGAACAAATCAGTGTTCATGGGGGATTTATCATTAAACCAGCTTTTGGGCCATGAATGTTCTCGGTTATAACCTTGACCTTCACCACTTGCAGACCCACCCTGGTCATCCCCAAGAGTATAACTATAATTAGAATACATGTCCCAAACTTTATCACCGTACCGATCATCTGTGGTAAAAAAGGCTGTCCAGATGTAATCGTAGCTTTTTACAGTATGATTGTCTATAATATTATGAAGCGCCCATTGAAGGGATTCTCCAGAAAGACCCTCTGCTGAATTGTAGTATCCAGCTGGAATTCCTGCATTAAGTAAAAATGGAAGAAGAAACAGGGTTGTGATCAGTATGTATCTTTTATCTCGCATGGCAAACCTCTCTTTAAGTGAATATTCTATATTCCAATAATAGCACAGATTCTGAGAAATAACAAAGGCTTATATGTTAAGTTGATTCAGAAGAAAAGTTTTTCTTTACCAAAAAATCTGATTTCCCCAGACATCAATAGTAGAGACCTATCAAACAGACTAACTCTGTTTTCTCATCATTCTTCCGATAATTTTCATAAGCTGATTAGTAAAAAAGCCTTCCATCGATTTTTTTACATTCTGCATTTCTTTGGGAATATCAATGTTTTGCGGACAACGAGAAACACACTTGCCACAAGCTGTGCACAAACTGGCCATACTTTCATTCTCACCTACAATTCCACCAAGTTGAACATGATAGAAAGCCTTGGCCATGAATTTTTTACCAAACATCTGATATGTATTGTAATGTTCAAAACAGCTCGGTATGTTTACTCCAAACGGGCATGGCATACAGTACTGGCAACCAGTACAGTTAACTTTCATTGCCTTTCTGTATGAATCACCAACCCTTTGTACAATATCTAACTCCGAATCAGACAATGAGTTTGGTAAACCCTTTTCTGCAATAACCAAATTTTCTTTTATGTGTTCCATATTGTTCATGCCAGAGAGTACGCAAAGAACTTCAGGGTGATTCCATATCCATCTTAGAGCCCATTCTACATTTGATCTTTTTATAGAAGAAGAATCGTAAATTGTTGCAGCTTCCTTAGGCATTTCAGCAGCAAGGTTTCCCCCTCGAAGCGGTTCCATTACTATAACACCCAATCCTTTGCCTGCTGCATACTCCAATCCGGTTTTACCTGCTTGATTCTGCTCGTCAAGGATATTGTACTGAATCTGACAGAAGTCCCAGTCAAACTCATCTACAATTCTCTGAAAATCATCTCTTATTCCATGAAAAGAAAACCCTACATTCTTAACCAATCCTTTTGCTTTTATTTCTTTCAGAAATGATTTTATCTGAAGGGCTTTCATCGCATCCCAGCTGGTTCCATCCAGACTATGAACAAGATAGTAATCTATATAGGAAGTTTGCAGTTTTGATAACTGTTTGGCCAGAATACTATCCATATCCTCCCGTTTGTTTATTACCCATGGAGGAAGTTTGTCAGCTAGAAAGACTTTACTGCGAAGGTTGTTTTCACTTAAAACCTTACCCAGAAAGATTTCACTTTCTCCATTATGGTATGGCCATGCAGTATCTATATAATTTATTCCATTTTCTATGCTGAATATTAACTGTTTTTTTGCTTCTTCGAAATCAATTTTCAAACCTTTTGAGGGCAAACGCATGGCTCCATAACCAAGAATTGATATAGAGTTCCCTGTTTTGGGATCAGTTCTAAATTGCATTCTCACACTCCTTTGCATCAATTATTATGCTTTTGTTAGCTAAATATACTGAAATAGTGGAGTGTGCGAGTTTTATCAATTAGACGAAAAAACAACTTTGTTTACCGAATAACCTGCTTCTGTTGATAATTTGAGCAAGTACATTCCTGAGCAAACTTCACTATTATCTGGAACCCATGTAAAATTGTAGGAGTCTGCAATCAGATTTGAGTTAACAAGGGTATCTACAATTCTTCCACTTGAATCATAGATACTCAATTGAACAGAACCTGAAACAGGGATTAAACAGGTTAGTGTTATAGCTTCACTGAATGGATTACTGCCTGTTATCTGAATACTAGGAGTGTTGTTTGTCTCAGTTTCAAAAATACCAGTTGGATCGGCATTTCTAACACATCTTACAAGATTGAAGATTCTGATTACATCACCTTGTGGTCCAAAACCATGCGGGTACTGATCAGGGTCTCCTGTTTTGGGGTCACTTCTCTGCGCGCCTGCCCCGTGTACATCCATTAGTATGTATGTTGAGTCTGGCGTCATCATCCAGCCAAGTGCTTCACCAAATGCTACATACGCAGCATAACTACCTGTATTTGTTGCGTTGGCGTTTGCATGTGTTGTTCCGGTCCAGTAAAAACCATAATTAGCTGAACCCCCTTCATCTGTAATCTGAGTACAATCAAATATAGAATTGATTGCCGGTGAACCAGTTTCCTGTATTGAGCGTGTATAATCCAGCAAACTTTGCAATTCGTGTGCATTCGGCAAACGCCAGTCGTCATGTCCTGCCTGTGAGAGGTTCTCAGAGTAATCTAGTGCTTCCTGCCAGTTTCGTCCTGTTCCATCATCAGACTGTTGCCACATTAATCCTGTTGAAAGGTCAGTTATTGTATCGTCATTATTATCAGCAAACTGGTTTTCACCATAACTATTGCCTCTGACATATCTTACAAAAGATGTCATGTAAAATTGCTGCCCCGGAGGGCCAACCGGCTCATTCGGATAACCCTTTATCCTACCGTCTGCAAAATTAACACCAAAAGTTGTTGAATCACCGTTCATAGTTAATCCCATATACTGGGTTGAAGACCAGTACTGAGCATCAATTAATCGGTCTCCTGAAAGTGTATCTCCATATTCAAATTCAAAATAATCTGTATCAATAAATGGAATCAAATTAACAGGATTAGGACCGCTTGGATCGGTTCCGCTAAATAGTATTAGTGAATACAGCTCTTTTATTGTGGGTGCTCTCCAATCAGTGTATCCACCAATTGTACATGCTTCTGCTCCTGCCATGGCCTCATCCCAGGTCATTTTCTCTGAAACACTCTGTT
>JAOZUR010000055.1 GCA_029938555.1 Candidatus Sabulitectum sp. | reverse complement strand
TTTTTCAAGATATTCCATGGTATATCGCTGTGGTCTCACAACAATCTGAGCAAATGGTTTATTCCACATACAACCAATACTTCCCCAAGCAACAGTCATCATGTTGTTGTCTTCCATTGTGCCAGCAGTAAGCAACAACCACTGCTCTTTCCAGATATTCACAGCTTTCAAGGTCAGTTCTTCCAATTTAACTTCTTTCATTTCCTCTCCAGTGCGTTTTGTGAGTTAAACTATTTTTTCAGGAATCCAGTATCTTTAAGTAGGTTATCAATCCTGCTTGTATCACCCTTTTGCGACCAATTCACATAAAACCAATCCAGATAATGTTCAAAATCCTCTTTCCACTGATCAGTTAACATTAGTTGCTCAGAAGGGTCATCATACTTTTGTACAAGTTTATCCATCTGTTCAGCTGTAAGACGCTTGTATTTTCCGTAATGAATCAAACCCTCTGTAATTCTAGCCTTTTTGGTAGTGATTTTTTCAGATGGGTACCCAAGTACAAGGGCTATTAAAGGAAAGCACTGTTCCCTTGGAAGATCTAGCAGTTCATATACCCGGTTGGGTTCTCCTCTGTGTATTCCATTGGTAAACAGACTATCAATCCCCATAGATTTTGCTGCAATAGCAGCAGTTTGAGCTGCAAGAATAGTATCAGTGCTTCCGGTAATAAAACCTGTCAGGTCTTTTCTTTCAAACTGAAAACCCAAATGAATTGCAACATCTGAAAGCCTTGTGTAATCAACACAGTAAAGAAGCAATCTGCTTCCAGAATAGCCGCACAATTTTTCCATTATCTCTTTATCGTTTATGACAATTATAGAATAACTCTGTCTAGCAGAGGCATTTGCTGCTTTGATCGAAGCTTGAAGAATAGTTTCTATATCTTCGGAAGAAATTTCTTCAGAAGAGAAATCACCATGAATTGTACGGAGACTGTTAATAGTTTTCAGTGTTTCATTCATTCAGACCCTCTACAGGTTTTCTAGCTTCAATAACAATGTAACTGACACTTTTTTCAGAAGTACAGGTTTGCAATTCTTGATGAATTACTTCAAATCCTGCTGTTTTTATCTCATTTAGAATAAACTCAGTATCTCCAAAATACCTTGTAGCGACGTCTTTATGAATAGTGCACTTGCTTTCTGCATCATAATTTTCAAGCTTCTCTGGAAAGACCGGTGAGCACATGGTATTAAACATCACATAACCACCGGGTTTTAGAATTCTAAAAATATTTTCAAGCATCAAATTTCGATCATTTCCTATGATACAGTGTAAACAATGACCATCAAAAACAAAATCAAAACTTGCATTTTTGTAATCATTTAACTGAACAACATCACCTATACAAAATTGAATCCATGTATTCTTTGTGGCAGCCCTTTCCCTAGCCCATTGTATTGCAGTGGGAGCTATATCAACTCCAAATGTCTCATAACCTTTTTCAGCAAACCAGAGAGACATATTGCCAGCACCGCAGCCAAGCTCTAGCAGTTTTCCCTGAGAGGGAGCAAAACCTCTGTCTAACACCTTCTGAACTTCTTCTTTGAATTGAATATATCCAGCTTTTGTATCATCCCAGCCCGGTTTTCGTAATGCCTTATTTTTTACATACTTGCTATCATGCCCTTTATAATTTGTTCTCAATAGAGTTACCTTTCATAAAATAAAACAGTATAAATCATCATGAATGAGATAAAAACTTCTGAACAATAACCAGGAACTCCTGTGCCTTTTCAGTATGAATAGAGTGTGGTGCTTTTTGAATAACAGAAAAAACAGCTCTGGGAATCCTCTTTAATATTTCAATACTGCTAATGGGGAAAATCAGATCCTTGCCCGCTGAAATAATCAAAGTATCGGAAGTGATTTTTTCCAGATCCGTTATACAGTTAAATTGATTAATTGCATGAATCTGATTACCGAAAGCCGTTACAGATTGCGGGTAAGGATACTGAATAGCCATGTTAACAGCATTCAGCAAAAAATCTTCATCTTCAAAGAATTCTTCTGAAAATATCCAGTAAAACAAGTTTCTAAACCACAACTCAGCTTCCATGTTTTTCTTAAGACACAGGTGCCAGTCTGAAAATAGAGAAGCATTCCGTCTACTGATGTGCGCCGAAGTACAAACAAGAATCAGTTTTGATATGTATTCAGGGTACCTGATAGCACAATCCAAAGCTATAAACCCACCCATGGAATGACCAAGAATATTAACAGCTTTCAGTTTAAGATGGCGAATAAGCATCATGCAGTCATCTGACATTTTCTGAATACTGGTTTCTACATCCATTGGTTTTGTTCTTCCTGTACCTCTGTTATCAAAAATAACTACTTTGTAAAACTTTGATAACTGCTTCACCACTGGCAACCAGCTTTGAGAATCACTGGCAAGACCGGCCACAAGCAGAAGAGCCATCCCTTTTCCATGTACCTCATAGTACATATCTAAATCGTTAACAATCACATTTGGCATTTATACCATCCCATTAAATACGGAAAAGCACACGCTCATCGTTAAACATTTTTAAAGTAACAAAAATAAGACCTGCTGCAACTAGCAGACTGGTTACCATGGCATAAACAATGTTACCCCAAGCTGCTGTCTGCATGAAAATATCTTTCAGTACAACAAGGGAGTTAAACAATGGTGTAATTCTCATCCATTCTGGAGGTGTGTCTCCCAGTTGCATAGTTGTCATTCCCATAACCATTACAGCCAGGTAAACTGGCATAATCATGCCTTGGCCTTCTTTTACATTTTTTGCAAAAGTGGAGACTACTAAAACAAGACTTGAAATCAAAATTGCCAAAGGAACCACAACAATAGCAAATTGAAATAGAGCAGTTGTACCCATTGTATACTCTGCAATTGATTCGCTTGACTCACTGTACATACTAATCAGATAACGGGATGCTATTTTCAGGCCTATGGCAGAACTGATCGCCCCCACAATAGCTGCAATCATTACCGCCATCATTTTTCCAAGAACAATTGAAAGCCTGCTAACCTGATTAACCAATAGAATTGCCAGAGTGCCACGCTCTTTCTCACCGGCAACACTGTCTAACCCTACTTTCATAGAGTTTGCAAACAGATATATCACTATGAAAAAAGGCAACATCATGCTAATGATTTTCCCCATGACACTGCCTTCTTTTGCAAGGTCATAAACCTCTGGAGACAGTGAATTATTAATTGTAAATACTGTCAGAATATCTTCAGACAAACCACCATCAAGAATTCTAGCCCGTATCACAGCTTCACTTACTGCTGAGAAAGCTAACTGAACCTGTGAAAAAGCAAAATCAGAATAATCCGCCGTAGAATTATGATAGATTGTAAAATCAAATACTGTGTTTTCATCCAGATTCTGATCCATTCCTTCAGGCATAACAATAAAAAGTTCCACATCTTTGTCTGTTACCTGTTGTAATGCCACATCAAATTCATCATTCTGAACAATCACAATCTCTGTATTCAATTCTGCCAGTGAAGCAAGAAACAAAGTAGTTGATTCCTCACTTCCCTGCTGGGACAAAATTGCAATCCTTGATGTGTACTGACTAATTTCACTCTGCCTTGCTTTGCTTGTTCTGCCCATAAAAGAATACATTAACGGAAGCATTATCAATGGCAGAATCACCAGCATAAATAGCAAACGACGATCTGTAAACATTCTTTTTAACTCTTTGCGAAGAATAATAAAACTGTCACTAAACATGATCACCTCCCGGTAGGATGTAACTGAAAAACACATCTTCAAGGTTGCCCCAGTTACTGCCTTCAATTATCTCACTGAGAGTACCTTCTTCCTTCAGCTCACCCTTTACCAATATTCCAAAACGATGACATAATTTTTCTGCTATAGTCATGTTATGAGTGGAAATTATCACAATTTTGCCTGCCTTAGCCCTGCTTATGAGGAAATCAGTAACAGCTTTTGAAGTGACAATATCAAGGCCATTTGTAGGCTCATCAAAAATAATCACATCTGGGTCATGAATAAGGCTGATAGCCACAGCAGTTTTCTGTTTCATCCCTGTGGAAAGCTTATCTATTTTTTTATGGATAAAATCCATCATCTGCAGATCATTAAAGAGTTTTTCTTTCCTCTGATTAATCACATCATCTTCCATTTTATTCAATTTGCCAAACCAGTTCATCATATAATCAGGGGTAAAATAACCATCTAGTTTCATGTCGGATGTGAGAAAACCAATTTTAGATCTAAAAATCTGTCCATGTTCAATAACATTGTACTGATCTATGAACGCATTGCCTGCTGTGGGTTTAATCAGCGTGGAAAGACATCTGAGAGTAGTGGTTTTTCCAGCACCGTTAGGGCCTAAAAGCCCGTAGATCTCACCTGGTTTACACTGAAAAGAAAGATTTTTAACTGCATAAACTGATTTTGCAGATTTACCCCTTCCGTTTCGAAATTCTTTTGAAAGTCCTTCTACTTTAAGCAAAACAAAACCTCCGTCTGTTAAGAACAAAACACAAATATATACGAATGTAAGAAATATATCTTGAATCCATCAATTTACATATTCTCTTTTAATCTCCATGAAAATTCTTCGCAATCCTTCGAATAAACTCATTTCTTTCAGCCTCGTTCTGCAAATTTTCTTCTTCTACAATTGGAAGTTTAGGGAAATTCCGAATAAGGGCACCGGCAAAAAGGCCGCAACCATCTGTTTTTACTCCAGTGGGCTCATGGATCTTTGCACTGCATACGGCGCAACTTGGTGATCTTGCTTTAAGAATAAAACCACAGAGTTTCTTTTTAGACAACTCTAAAAGCTTCTTTTCAATCCATTCACTAATTACATCTGTCTTATCCATTCCTGATTCAAGGGTTATCATTCGAATGGTTTCCCCTTTAACGAAAAGATCCATAGGCTCTCTGGGAACAGGCATTCCAGACTCTGTTTCAGGGCATACAGGATAAAATTCTACAGACTTTCCAATATCTAACCTTACCACAGAATTAAGTTTCGTTTTCCCATTATATCGAACATTATCACCCAATAGACAAGAACTTACACCAACCAATGGTTTTGGATTTGTTTTACGATCTGACAAACTAAGAAACATTTTTTGATTATAAGTTTTAAAACCGGTTTTTTCATAAACCTCAACTGCTGAAGAATTTTCACTCCAGACGTCTAATTCAAGACGATCCAAACCCCATGACAGAGCCTGCTCTTCTGCTTTTCTTAAAAGACCCTTGAATATTCCTTTTCTTGTATGATTTGGATGAACAATTACCTGATCAATATAAACACACCTAACTTCTTTTTTAAAAAAACTTTCAGGTTTAATCATCTTTCTAATCATTATGTATCCTGCTGGGAAACCATCTACCCTGCTTATGAAAATCGCATAGTTTTCATTTTGAAGCAAACTGGCGAAAAATGACCCTATAAGATTTTCGTCACCTGTTTTAAAAACCTCTGGAAACAACTTCACATGAATGTTGTGAACAAGAGAATTAAGCAGTACTAAATCAGGAATATCACCAAAAGACGCCAGACGAATCATTGCTATTTTTCAACCCTGCAATTTCCAATCTTCAGCACATCAGCAATATTTGCTGTTGGATCAATCACCGGTTCAATTTCACCATTCCCGCATGAAAGTAGAGTGGTAACTCCTGGACCGTGGCCTGAATTTCTGCAATCACTGTGAATTACTATGCCAATTGTAACCGCACCTTTGCGATGAGCTCTTCCAAAACGATTGTCTTGATCCATCAAAGCTACAAAATCACCAAAACGCATTTTGTCCATCTTATTCTCTTTAACCGTTTCCCAGTCGCTTGTCATTATGTCGTAATCCCCACTACATGTATTAGTGGCTCCAATGCCTGATCCCATGCATTCAGAAGGGATTTTTGCTGCAACTGGAATTATCAGTTTTCCTGTTTCTTCATCTGTTTTGATTCCCATCTTTTGCAGAAGTGATGGATCCAGATTAACTATACGCACTTCAGGGTGACTGGAAATAGAAAGCCCCATTCCAACTGCAACAAGACGAATTGAATCTTCGTAGGAAAGCTTTTCCTTTGTTTCTTTGTCAAAATCAATAATCAGATGTTCGCTTCCACCGTGGTGTCCAAGTACAATACCTTTTGCCCCTTTTGCTTTACCGCTGGTGACAACTGCTTCATTTCCTGCACATGCTAATATCTGAAAAGATTGGTTCGGGTCTTCCCTGCGTTTATCGCCCCATTTGCAACTAACACCTGGTTCTATGTGATCACCTACCCAGCCATAAACAGAATCACCAGCTTCTATATTTAATGTTATTCCACCAATACCTGGAAGCTGAAATGGTACTCCCTGGTGGTCTACATTCAGTTTTTTCCCAGCAAAAGGATGACCTGGTTTGCATTCAAGCGAAAAGTGAACTAAGTTTTTTTCATTCGTTTTAAGCATAAAAGTACCTTTCTATAACAAGTGATAACTGACAAAATACAAAATATAAATCAAAGATTAATCATCCCACAGCTTTTTTCTACAGAACAAATCACTTAACTCTAAAAATAATCAACAATCTATGCCACAATGGAACCATGACCTATTGCAACAATATCAGCGCTTATCGGCACAATAAACACTAGAACAAAACATAAAATAGATAATTCATTGAAGTGCTTCCTTTAAAAATAACACCTGTATTACAATATGTAATTTCACTTGCTTTCACAAGGCATGGTTATTAGTGTTTATACATGGAGGTGTTTTATGTTAACAAGTACTGATTGGATACAAGCTCTTAATCTTATGCCCCACCCTGAAGGTGGATATTACCGAGAATTTCACAGATCGTCTATTAAACTTCACAAGAATTCGCTACCACCTGATTTCAAAGGTGAAAGAGAATTAGGTTCTGTTATTCATTACATGCTCACAAGTGATTCTTTTTCTGCATTCCATAAGTTGAGTTCAGATGAAATCTGGCATTTTCATGACGGATCAGCGTTTCTTATTCATTTAATCAGTCCCCAAGGCGAGTACAGTGTTATCAGACTAGGCCTAGATGTGAATGTTGGTCAGGTGCCGTGTTTTGTAATTCCCGCAGGATATTTCTTTGGTGCGGAGGTAGCAGAAGAAAACTCTTTTGCACTTGCTTCATGTACAGTAATGCCTGCTTTTAACTTTGCTGAATTTGTAATGCCCACAAGAGATGAACTTATAAGTATATTCCCGCACCTTATTAATGAAATTATGCACTTGGGAAGAAAAGGCTGAAGATTAATGACTAAAAAAAAGTCGGTTTTACTAGACGATGATAACTGCTTTGCATGTGGTTCTCTGAACCCGGTAGGACTCAAGCTTAAATTCAAACTGGATCCTGATAATGGAACAGCAATTGCAGAAACTGTAATTCAGGATCATTTCAACGGGTGGAAAGGCGCGGTTCATGGTGGTATCATTACCACACTGCTTGACGAAATAATGGTTTACGCGTGTTCATCTTCAGGATGGTTCACCGTCACTGGAACAATAGAGGTTAAGTTTCATAAACCAGTACCCACTGGGAAATTACTGAAAATAACCGGAAGAATTGAAGAAAACAGAGGAAGATCAATTTGTACATCTTCAACTGTTGAGTTTGATGGTAAAGTGCTTGCATCTGCAAAAGCAGTATTGATTCCAATTAAGTATGACTCCAACTCATTAGATATTTTATCTGAAAGATTAGTTAATTGAATAAAACTCTTCTCATTCCAGGCCTTGGCGGTGCTTCTGACGGCTGGGCACCTATTTTTACAGGGCGACTATCAACATACTGTTCAATATTAAGTAAATCTATACCTGCAACAGGGAAAACAATCAGTGATTTCGCAAAAGAACTCATGCCTGATCAACCGGTTGATACTCTCATAGGTTTTTCCATGGGCGCAGCTGTAGTACAGGAAATGATAACAATTAGACCTGACATAGCATCAAAAGTTATTCTTATGGCTCCCCCAGCTGGTAATTCCCTGCCTCAACCCCCTGAAGACGCCCATGATTTTAGTAATGGTCGAGGAAAATGGTCAGCATCCATGGTGGAAATGATGTTTACGCCTGAATGGCTCGCTTCTCATCCTGACGTAAGCGAGTACTTTCCAAGAGTAAAAAGAATAATTCCTGAAATACAGCTAGTCAACCAGAGTTTCGCCATATCTGAATGGTCAGGTTGTCTGAATTCACTTAAAAGAACATTTACTCCAGTCCTTTTACTAACTGGACGATTTGATATTATTACACCGATTATCCACACCGAGACTTTATACAATACATTACCAAACGCCTCATTAACGGTGTTTGATACCGGTCATGGTTTTCCCTGGCAGATTCCACTGGAGACCGCCGACAGAATTCTGGAGTTTTTACAATGAAAATATTGGGACAAATATCTCAGGGGCTTGAAGAACTGGGAGCACTTGAGTTAAAAAAACTTGGAGCAACGAAAATAGACCCCACCTACAGAGGTGTCTTCTTCGAAGCAGACGCAGCCTTGGTAATGAAAGTAAATTATCAATCCCGATTGTTTGACCGCTTTTTGCTTCCCCTTGTGGGTTTTGGATGCCATTCTTCTGACTACCTGTATCAGAAAGCTGTGGCATACCCTTGGGAAAATCTTTTTGGTATCAACCACACATTTGCAATAAGTGGAGCCACTTCAGGATCAAAAATAAGTCATTCAAAATGGGCCACTCTACGGCTTAAAGATGCTATCGTTGATCATTTCCGTGAAATCACAGGCAAAAGACCTTCAGTAGACAGATATGAAGCTGATGTGAATTTGGATCTTAGAATTAGGGGAAATAACGCCGAAATTCGCTTAGATCTTTCCGGTGGTTCACTCCACCGAAGGGGTTATCGAATGGAATCAGTAAAAGCCCCCATGCGTGAAACTATTGCAGCCGCTGCCCTTGAAATGTCTGGCTGGAAAGGTGATAAACCTTTGGTTGATCCCATGTGTGGCTCAGGAACTTTTTTATGTGAAGCTCTTATGAAATATTGCAATATTCCTGCTGGATTCTACAGAGAAAAATGGGGATTTTTCAGAATGGATGAATTTAGCAAACTCATCTGGAAAAATGTAAAAGCCGAAGCTGATGATAAAATCATAGCCCTTCCAGAAGGACTTATTTCTGGATCGGATATCACAGCAAGAGCAGTTAATGCCACAAGAATCAATCTTGCCTGTTTCCGAGACGGTAGAAATGTTCAAGTCTCTAAGCGAGACTGGCACCACCACCCAGGATACAATTCCCGTACAATACTCACAAACCCTCCACATGGTATCCGACTTGCTGAAGGCGTAGCCGCAGAGCTGATCCGCGACTTCGGCGACTTCATGAAGCAAAAATGTTCCGGCTCAGAAGCTTACATATACTTAG
This sequence comes from Candidatus Sabulitectum sp., assembly GCA_029938555.1. Taxonomy (GTDB): domain Bacteria; phylum Fermentibacterota; class Fermentibacteria; order Fermentibacterales; family JCC-6; genus Sabulitectum. Next base: position 9,076 of record JAOZUR010000055.1, on the reverse strand, counting down.
GCGACAGACAGCTAATCAAGGATGTGGGCTTAAGAACAACCTGGAAAAAACAGTTATTCTCTGGTGGCCTGGATGGCAGGTTAGCAAAATACGAGCTTTACTGATACGAAGAAACCGTCTCTTCCATTAGTTCTTTCACTTTAGTTCCGGGGTATTTTTTAACTGCCCCGGACTCTGTAACAGCTGCCCATGCCTTCCTAGCGTTATCCATATCTTCCGATGCTGCTTTAAAAACTTCCGCTTCTGAAGGGTAAAACTCTGCCACTCCTTCTGCCTGCGCAGCAGAAGCAACTTTTGAAGCCACATATGGAAAAAGACCAGTGTCTGCCATTGCTGGAAGAATTCTTGCTGGACCAATTATTCCCTGAACTGCATAATCGGCGATTGCTCTTGCTGCGGCAACTGCCATTCTATCAGTTATTGTTGAAGCTCCTGTAAGAAGAACACCTTTCAGTATACCAGGAAAACCAAGAGAATTATTAACCTGGTTAGGATAATCACCTCGACCGGTGGCGACTATAGCAGCTCCTGCATTAAAAGCATCTGATGGGAATATTTCAGGAATTGGATTTGCACATGCAAAAACAATTGCATCATCAGCCATTTTCTTTATCCACATGGGATGAACCACGTCAGGACCTGATTTTGAAGCAGCGATAAATACATCAGCATCTTTAACCGCTTCACGAATATCGGTAAAACCTTTTGCATTAGTGATTCTGCAAAGTTCTTTGTGCCATAACCACCCTTCGCCATCAAAATCAGTTCTTTCTGAATTCAAGACTCCATGTTCATCAAACATGATTATTGATCCAGGGTTTGCCCCTGCAGTGATCATCAGCCTTGCAGCAGTTGAATTTGCAGCTCCTGCTCCAAAAAATACAATTGAAACATCATTCAGTTTTTTGTTAACTATTTTAAGAGAGTTAAGTAATGCTGCCAGAACAACACAACCTGTTCCCTGGGCATCATCGTGCCATACAGGTATAGAACAACTATCTTGAAGTTTATTTAATGCGATGTAACACTCAGGCTGTGAAATATCCTCAAGATTAATGGCTCCAAAAGATGGAGCTATTGCTTTGACCGTATCAACAAGTCTATTCACATCTTTATCAACATCAAGGCACAACGGAACTGCATCAAACCCTCCAAGAAGGTTCATCAGCATAGCTTTGCCCTCCATAACACCCATTCCACCAGGTGGTGTACAGTCTCCATCTCCAAGAACTCTGGTAGAATCAGTTACAACAGCAACAGATCGGCCTCTGCCAGATAAAGAGAAGGATTTCTTATTATCGTCTCTGATAGCCCTGGATACGGAAGAGACTCCAGGTGTATACCAGACTTCAAGCCAACCATTATCAACTTCATCTACAATGGGCACAGTTTTCATTTTTCCACCATGAAATTCATGGGCATCAAGGGAAAGCTTGAAAAGAAATTCTGTGGTAGCCTTTTCAGCCTGGTCTTCAGTAAGTCTGCTTCTAATCTCAAAAAGTGCTTCATTAGGTGTCATTATTTTCTCCTGGTGTATATACTGCCGTTATGAAGATCCCATGCCACAAAAACAGGTAATTCTTCTAATTCTAGAATTGAAACTGCTTCAGGGCCAAGGTACTCCCAGGCTACTATTTTTTTTGATCTAATTTTTGTGGATGCTAAAGCACCGGCACCTCCAACAGCGGCGAGATAAACTGCACCAAACTGTTGAAAAAGCTTTCTTGTTTCAGCACTCATTTCACCCTTTCCTATTACAACTTTCATTCCCTGTTTTAACAATTCAGGAATAAATGGTTCCATCCGCGCAGAAGTGGTTGGCCCTGATGAACCTATAACATGCCCAACGGGAGCAGGTGAAGGCCCCATATAAAAAACAGGAATGTTTTTAATGTCAAAAGGAATAAAATCGTGCTTAATCATAAGATTGTGGGCTGCATCTCGGGCAGTGGCAACTGAACCAGTTAGAAGTATCTGTTCCCCAGCTCGTAGGGTATGTAAAATGTCACTGGTTATTGGCAGATTTACAGTACGCACGATGCCACCCTGTGTGCATGACACTCGATACATACCGTAACTGGAAGAGAAGCCATGTGGCAAGGTAACTGTAATATTCGAGTTTCCAAAACCGTAGTTTTTCCGCCAAAACCCTGAGGTCCGATTCCAGTTAAATTCAATTTCTCAGTTATTTGCTTTTCTAACTCTTGAAGTTCTGGTACAGAATTTTCTTCTCTTAATTCCCGAAGCAGAGCTTTTTTAGCCAATATCCCACTGGTTTCAAGATTTCCCCCAATGCCAATTCCAACAATTACAGGTGGGCAAGCTTTTGAAGCACCTGCACGAACGCAACTTTCAACAAGATCCATTATGCCCTGAGCACCTGCAAGAGGTGGAAGCATCACAGAACGAGACACATTCTCGCTACCGGCACCTTTAGCCATAACAGATATTTTAATTGTAGATCCAGATACATGATTCAGATGAATTATTGCAGGGGTATTATTCATTGTATTGTTTCTTTCACCCAACGGTGGAAAAACTTGTGATGGGCGCAAAAAAGCCTTTTCACATGCTGAACTTATCCCCACATCAACCGCTTCAGAAAGAGTAGTATCAGGAATACATACAAGATTACCTAGCTCAATAAACACAATTGCAGTACCGGTATCCTGGCAAATAGGCAACCCCATTTCTTCAGCAATCCTCAAGTTATCTATTTCTATAACAAGAGCTTCTCTGCCTGGTCCAGGCTCTTCAGCTGCAAGAACACATGAAAGTTCGGTTACAAGCGAGTCATGAGGTCCAATACATGCACCGGTGTAAAGAGAAGTTATTGCTTGAGATATTTCATCACCGCTAATCAGTTTGATTGTATTTTTCATAGAGGGTAATATGCTACTTTTAGCTAGTCAGATTTTTTACCGATTCAAGAAGTTCAGCGGAAGAATATGGCTTTTGAAGAACACTTACTTTTTTCGTATTTGTGAATAAATTTAATAAAGTTTCACCACTATATCCTGTACAGAACAAAGCAGGTATTTTGTTGTTCAACTCTTCTATTTTTCTATATGCCTCACTACCATTCATCACAGGCATCATTGCATCAAAAATGAGCAAGTCTATTCTGCTTTGATTTTTTATGAAAAGTTCTACAGCTTCTAAACCATTAAGAGCTTCTATAACAGTATGCCCGGCTGATTCAAGAATAAGTACAGCTATTTCTCTTACCATTTCCTCGTCCTCAGCAAGCAGAATCGTTAAAGGAATCGCTTGATCTGTGTGTTCTGTCAAAGGAGCTGATTCAATAATTTCTTCCTCGCTTTGGCTAGAAAGAGGAATACATACATCAAACCGTGTTCCTTTTCCCAACTCACTATCAACAAGAAGAATGCCTCCGTGCCTATTCACAATGCCATAACTGCTGGCAAGCCCCAAACCGGTTCCCTTGCCATCTGCTTTGGTGGTAAAGAATGGTTCAAAAATTTTATCTCGTATTTCCTCGGGAATTCCCGTGCCAGTATCAGAAACGGAAATTACCACACATTCCACAGGTTCGCTTCCTGCAACACAAGAGACCATGGAAATAGAAGTTTCTACATTTATGAAACCGTTTTCTCCTGGAGGAATTGCATCTCTGGCATTAACTAGAAGATTCATCAATACCTGTTCCAGCTGGAAAGGGTCGCCATTAATCTTGGCACCTGGTACACCAGCTACAAATTCCAATTTTGCATTGGTTCCAATAATTCGATGAACCATGCGAACAAATTCACCAACTCTATGGTCCACAAGAAAAACTTTTTTACTAAAGCTTTCTTCTCTGCTAAAAGAAAGAAGTTGCCTGGTGAGGAACATTGCCTTTTCCCCTGCTTGAAGAACTTGCTTAAACGATTTCTCGGCAGAGCTCTTACCACCAGCACCCATTTCAGCAGCACCCATGATAACCTGAAGAATGTTGTTGAAATCATGTGCAACTCCACCTGCAAGCCTTCCAATACCTTCCATTTTTTGAGATTGTCTTAGCTGATCTTCAAGTTCATTTTCCCTTGTAATGTCATCTAAAACACCGGCAATTAAAGTAGAATCAAGAAGATCATCATACAATAGAACCCTGGTCATGCTTACTGTTCGAAGACCATTCACTCCTTGAAGACGATAAATTTTAGGTTCTTTTCCAGAAGCTGGGTCTGTGAGCATCAAATCATCGTCTATCTTGAGCTGTGCAGCTGCTTTTGTACCAAAAAGATTCCAATCACGCTTCTCTACAGCCATTGAAGCCGAGAAACCAAAAATTTCTTCCATCTCTCGGTTCCATATTCGATAAGTCAAACCTGAGGAAGGATCTTTTGCGAAAAAACCAACAGGTAAATTGTCTACCAATCCTGCTAGAAATTCTTTTCTTTTAATCAACTGGTCTCTAAAAAGGTTGTTCTCGGTTACATCCACATAAGTTGTCATTAGACCTGTAACATCCCCTGCAGATGATTTCAGAGGTATTCTGCTGATATTTATTGTTCTGTCTGAAAGACCGGGAAGCTGTAGTTTTTCCTGTCTGTTTAGAATAGGGAATCCCGTGACCATTATCTGCTGTTCTATCTGCCTTGACCGTTCAGTAATCCAACACTGTTCATCAAGATAATCTGTAGAGTTCACCTGACAGTGTTTAAGAAACACACTGCTTGCACCTTGATACTTAAAATTCTTGTCTTTCCAATAAAGAGCCACAGGAAGATTATCTAAAAGATTTGTAAGCATGGAATTATGATTACTTATCTGTTGTTCTGCAACTACGCTGTCAGTAATATCTTGCATTACTCCAAGAAACAATGAACTGGAGGCTTCTGGACCATTTTCTAGTACATACCCTCTCACACTTACCCAGTATGGTTTAGAACTATCTTCTGTGTCAAGTTTTAACTTAACTGCATGAATTTCTTCATCATGATTTATAACTCTTTCAATTGCCTCAGTGAGTTTTCTTGCCTGGGATGAAGAAACAAGATTCATCATGTTGCTGATTGACATAACTCTGGAAACTTTTCTACCAACCCACTTACTAATGTAATCTTCCCTGTCGAAAATTATAGTTCCGTTTTCTGAATCAAGTAAAAAAGTTGTCATCTTCTGGGAATCAAAACTAATGCTTAACTTTTCTTTGATAATCCTATGTCCAGTAATATTCATAATTGAAACAAGAAAATTCTCTTCACTTATTTTCGCAACTTCACCTTCAAACCATTCCACAGAATTATCAAACTGAAAACAATATTGGAAACTACCAGAAATACCAGAGGATGCTGTTTTTTTCAGTGTATTAGTAAAGGAATCATGAAAACTACTGTGCAAAAAATCACAGATAGATTTACCTTCTGGATTAATATCAAAGTGCTGCTCAAATCCACTGGGAATGTTGTGTATATGTAAAATACAACCAGAACGATTAATAGTAAGTACAAGTTGTGGCAGAGTTTTGATTACTTCTGCATTTAACTGAAGTTTTTTAAGAGAAGAATAACTTATTCCGGGAAAAAGCTTCTTTGCAATAAACACAGAAATTACCAGCAACAAAACCACACCTGATAAAATCAGCCAAATAAATTGCATTTAACCTCCTGCCTTACTCTCTTACATGCTCCAGACCAACTGAAATCAGAATTTTAACATGATCATCAGCCAAACTGTAATATACATGTCTTCCCTGTTTTCTGCGAGAAATCAAACCACCAGTTCTTAATCGCCGCAACTGATGGGAAACAGCAGACACTGAGACTTCCAGTTTTTCTGAAATGCTGCAGACGCACTGTTCCCCTTCTAACAGATACAGTAACACCTTTAATCGAGTTGGATCTGATGTATTGCTAAACAAATCTGCCAGCTGTTCTACCTCATGTGCTGTGACAGGAGTTACAGCCGCAACTTGATCCATTATTGTTATCCTCTCGTTTTAATTCTCCCTTGTGCCCTATCTTTTCAAGAGTTTCAAGAATAAGTTCACTGGAGTAATCAGATGATGGAACAACTGAAGCATTTCCACCTTCAAGGGAAACAGAAACAGAAATCACGCCATCTAACTTTTCAAGGGATTCTGTAACTGATCTAACACAATTAGGACAGGTCATATCTGCTACATTATAAATAATTGCTTGTGAACTACCTGAATTGTTTGTGGATTTTGATTTCATTTTATAAAGAATCTCCTTAATTGCAAAATAAGTTATTGCAGCAAAAAACAGACCTGCTGCCACATTACTAAGTACACCAAGTACTCCAGATTCATGGTTATGACCCATAAGCGAACTAACTGGCACTTCAAGATCGTTTAGCAATAAACCAGCAAGCAAACTAACACCAACAACTGTAAGAATGTAACTCCAGAATGAAAGTTTTCCAAGGCTCTTTCGAACAGCCCCCATGGTGGCTGCGTTTGTGGCAGGGCCCGCCATAAGAAAAACCAGAGCACTTCCCACTGGAAAACCAGCATATACAAGTGCTGCTGCAATGGGCACTGAAGAAACCGAGCAAACATAAAGAGGTATACCAATTGCAAGAGCTGCCAACATTCCAAGTGGTCCTGCTAACACAGGATACTCTGCAAGCTGACCAGGTTCTATAAATACCGTTATAAGGGCTGATATGGCCACTCCAATAAACAGCCACAGATAAATATCCCGGAAAAGATTTCCAAAAGCATATCTCCACACCCTACCCGGAATAGATCCATTTTCAGTAGTTGTAGCTGATGATGGTGAGAAGCTGTGACCATTTTCCTTATCCACCACATCAACTATCGTTCCACTAACTACTCCTGCTATAAAAGCTGCGATCACTTTTGCAATTGCGATAGGCCACCCTAACAACGCCCATGTTGCTGCAATGGAATCAACACCTGTCTGAGGTGTGCTTGCCAAAAAACTTACAGCAGCACCTTTGCTCGCCCCATCTTTCCTTAACCCCAACGCAGCTGGCAGCACTCCGCATGAGCATAAAGGCAAAGGCACTCCAATAAGGCTTGCTTTTATAGCACTGCCAAGCCCTGGTTTGCCCATGTGTTTAAAAATTCTATCTTTTTTAACAAATACATGAAGAACACCTGCAATCAGCAGACCAAGAAAAAGTGAAGGAGCCAAAGCAACTCCTGTTTCCCACACAGCATTTATGAATTCTGTAACAAATCCCATTTTCAAACCTCTTTTCGAGAACAACTACATTACTTGAACAACTGTTCAAATATAGAAAAGTTCCCACCAAAAAAGCAACTTTAACTTTTTCACCTTAAAAACAGATAAATAAGCACACTACTAAAAACGATCTGAAGAGAAAAAATAGACACTCCAACAAGCAAAGCAGTCCTGCCGTCTCTCAAAATACTGGTGAACTTAATTCTAAGACCAATCCCTGCCATTGCTAAAATCAGAGCGTAATGACTAATCTTACTAATAATATGAATAACATTTTCAGGTAACAGATTAAAAGTAGGCACAAGTGAAAAAAGCACAAAACCCACAATAAACAATGGAACAGTCTTTTTCTTAACAGCACCAGCTTTCCCACTACTTTGCGAGAAAATAGCAATAAGAATAAAGATCACCGGAGTTAACATCAATACTCTTGTCATTTTAACAATCGTAGCAATCTGCCCTGTTGATTCACCAACGGCAAACCCTGATGCAACCACCTGCCCCACAGCCTGTAAAGTGTTTCCAATAAGCAAACCTGTATTTACCTCTGAAAACCTCAGAACCACCGTACCAATAAATGGAAGAAGAAAAATACCAATAGTTCCCAAAAAATTCACAATAGCCACAGACAAACCCACTTCTTCTTCATCCACCCCTATAATATCCTTGGTTGCAGCAATGGCTGAACTACCACAAATACCGTTACCTATCCCCAACAGAAGAGCAAACTTCCTATCAAGCCCAAAAAATTTAGAAAACAGAATAGATGAAGTTATAGTCACAACCATGGCAGAGATTATGATCAAAATTGAAGCAAGACCAAGCTCCTTCAAAATCATAAAATTCAGATTAACTCCCATAAGACCAACAGCAAAAGCAAGAATCCTCTTCTCACTAAACACAATTCCCTCAGCAAACAACCCACCAGGTTTAAACACATTCCCCACAGTAACCCCAAGAAGAATAGCAAGAACAACTGAACCAACAGGAAGAAACGATGACAACAGAACAGCCATAAGTGCCACCACAAAACAAAGACCAATACCATAAATAGATTTCATATTTACCAATCAAAAAAAAGCTTCACCTCAAACTCACATCACACCCTACTATAACCAACCTACCCAAAAAACTGTAAATACCACATCACCTAACAAAGGACAAAAAAATACCTATATCTTAATTTTGATCTTGCTGTGATTCTTAGAGCTAACACTCCCCCACTTGATAAATTATAAATAAGTTTGTAGATTAAACTGAAATTATTATAAACTCGGAACTGAAACCGTGATAGGAAACATATATGGCTAAAAAATCAGCAACTAATAAACAGAAATCATTCGAGCAAACACTTTGGGATACCGCAGATAAGTTGCGTGGAAGTGTTGAGTCTTCAGAGTATAAACATGTGGTGCTTAGTCTTATCTTTCTAAAATTTGTCAGCGATAAATTTGAGGATCGTAGAGAAGAACTTATTGCTGAAGGTAGAGAGAAATACCTTGATATGGTTGAGTTTTATACCATGAAGAATATTTTCTATTTACCTGCTGAAGCTCGCTGGTCTTACATACAGAAGCAAGCCAAACAAGATGATATAGCATTAAAAATTGATACAGCTTTACATACTGTAGAGAAAAGTAATAAATCTCTTAGAGGTGCTCTTCCAGATAACTACTTCTCACGCTTAGGGCTTGATGGAAGTAAGCTTTCTGCTCTTATTGATTCTATTAACAATATTGACACAATAGCAGATAAGGAAGAAGATGTAGTTGGTAGAGTTTATGAATACTTCCTCGGCAAATTTGCTGCTACCGAGGGCAAGGGTGGAGGAGAATTCTATACCCCTAAGTGTGTCGTTAATCTTATTGCTGAAATGATAGAACCATATAAAGGAAAAA
>JAOZUR010000013.1:34987-51530 GCA_029938555.1 Candidatus Sabulitectum sp. | reverse complement strand
TAGTTCAAAAAACCAAACAAGCAGCAACTGAGCAGTTACTTAGGTACAAGCAAAGCCGCAGCATTACCTGCAAATTGATCCAGCTGGTAATTATCTGTTCTTCTAGGGAAGTGTTGCTTCTTGAAGAGGTGAAGTAATCCTTTGGGAATAGAACCCCTTCTTCTGTTGTATAGTATGGCAAAAGGAGGGGTTTATGCTTTTGTTAATTCTTTTGTCTGCTATTGTTACGCCACCAGGTGAGTCTGCTGCTATGGATGCATTCCAAGAAGGTAGATTATCTTTGGTTTATATTGGTGAGCTTCCACCGGTGGGGTTTCGTGATATTGAAACTGGTTTGCTGCTTGAATCTCTTGGGTGTGAATGGGATAGAGAGACTGAGTTGTTCAGTGAAGACTGGAACAAATACATGGTAAATGTATGGTCTTATCTGGGTAGTGACAGCACATTTTTCACTATCCGCTCTAATGAAGAAAGTCTTGTATATAAGAATTGTGAACTTGTTTACAAAGACTCTTGGGGTGCAGTTCCACTTCAGATTTTCCCTGAAGAGCTTGCTTCTCTTGTTGCAATTTCAGGTTATTCATTGAGGGATTCATTTGATAATATTGTTTATGTTGAGATGTATACCCCTTTATGGCAGGATACTCTGAGAACAGAATTACCTTTGAGTTCTACTGTTATAAACAATTGGTTTGCAAGGGGGCGAAGGGAAATCCGGCGTAATCAGATGATAGATTAAGTACGAATATTCCCGGGGGTTGATCATGAAAACCAGAATTCAGAGATGGGGAAACGGTCAGGTAATGGTCTTTCATTATTTCTCATCAATATGAAAGATCGTTCTGCGTTTTTCGTGAAATTCCAGTAAGACTTTACAGTTGTCTGCTAGAATTGAATCCAGCATTTTAGTAATTGCACCATTGTCTTTGTGTTCATAAGTTTTTAAGTTTTCGGTGTATTCAGGAATATCGTAAAGGAAAGCAGAGATATTTTCTTTTTCTAGATTCAGAGCAGATTTGCCATATTTTAATTCGTCCAGCATCAAGCCATTCAATACTTGTTCAAACTGCCCTTTCATGGGTAATGCCAGATATGGTTTTCCAAGGTAGAATGATTCTGTCATTAGTGTAAAACCAGCAGTTGCTATTACGGCTTTGCATTCAGCTAGATCACTTAAAAATCCTAACCGGCTGAATGATTTGAAAGTAAGATTTTTTTCTGTCTTATCTGTGTTAAAACCATAAATAATGAAGTTTTCTCTTTTGTAGGTTCTTAAGTACTCAATGATAGTATCAAACTCTTGAGTAGCATAGACTAGAATGTAATTTTCCACAGACGGTTTAGCTTCAAGAACTGATTGCCTGAGAATTGGTGGAAATAGATAGGTTCGATTGTTGCGTTTATCTCCAAAATAAAAAGTAGTGATTAGGGAAATGCAGGGGCGAGGAATCATAGCTCGTATGAGATTTTCAATAAGTAATGCTTCTGCTTTCCATTCCAATGGATAAGGATATTCCAAGTAGCGCATTCGGTGTTGATTATCAATGGTAATCAGTGGTACATCCAGCTCGTTGGCAAGATAAGCTGCCATGGGTTCAAAATCAGTAATTACACAATCAGGCTTGAATTCCTTAAAATACTTCTGCTTAAGAATATTGGATGCTTCATATCTATCCAGAATTGTATTGAAATTTTGAGCAAACGTTTTACCAATAGATATTTTATTATCTTGGCTGATAATCGAGAATCCTTCGATTTCTAGTACATCGAAATCATCTTTAAGATTGCTGTAACCTCTGTTGTAACTGGCTACTTTTACCGTATGTCCCATTTTTAGAAGGTGAGTTATCATTTCTCGGGAACGAGAACTATGCCCTGAACCTTCTCCAGATAAACTATAAATTATTTTTGCCATAATGCAAATAGTTCAAATTAAAATTGAAATGTCAACCTTGAGCAGGTACTTATTGAAATTCATATTATTATGATATGCATATACAAACAGAGCCAATTTACAAACCATAGTTTAGAAAGAGGGATTGAATGAAAATTACTTTAATTGTATTGTTAATGCTTTTTGTTTTGTTACCTGGGCAGGTTGCTCTTGCAGATCTGACCACTGAATGGAGTTATTATTACGGCGCAGACGATAATGAAGAGGTTTTTTCTATCGTTTTGAAGGATAATGGTAATTTCTTAACTGCCGGTTTAACAGAATCTTATGGATTTGGTGAGTTTGGAAAGCCTGATATCTACTTGGTTGAACTTGATGAATATGGTACTGTGCTTTGGGAAGAAACTTATGGTGTTGCTGATTCTTTTGAAACAGCCTATCACATGCTTAAAACAGATGATTCTGGTTACCTGATGGCCGGTTACAAATGTATACAGTGGGGATTTGGCGGCGGTGATGGTATTCTTTTAAAGGTTGATTCTTTAGGAAATGAGGAATGGTTTAAGCAGTACGGTGAATCAGATAATGATTCTTTCAGATTCGTATACCCAAGTCCTGTTGGTGGTTACATTCTTTGTGGAGCAACCCGCATAGGGGCAGGTTTTGTTGATGCATGGGTAATGAAGGTAGATTCTTCCGGCAATACAGAATGGGATTTTCCTTACGGCGGAACCGAGTATGATGTGGCTAAATCAGTTTACCCCCTTGATGATGGTGGGTATCTTGTAATTGGTTATACGAATTCTCAAGGAGCTGGCGACAGAGATGCCTGGGTATTCAAAATTGATGCTGATGGTGTAATGGAATGGGAAAAGGTTTATGGTGGAGAAGGTTATGATGTTGTTCATTATTCCACACCTGTTTCAGATGGAAATTTTGTTATTACCGGTATGGTTGAAGATGGGCCTGATGCATGTTTGTGGGTATTTAAAATTGATCCTTCCGGCAATGTGATATGGGAGAAAGCCTATGACAAAGCCTCTGGTGATGATGAAGGTCATTACATTGAGGAAACATCTGACAATGGTTTTGTTATTGCTGCTTGGGCCGGGCACAATGGTAACCCATGGACTGAAATGTGGATAGTTAAACTTGATGATATGGGCGAAATGCTCTGGGATTCAACTTATGGAGGCCCTGCCAGTGATTGTGCCAATGTGGTTCGTCAGGTGAACGCAACAGATTATTTACTTGGTGGAACTACTTTGAGTTTTGGCTCAGGTCGTGTGGATATGTGGTTAATGAAATTACATGATAATCAGACCGGAATTGAAAATGATCCTGTAGACAATTTGTTCAGCTGTACTTCTAATCCTTGTATGACATCTGGTTCATTTACTCTTGAAAAAACCCAGGCTAGTGATGTATCTGTGAATCTGTATGATCATAGCGGCAGACTTGTTTTGTCGGTATACAATGGTCTATTGCAGTCTGGTACACATACGCTGCCATTTAATACAAATGATTTAAGCAACGGAGTGTATTACGCTAGAATGGTCACTGAGGGTTCTGTTCAATTAGAAAAAGTTGTACTGCTACGATAGTTTCTGTTTTATAAGAAAAGGCTCCTCTCGGAGCCTTTTCTGTTGTTCGGTTGTGCTATTCACCTTCACATTCAGAAGTTTCTTCAGATTCATCAAGAACAGGTAGAATATTTTCATCTAACAGAAGTGATCTATCAGTAAGAACTTGTTCCAGGAAATCCATAGACCAGTTGCCTTCATGTCTACCGATTCCGTGTATGAAATGTGGGAAGTGAACAAAGAAAATAGTTTCATTGTTGATTGTTGCAGAATATTTTCCATTTATTACAACTGCAAAAGGAAAATGAGTTCCAGGTAGATTGTATGACTGAATAAGTTCCGAGGAAGCAGGGTCGGTAATCAGATGGTATGTGATTTCATATTCATCAGCGAATCCAGCAATAACTTCATTTACTTTTTCAAGTGTTTCAAGTGAAGGCGGCATCTCTTTGTGAAACACCTCAATGGTGTTTGGAGAGGTGGTCGACAGAGCTGTAAGTGAAAAAAACAACAAGCTTAACATATTCAACTTCCTTTTTTTGTACTGGTGAACTGGGTTACTATCATTCCTATAAACATAAGAGCTGCACCGGTTAGCTCCGGGGTTGTAAGAGTTTCATTTAATACTAAGCACCCTCCGAGGGCTGCAAAAACCGCTTCCAGGCTCATGATCATTGCGGCTGGTGCGGGTTTTACTTTTTTCTGAGCAAATATTTGAATAGTAAAGGCAACACCCACGGAAAGCAACCCACTGTATGCCAGTGGAAGCCAAGTTGCAGGAATACCTTTCCATGATTCATTTAGAAGAAGTGCAACTATAACACTTAGAATTGTTACAGTGGTAAATTGGATTACTGCAAAACCCCCTGCATGGTATCTTTTAGCGTATCTACCTATCAACCTCACATGGAGAGCCCACATTACAGCACCGGCAAGAACAAGAAGATCGCCCGGGTTAATGGATTTTAAACCATCTGAAAAACTTAAGAGCCAGAGACCGATTAACGAAAGAACCAATCCAGTCCAAAGTTTTTTCCCTTCCTTGTAACCGGTAAAAAGACCAAGGACAGGAACAAAAACAATGTATAACCCTGTGATGAATCCTGCTTTACTGGCAGTTGTATATACAATTCCCCATTGCTGCAATGCGGCCCCTGCGAAAAGGATAGAACCTGCAAAAACAGCCTGTTTCAGGTATTTAAGGCTTAAGTGTTTTCTAAAGATGGGGAATAGAACCAGAGAACCCAGACCGAACCTTATGGAATTGAAAACCATTGGCCCTAGGTGTTCCATTCCAGCCCGCTGAGCCACAAATGCCAGCCCCCATATTGCTGCCGTTACCAGAAGCAGTAGTCGGGCTGACTTTGTTGAGTTCACTTCAGCCACCGGATATGAGGTGAATGACTTTTACATCAGCTTCATCTGGAACTGTTGTGGTATCATAGTCGGTTCTTTTTACAAGTATACCGTTGATTTTTGTCACAAGCATTTTGAATTTGTAGTTTTTTGCAATTAGAATATCTCTAATGGTCATTCCATTGTGCCAGTCAAGTTTATCACCATTTACTGTTATCATAAAAGTCCTTTCATAGTTGTGTGGAATATATCACCAATGATGGGGTAACATCATCAAATAGAACAACTCTTGAAAGGAGAAAAAAATGCTATGCACAGTTCTTGGTTTAAGCGCACTTTTGATGATAATGCCTGAACAGGATTACTCAAGAATGATAGTAATGGACGACGAAGGAATTGCTTCAGATCTTCCACTTGAGCATACAGAGGCTCAAATCACAGTTGATGGTTCAATTCAATTGGTAACGGTAAAACAGGTGTATGGAAATCCATATTCCTATCCGATTGAAGCTGTATATGTTTTTCCACTGCCAGAAAGTGGTGCTGTTTACAGTATGGATATGGAGATTGGTGACAGAAGAATTGAAGGGGATATTAAGGAAAGAGTAGAGGCACAAAGAATTTATGATGAGGCAATCAGCCAAGGAAGAACAGCAGCTCTGCTGGAGCAGGAAAGACCTAACATTTTCACCCAGACTGTTGGTAATATTCTACCTGGGGATGAAATTGTTATTGAAATAATGTATGCTGCACCTGTTGGTTACAATAGCGGAAGCTGGGAGGTGGTTTTCCCAATGGTTGTTGGGCCACGGTTTATTCCAAATGGTGTTTCAGATGCAGATAGAATTTCACCTGAAATAGTACTGGAAGGTACTCGAAGCGGTTATGACATTGAACTGACATTAAAATTGGACCCTGGTTTCCCCATTAGCGAGTTTGAGTCTTTGAACCATGCTGTAAGTACCAGATTGCTTGAGAACAGTGAAATGGTAATAGAGTTAAGCAGAGAGTCTGAAATTCCAAACAGAGATTTTGTGTTTACATACACAACTGCCGGTGATGATATTGGCATGAATGTTATTTCTCATAATGGTGATATGGGCGGGCATTTTATGTTGATGCTGGAACCTGATGCTGAAGTAAATCCAGAGCACATCGCCCCCAAGGAAATCTTTTTTGTTGTTGATAACTCAGGCTCCATGAGCGGGCAACCAATGGAAGTTGCAAAGGAAACCGTACGGCAATTTGTTCAGGGAATGAACCCTGATGATTCTTTCCAGATAATGCGATTTAGTGAAACAGCAAGCTCTATGAGTTCTGAACCAATGGAGAATACAACTGCAAATGTGTTACGAGGAATACAGTACATTAACCGGATGTCAGGTATGGGTGGAACCATGATGATTGAAGGGGTAAGGGCTTGTGTAGGTTATCCTGAAGACCCTGAAAGAATGCGATATATCATTTTTCTTACTGATGGATATATTGGCAATGAAACAGAGATTCTTTCAGAGCTAAGAACAACTCTTGGTGAGAATACAAGGCTTTTCAGTATTGGTGTTGGTTCAAGTGTGAATAGGTATCTTATTGAAGGTCTTGCAGAAGAGGGCAGAGGATATGCTACGTATGTGGGGCTTGATCAAGATCCCCAAGCAGCAGTTGAAGATGTTTACAACAAAATTAATAATCCATATCTGGTTAACATAAGCATTGACTGGGGAAATCTTGATGTAACAGAAGTTTACCCAAGTGAAATCCGTGACTTATATGACGGAGAACCTCTTGTTGTTGTGGGCCGATATGGTGAACATGGTAGAGATGATATTACCATAAGTGGAACTCTGAATGGTAGGCACTGGCAGAGAACATTAGGTGTAAGACTTGTTTCAAGGGGTGGAACTGACGCTGCAGACAGACTTTGGGCACGACAGAAAATTCATCATTTGAATCGGCTTGTACTTGATTCAGGTTACAGTGGAAAATCTTCAGACGGTCTTATTGAACAGATAATAGGAGTATCTCTTGATTATGAAGTATTGTGTGAGCAAACAGCTTTTGTAGCTGTAGACAGTTATGAAAGAGCTGATGGAAGCAACCCTGAAACAATAGCCATTCCAGTAAATATGCCAGAAGGTGTGGCGTATTCAGGAGTATCCGGTGGAGCTTCCAGGTCAAACATGTTCAGGAATGCGCAACCAGCGCCTTCCGTGGTTTCTGGTGGCTCAGGTAGTGTAGGTATGGGTATAACACAGACGGCAGAGGTGCAACGGGAAGAATTGATGGATAGCTGTGATGATCTTGAATACGAATATGTTACAGTGTATATGGCTACTATAAGCAGTATTGATGACTATCTTGATGCAAGACCGTCCATATTCAGATCAATGATTCTTACACTGATCAGAGAGTTGAACAATAGCGGTGTTGTATTAAACCCTGGAGAAATAAAATTGCAAATTTCATGTGATAGTTCTGGAAAGATCACAGCAATTAGAATATCAGAAAGTTCAGCTCAAAGTAATGAAATAGTTGAAATTCTAGAGAATTTTCTCATAGGAGAAGTTATTCAGGGAGTTTCTGGTGGAGTTTCAGCAGTTGTAATTTCGATCAGTTAGGTAATTCTTGACTGAGCGGGGGTGGTCTTTATGGCCACCCTCGTGTATTTTTACCGGAACTTATAAAGGGGGAAGAATGGAACAGTATTGCCCGAGATGTCATGAACAACAGGTATTTAAAGCAAGCCACTCTAATGTAGCAAGGCATGCAGGGTTGCTTGGTATGCTAATTGCAAGTTCTGCTGCATCATATAGTTGTCCTACATGTGGAAAGATAGCTCTTGCTGAGTTTCCAGAGGAATTTCAATCAAGTATTAAGAAAAAAAGAACATTTATGATTGTTGGAGCAGCGCTTCTTCTTGTGGGTATAATAGCGGCTATGGCATTTTTGGAACTTTCTTAGAAGTCCAGTGTACACTTTCGTCCGATAGAAATTGTTCGATGATTTTTATGTAAATAACCCAATAACAGGAGAGATTTTTAATGAGCATGGATTTTAAAGTAGTGTTTCCAGGTGGAAAAAGAGTTGATGCGGAAATTGGTGGTTTCACAATCAAAACTGACCAAGGGGTTCGTAGCGGTGGAGAAGGGTCCGAGCCTGAACCGTTTACACTTTTTCTTGCTTCAATGGGAACTTGTGCCGGCATTTTTGTTCTTTCTTTTTGCCAGCACCGTGGATTGGATACAGAGGGAATTTCACTTACAGTATCACCTGAAGTAGACCCTGAAAAAAGAATGATAGGTAAAATTAAAATTAGCATTATTGTTCCTGATGCATTTCCGCAGAAGTATCACAATGCTCTTATCCGTTCTGCTGAACAGTGTGCTGTTGCTAAACATATTGAACAGGGTATGCCTAACTTTGTAACTGAAGTTCTTACCCATGCGGAAGTTGAGTAAACCGGAGGAAATCATGTTTGTCAGGTATTATTCAGAGGTAAAAAATCAGGCAATTGAAGTAACCGGAGCAGAAGGAGTAAGTAAAAGAGTTCTTATCGGTGAAGCTGATGGGGCTCCGAACTTTATCATGAGGCAGTTTACAGTGCAACCAGGTGGGAACACTCCGTACCACACCCATAATTGGGAGCATGAGGTATATGTTCTTTCTGGCAACGGACAGGCCAGACACAAGGATGGTGCCAGTAATATTTCTTCAGGAAGTGTTGTTTTTGTACCACCAAATGAAGAACACGGTTTTGTTAACACCGGCGAGCAACCTTTAGTTTTTCTCTGCACAATTCCCAAGTGATTTATTAACCCCTGGTGATGTTTCCCCAGGAGTGTGTCTGAGAATAGACATTGTACATTAGCACCTCACTGGCGAGATAGAATTTTTACAGATTTGCGGAGAATAGTGGAACTATTTGACAATAATCCGTGAGAATTGTAGCCGTTAGAGTGGTTGCTGATGCCGATGTTGTATTCTCGGCACGCTCCTAGGGGTTATACAAATGAATTTAGGAACTTATTTATACTCAGTACTGGTTCATCTTGTTCAACCGTTTTGCTTTTTTCTCCATTTTCTTGAAAATGACTAACCCTAATACCATATAGAAAATGCTGTTAGCAGCTATGAACAGGTACCACCATCCCGGGAAGGTTGCACCAAGCACAATATGATTCCTTACTGCTGCTGCCCCTGCGATGAATGGCAGGAAAGCATACGGAGTCATGGGGTAAGTTGGAAGAAGCATCAGACCGATAAGGCCAAAGGAAAGAATGCCGTTCACTGAACTGATCTTTTTGTGTATTAACCCCAGCCCTCCCATCATGAAACTGATTCCCACAAGCGACAGGGTGGACAGGAAAATCATTCCGTAAAGGTAAAGCAGATTTATTGTCATCCACCTGCCTGTGGCAGCCATGGAAAGGTAGAGCATGATCGTCATGATGATAAAGTTAAAAAGAATGTTAACGATGGCTCGGAAGAAAAAAATACGGTGGGCACCAAGCGGAGAGAGGTAGAGTTGTTCAAGGGTTCCTCGTTGAGACTCGCTTAGAATTTCACCACCGGTATTTCCCAGGGCAAGCATGGCGCTGACCCACAGGATGTAACCTACCAGCATGCTGTCCAGAGAGTCACCTGTTACCCCTGAGCCACCTATGGTCTTTACTCCCCAGAACATTCCCATGAAAATCAGAAACAGCACCGCTACCATTGCAACAGTATTGAACATATATCTGCGAAGACTCCAGTACATCATCTTGCCTTCAGCACCAAAAAGATTAAGTATTTTCATTCTGTTTCCTCTCGAATTACCTCAAGAAAGATATCTTCCAGGTCATTTTCCATACTTCTGAAATTCAGCATTTTGATCCCCGCATCGTCCAGGGTCTTAAGCAGAGGAAGCAGATGATCCAGAGTTTCTAATTCAATTTTTATGGTATTACCTGAGGTGGAAGCGGAGCCAAAAGAAGATACGCTTTCTATAAGAGACTTTTGAGGTTTGTCCTGGAGATCAATTAAAAAATGCTTTCTGGCGAACTTCTCTTTAAGTGATTCCACGGTTTCATGGGAGATTATTTCACCCTTGCGGATGATAAGAATTCTTTTGCAGATGGTTTCTATAAAATCCATGTTGTGGGATGTGATGAGGATTGTTTTTCCCTCTTTTTTAACCACATCTACCAGCCAGTCCATGATGGTTCTTGTGATCTCCACATCCAGCCCCAGAGTAGGTTCATCCAGCAGAAGGATCGATGGGTCATGTATGAAGGCACAGGCAAGGGCGCACTTCTGTTTCATTCCTGCAGAAAATTGTCTTATCTCCTTGTTTGCCACATCTGTAAGCTTCAGACTTTCAAGAAGATATTTTGCCCGATCTGTTATATCTTTCTTTGGAATACCTCTTATGCCGGCGAAGTAAGTAAGGTTTTCCATGGGTGTGAGATGCCAGTAGATATTTCTGGCTCCTTCAAGAATTGCCCCTACATTGGTTAGAATTTCATTTCTATCTTTTTTTATGGAAAGACCGTTCACTTCAATTGAACCTTTGTCGAATTCAATCAACCCAAGGATGGATTTAAGAGTTGTGGTCTTACCGGATCCATTGGGCCCTAGAATACCAAGTATTTCCCCAGTAGGCACTTCAAAGCTGATATTGTTTACAGCTGTGATGTCTGAGTAGGCTTTTGAAAGATTTTTAACCTGGATGCAGTTCTGTGACACAGTTCCCTCCCTTGGTTTGATTCAAAAAGATAATTGAATTCATAAAAAAATACAAATATATCTTAACATATATCTAAAAGACTTTACATTTTTGATTGTTGGACTATAGTTGTCATGGTTGGTGCTTTAGAGGGTGTTTTGTTTTTGAGTGGTAAAACAAAGGAGTTAAGATGATCAAAAAAATGAGTGTTCTTGCTGTTCTTTCTGTGATGATTTTTGCTGGATGCGGAAATGAGGATTTTAACGAAGAACCGGGTGACATCAGTGACTCTGTGGAGCAAATGGTTGAGTTAAGCATTGTTGGTAGCATCGGAGTAGAACTGGGTGACAGTAACTATGTACTGGGATCAGTGCAGCAGATAGATTTTGATCTTGATGGAAACATTCTTGTTCTTGATCGCTCTGCCTGTTGTGTTCGCATGTATACACCACAAGGGGAATTTATCCGGCAGATATCTAATGATGGTAGTGGCCCAGGAGAATTATTAAATCCAATGTCTATGACCGTAGTTGGTGACGGAAGAGTTTTTGTGGAGACTCCTTTCAGCGGAGGAATGCATGCTTTTACCACAGAAGGTGAATGGCTTGGACTTGTAACTCCATTTTTCAACAACCCTCCTATGAATACCATTGGAGCTGACAGTAATGCGTATGTTGCAATCAGACTTGAGGTTGCGCCTACAGAGAACGGAGAGCTGGGTGTTACTACATTTATCGGTCGCTATGAGGAAACCGAGGATCCTGTAGTAAAATACTGGGAATATGAATTCCCCTTCGATCGTGAGAATCTCACAGAGCTGCTTGAGAACACAGTTATGGGACATGTTTTCACAGCAGACAGAAGCGGAAATGTTTTCATGGCAGAGCTTACCAGTGACTCTTACCTTGTTCAGGGTTTTAGAGCAGACGGCGAGTTGTTTTTAGAGATTGAAAAAACAGTGGACAAAGTAGAAAAAACAGCTGAGGAAATTCATGATGAAGAGATATATGTGATAGCTTACCTTGAGAGCATCGGAGCTGGTGGTGTTGTTCTTGAGTATAACCCGAATCCATATAGGAATTCCATTAGTGAAATAGAAGTTGATGGAGAGAGCAGAATCTGGGTACGAAGAGGTACAGAGCTAAATCCTGTATTTGATGTGTATAATCAGGAAGGCGAAGAATTGTTTACAGCCACAGTTCCAGAAGCTGGAGACGATGCAGTATTCTGGGAGTTCAATATAGACGAGCAGGGTATTATCGCGTATTCTACCAACCCCGAGATTTTCCAGCAGATCTATATTTTTGAGTTACCTGAATAGACACTTTAGAAGATAGTTCCAGAGGGTGTATTAGGCATCCGCTGGTATGCAAGAATCATTGGTACTGCCTATTTGAGTAACATTCAGAGAAGGCAGGGTTTTGAAGGAGATTGAATGAATCAAAGATTACCAGGAGATGTGGAAATTTCCTTGGAAGAGAGAAAAGCACTTACCAGAGAAATATCAGTTTATTTTGATCAGGAGTTTGAACAGGATTTGTCTGAATTTAGAGCAGGGATGATTCTTGATTTCTTTCTTAAGAAGCTTTCATTTGTGGTTTACAACAGTGCGATTGATGATGCAAAGGCTTTTCTAGCAGAGAGTCTTGAAGAGATGGAATCAACTCTTTTTGCTAAAGTTCCCAGAAGTAGAAAATGAAGCTTTTAGTTTCATTTAATTCACCAAGTCAATTGAATTCATCCAAACACATAAATTTTTATTAACTTTTATCTAAACTACTTTACATTTTTGATTGTTGAACTATAGTTGTTACGATTGATGCTTTTGGAGTGTCTTGTTTTTTAGTGGTTAAACAAGGGAGATAAGATGATTAAAAAAATGAGTGTTCTTGTTGTTCTTGCTCTGATGGTTTTGGCTGGATGCGGATTTGAGGAAGGTTTTAATGAGCCTGAAGAGGTTAGTGATTCTGTGGAGCAGACAGTTGAATTAAGCATTGTTGGTACAATCGGAGTTGAACTGGGTGACAGTAATTATGTGCTGGGTGCGGTGCAGCAGATAGATTTTGATCTTGATGGAAATATCCTTGTTCTTGACCGTTCCGCCTGTTGTGTTCGCATGTATACACCACAAGGGGAATTTATCCGGCAGATATCCAACGAAGGCAGTGGTCCAGGAGAATTGTTAAATCCAATGTCTATGACAGTAGTTGGTGATGGCAGGGTATTTGTTGAATCGCCTTTCAGCGGTGGAATGCATGCTTTTGCCACAGAAGGTGAATGGCTTGGACTGGTAACTCCATTTTTTAATAACCCTCCTATAAATACAATTGGAGCTGATAGTAACTCTTATGTCGCCATGAGAATTGAAGTACTTCCTAACAGTAGTGGTGATGTGATGGTAAATTCTTTTATTGGAAGATATGAAGAAGGTGAAGATCCTGTCACAAAATACTGGGAATATGAATTCCCATTTGATCCCAATGATTTGACTGCCCTTTTAAGAAATAGTCTTATGGGACATGTTTTTACAGCAGACAGACAAGGTAATGTTTATGTTGCTGAACTTACCAGCGATTTTTATTTGGTTCAGGGTTTTAGAGCAGACGGCGAGTTGTTTTTAGAAATTGAAAAATCTGTAGACAAAGTAGAAAAATCAGCTGATGAGATTTATGAAGAAGAAATTTATGTTATAGCATATCTAGAGAGTTTAGGGGCTAATGGTGTTGTTCTTGAGTATGATGCTGAACCCTATAGGAATTCTATCAGTGAAGTTGAAGTTGATGGAGAGGGCAGAATCTGGGTACGCAGAGGTACAGAGCTATATCCTGTATTTGACGTGTATAATCAGGAAGGCGAAGAATTGTTCACAGCTTCAGTTCCAAATGCAGGCGATGATGCTGTATTTTGGGAATTCAATATAGATGAGCAGGGTATCATGGCCTACTCAATTAATCCAGAGCTTTTTCAGCAGATTTATATAATGGAGCTTTCAGAATAGTATTCATTGGTGTTGTATCGGGGAGATTTTACCTCCCCTTTCTTTTTTTGTACCTGTGATGTTAAGAGGTTTTATTGTATATTGAATTCTAATGGAAAATATTTGATTTTATAATTTAAGGAGAATGATATAGTTAATCAGAATAAAACTCTGTTGTTTCTGCTTCTTTTTATCATGGGTGCTTTTTTTGTTACAGGAATAGCGGTGGATGGTTTTGAAAAAGCTTTTACTGGATTTGCAAGTCTTCAGCTTCGACCTGCTAGGCTTATCAGTGATTTTGTATCAGACAGAGGTATTGGCGCAGCACTGTTAAATGCTACTGCTGTAGGGTTAACCGGTTTGGCACTCATTCTTATAGCAAAAGTTCAGTTATCTGGGGCAACTTTCGCTGCGATTCTAACCATGATGGGTTTTGCTCTTTTTGGCAAAACTCCGGTAAATATTCTTCCTATAATCTTCGGGGTCTATCTTGCAGGAAAACTCGTAGGTAAGACTTTCTCTGAGTATTTGATTATCGCCCTTTTTGGAACTGCTCTTGGCCCAGTGGTGAGCATGGTAACGGTTGAAATGGGTTTAACTGGTTTGTCTGCTGTGGCAGTTGGGACAGGTGCTGGAATTGCCACAGGTTTTATTCTTCCAGCCATAGCTGTTTCTGTGCTTCACTTTCATCAGGGATATAGTCTGTATAACATAGGGTTAACCTGTGGTTTTTTTGCATTGTTTGGTGCAGCTTTTTTAAGGGCAGGAGGATACGAGTTTCAGGGATTGATGTTATGGGATACTGATAACTCTGCTGTTCTGGTTTACATGATTCCTGTATTGTCTGTTATCCTCATTGCTACTGGGGTATTTTCTGCCGGTAAAAATAGCTGGAAAGATCTGCTTGCAATCCAGAAACATTCAGGTCGATTGCCTTCTGATTTTATGGATCTTGAATCTATGGGTGGGGCTTTAATTAATGCAGGTTTGATGGGGTTGTTTGGTTCAGCTTATATCTTTGTGATAGGTGGCGATTTTAACGGTCCGACCATTGGTGGGCTTCTTACTATTATAGGTTTTGGTGCATTTGGAACACATCTGAAAAACTCTTGGCCGGTGGTAGTTGGTGTTATTGTTGCTGCTTTGATTTTTGGAAAACCTCTTTCTGCCCCAGGTGTTCTGCTTGCTGCAATTTTTTGCACAACTTTGGGACCTATTGCTGGTGCATTTGGTATTCTTGCAGGTTTCATTGCAGGGTTTATTCATCTTGTTTTAGTTCATCAGACAGGGTCTTGGCAAGGTGGAATGAACCTTTATAACAACGGGTTTGCCGGAGGGTTAACTGCAACCCTTATGGTTTCAACCATTGCTTGGTATCGTTCAAAGAATTCAGGTTTTAAATAAACACATTATTGGAGAAGGTAGAATGAAAAGAAAAGATCTGATTCTTCATCTGATTGGAGAAATTTCGAATTTCCTTCTAGAGAGCGATCCCAGAAGACTGGTGATTTCCCTTCATCAAGAGGAAAACGGGTTACATCTTTGTGTTCTTGATGAGAATCCTCACACCAAGGAAGAGTTAGAAAAAATTGATCTGGCTTTAAATAGCAAAAAAAGACCGGAACTTGCAGGATATTACGGTTCAATGACTGGGCATGATATGCTTGGTTCTTCAAGGTTGAATCTGTTAGGATGGCAGGTAAAACACTGTGATGTTGCCAGTATCGGTAGCGGGATAAAGATAGATATCTGGTTAGGTGGTGATGCTTTTCAAAATGATCAGTTTACTATTCCAGACAAGGCAGCTGATAATTAATTAGTGTATCCTTATTGACAGTATGTATCTTATGAGTTTATCTTTTTAGTGTGTACTCTTGATAACCTTGCTATATACAGGTAGGGAAAAACTATTCGGGAGGTATGATGGATTCAAATTTGCAAGATAATCAGTTTTTTCGTAACTTGATTATTAATGCCCAAGATGTTTTATACCGTATGTCACTGTCTGATGGTAAATTTGAATATATTAATCCTGCATCAACAGAGGTGACAGGTTACCCCCCAGAAGAGTTTTTAAAGAATCCATTCTTCATAAAAAAAATACTCCATCCAGATTGGCTTGAGCCTTTCTCTCAGTTGTGGTCAGAACTTGTTATTGCTAAAATGCCATCATATTATGAGTATCAAATCATACACGGCAAGTCTGGAAAGACTTTGTGGATGCATCAGACTAATGTATTGGTATATGATAATTCTGGAAAACCCATTGCTATAGAAGGTATAGTAAGAGATGTTACAGAGCAGAAACTATTAGAAATTCGGTTAAAGGAAAGCGAAAGAAAATATCACCTTATCGCAGATTCTACAGCAGATATTATTTGGACAGTTGATACACATCTGAACTTCACTTATATCAGCCCATCTACTTTGTGGACTTTGGGGTATAGTCCAGAAAGTCGAATTGGTACGAATCTTAGTGAGATCGTTGATCAAAAAACAATTTCTAGAGTGGTTGATATTGTTGATAGTTTATTAAAGTTAAGTCCTGAATCTGATCCTGTAATGTTTGAGATTGAGATGCTTCATAGTAATGGTTCCTTTGTTCCAATGGAGGTTAAAGGGCGGCTGTTGTTTGATGATAATGGTATTCCCAGTGGTTTTCAAGGGGTGACTCGTGATGTATCTCAGCGTATTCAAGCAAAAAAGATATTACTGGAAAGTGAGAAAAGGTTTCGAACCTTTGTTGAAAATGCAGGCGATGCATTTTTTCTTTCTGATATGGACAATAAACTTATTGATGTTAACAGGGCAGCTTGTTTGACCCTTGGTTATTCCAGGTCAGAGCTTCTTGAACTTTCAATTTCGGATGTTGATCCTAACTATCCTGTGGGTAAACTTGAAGAATTTCTTAATTCAATTCCGCCAGGAGAATCGCGGATACTGGAAAGTTTGCACAAGAAAAAAGAGGGCATATTGTTTCCAGTTGAGGTGCGAATACGCTTTTTTGAACAAGATGGAAAAACATTACT
>JAOZUR010000013.1:0-34887 GCA_029938555.1 Candidatus Sabulitectum sp. | reverse complement strand
TGTTTCCAGTTGAGGTGCGAATACGCTTTTTTGAACAAGATGGAAAAACATTACTTCTTTCTCTGGCACGAGACATTACACAACGCAAAAAGTCGGAAAAGGAACTAAGTGACATTCGCCATAGGTTCCAGGGTTTGTTTGAAAGCATGAGTAGTGGTGTTGCTATTTATCAGGCTGTAGATCAAGGTAAAGATTTTGTTTTTGTTGATTTTAATAGTGCCTCCGAGCGAATGGAAAAGATTAAAAGAGAAGATTTGATTGGTAAATCACTGATTAAAACATTTCCCCAGGTGGAAAAATTCGGTCTTTTAGAAAAAATCAGACAGGTATGGAACACAGGAGAGCCTGAGCATTTTCCGCTTGCATTTTATAAAGATGATCGAGTTAATGGGTGGCGTGAAAATTGGATTAGTCGATTACCATCAGGTGAAATTGTAGTGGTTTATGATGATCTTACCGCTCAAAAACAAGCGGAAATCGCTTTAAAAACCAGTGAACGCAGATTGCGTTCTTACTTTGATCAGAATCTTTTTGGTATGGCCATTACTTCGATTGATAAGGGTTGGGTAGAGGTAAACAAAACTTTGCTTGAGATGTTTGGTTATTCTCGTGATGAATTAAAAAATCTTACATGGGCAGAATTAACTTATCCTGATGATCTTGAAGCTGATGTTTTTCATTTCAATCGTATGCTTGCGGGAGAAATAAATAAGTATTCGCTTGAAAAAAGATTTATTCGTAAAGATGGCACCTTAGTTCATACTAATGTATCGGTGAATGCCATTCGAAAAGCAGATGGATCAGTAGATAACATCATGGCTCTTATTAATGATATAACTCCTCGCAAAAAAGCAGAAATTGCCCTTGAGGAAAGTGAGCGTTATTTCAGAACTCTTTTGCATTCACTGCATGAAGACATAATTGTAATTGATAAAGAATATCGGATTGTGGATGTGAATAAGTCATTTGTTACCAGTACTGGGCAGAGCCGAGAGCAAGTCATAGGCCGTTTCTGTTACAAGGTATCTCATAACAGAAAAACACCATGTGGTAATTCAGAAGGCAATCCTTGTATGTTGCAGCAAGTTTTTAAAACTGGAGAAGCAAAAAGCTGTAAACACACACATAAAAAAGCGAATGGTTCTTCTGTGATGGTGGATGTTCTTCTTTCTCCTTTGAAGGATGCAGATGGAAATGTCACTCATGTTGTAGAAGCTATTCGTGACATTACAGATATGGTTGCTGCGCAAAAGGAACGGGATCAACTTGTAACGGCAATAGAGCAATCTGCTGATACAATAGTTGTTACAGATCTGCAGGGGTCGATGCAATATGTTAATCCTTCTTTTGAAAGAATAACAGGGTTTACAAGATTAGAGGCAATTGGACAGAACCCTCGGGTACTACAAAGTGGTGTACACGATTTTGAGTTTTATGAAAGAATGTGGAATGTTTTAACTCAGGGAAAAACTTGGAATGGCAGATTTGTTAACAAGAAAAAAGATGGTACTCTTTATTCCGAGGACGCTACTATTACCCCTGTGTTGGAATCGAATGGTAATATTATCAATTTTGTGGCAGTTAAACGGGATGTAACAGAAAAACTGAAGCTTGAAAAAAGATATCGGCAATCTCAGAAAGAAGAATCTATTGGTCGCCTTGCAGGAGGAGTTGCCCATGACTTAAACAATCTTCTTACGCCTATCCTTGGATACAGTGAGTTGTTACAGGGTGATTTTGGTCCTGGTGATTCTAGAAGAGACGCTGTTGATGAAATCATGCATGCAGGTCTTCGAGCAAGGGATCTGGTTCGACAACTATTGGCTTTCAGTAGGAAGCAGACGCTTGAATACAAATCTATAAATATTGGCAATGTTGTTACAGGGTTAGAAAAACTTCTTAGGCGAACAATCCGGGAGGATATTGAAATTAATATTCTTCTTTCGCCGGAGATTCCAGATATAATGGCTGATATGGGGCAAATCGAACAGGTACTAATGAATCTTACTGTAAATGCCGCTGATGCAATGGTTGAAGGTGGGCGTCTTACAATCGAAGTGGGATATATCTTTTTTGAGGAAAATAATTCTATTGAACATCAGGAAATAGAACAGGGTCATTATGTGTTTCTTTCTGTTAGTGATACCGGTTGCGGTATTAATGAAGAAACCAAAAAGAATATGTTTGAACCATTCTATTCCACCAAAGGAGACCAGGGTACGGGCTTAGGGCTTGCAACAGTTTATGGCATAGTCAAACAACACGGCGGTTTTATTCATGTTAAAAGTGAAATTGGTATAGGAAGTTCTTTTGAAATTTATCTTCCAATTTCTATGGAGTTACCCACTACCAGTAAAAATATAGATTCTGTTATTCTAGCCCCTAAGGGAACTGAAACAATTCTGTTGGTTGAGGATGACAAAAGAGTTCGTGAGCTTACACTTACCTTACTTAAACAACAAGGGTACCTTGTTCTTGCAGCTTCTGACGGTACGGAAGCGTTAGCTATAGTGAAATCTTTAGGTGGCCAGGTAGATCTTTTGTTGACTGATGTGGTAATGCCTGATATTAATGGAAAAGAACTCTACGAAGAAATTAGAAATCTCTATCCTTCAATAAAAGTTCTTTTTATGTCTGGATATACAAATGATGTAATCACAAATCATGGAATTCTTGGTCAGGATATCAATTTCATTCAGAAGCCATTCAGTATCCATGGTCTTGCTGGCAAGGTAAGAGATGCACTTAGTAAGTAGATTCTTTTCGATTGTATTGGTCACAATAGTACTGTTGTTTACCACTGGGTGTTTTCTCTCTTGGGGTAAGCGTTTAGAGTTTAACGAAGGAGATCTTTATTTCAAAGAAAGTGTTTCCCAAGAGGAAGCTGTTAGGCTTGGTGAATATCTTGTTGAATCAGGCTTTTTCAATGGAGATGAAAAAACTGTTCAACTAAGGAAAAATGGGGTAGTTTATGAAGTTCGTATTGTTATACAAGATGAATTCATAGATGATTCTGATTTTGAAAGACTTGCTCGGAATTTTTCTCTTGAATTATCCAATTATGTGTTCAATAATCAGGAAGTTCATATTCACTTCTGTGATAAAGGGCTAGAAACTGTTCATGTAATTATACCTTTGGATTTTGACGAAGGAGAGGTTTTTCAAGATGTAACTGTTTCTCTGGAAGAAACAATCAGACTTGGTGATTTTTTAGAGGAGTCTGGTTTTTTTGATGGAGAGAAAAAGGCAGTGCTTTTAGCAAAAGAAGGAGAAACATATATCTTCAAAATGATTGTACAGGATGGTTTCGATCTTGATGATAATTTTATTGAACATGCACAAGAATTTACAGAGGATCTTTCTGTACTTGTTTTTAATGGGAGCCCTGTTGATATTCATTTCTGCAATGGGTATTTTGAAACATTTCAAGTAGTGCAATATAGTTCTACATTAACTACCAAACAGTAAAGAGAGTGTTTTGATAAAAAAATATAATAATTTGAGTTTGCTAATCGGTGTTCCAGGAATACTTGTTCAAGCATTCGGTACAATTGAAAATATACCAGCGCTTCTGATCACTGGTACTGTTATTCTTCTGGTTGCATTCTATTATTATGCTGTAGCAAAGGGTAGACATCCTGCATTTGCACTTTTCGGATTATTTTCTCTTATTGGTTTACTTGTTCTGGCTTCTTTGAAAGACAAATCAAAGTCGGAAGAGGTTAAATCGGAAAAAGGTAACTCAAAAGGATTTCTAATTTTTATTGCAGTGCTTGTTTTCCTTGTGTTTGCAATTCCATTTGTAAACAGTTTTATGAATCGCTAACGCTCAGAATAACCAAAATAGTGTTCACGGTACGGACCATGAATGTAAAGACTATTTTAGATAGATTCACTTGACAGTCATATTGAGTAAGTATGGAGCTGGATAATCTATAGGTATAAAATCTATATTGAACGGTAATTCCAGTTTTCTTAAGTCCTCAAGCGGGGAATTCATATAGTTTTCTTTTT
Source organism: Candidatus Sabulitectum sp. (assembly GCA_029938555.1). Classification (GTDB taxonomy): domain Bacteria; phylum Fermentibacterota; class Fermentibacteria; order Fermentibacterales; family JCC-6; genus Sabulitectum. Next base: position 30,873 of record JAOZUR010000013.1, on the reverse strand, counting down.
CACAGAATTCAATAACTAATTTCAAATATCGTCTTAAAATCAATAAAGCTGGGAATTGCTCCTTCGATATCATCCATTCCATTAAATCCTTTTTGCCTTTTGAACTATTACACTTTCTACATGCGTAAATCAAATTATCTCCGGTGTCTTTGCCTCCATATTTCTTGGGAAAAATATGATCTAGAGCTAGATTTTCTTCCGAGCCACAGTAGCTACATTTCTGTCCTAATAGTAATTTTATCTTTTCATCATCAAATAGGGTTCTGACATTCATAGTGTTATTGCATAATCCCTTATACAATTTCGACCGTATCATATAGTTGAATTTGATATATTTTTCCTGATTCTTTTCCACGGCTGTATGGGCCATAGCAAGGTTTGCGTACGACCAAAACAATCTCTCTTTTACCGTTTTAAATTCTCGTTTTATCATTTTTTCTTTCTGAATAACATCGGTGAGCCTGAAATTTGCTTTAGAACTATTTCTTGTTAAGAACTTTAATGATTTCTGCTGAGATACTTACAGCTATTTCAGCTGGGGTCTGACTGGAAATTGGAAGACCGATAGGAGTAAATACCTGCTTTAAAGCTTCGTCTGAGAACCCTAATGTTTTCATTTCATTTAGAATATGTTTTGCAGTTGTTTTACTTCCCAGCATTCCTAGGTACTTTAGTTTCTTGGGCAATAATTGCCTTAGAATCATAGAATCGCCTTTGTGTGAAGCTGTCATTATTACAACAAGTGCATTTCCATTGTTGGGGACAATATTAGAAATATCATTATAGCTGGTCACTATTCTTTCCCAAGCGGATTTGTTTTCTGTCATGGTCCACACATCTTCACGGTCATCAATTATCACAACACGCAGATCAAGTGAGTTTAAAACAGGTGTAAGTGCCAGGCTGCAGTGCCCTCCACCAAAAACATAAACCGTTAGTGGCTCTTTTAGTTCTTCTGTGTATTCCCAGGAGCTTTGGGAAACATGAAGTTTGTTATTTGCCGGTGGATCGTCAAGAAGCAAAAGACCGTTTTCACTAACTAGTAACCCTCGTTTACCTTCAAGCTCTTGAGTCGAATTCGATGATGGAATCAGAATGATTTTTTGATTGCCAGAGCAGATCATACCAGATTTATCTTCAGGTTCTGCTGTACTGGTATGGTCAAATGAAATGATTTCAGGTTTTGTATTACAGGTTTTAAGCATTTTCCGTGCTGCTGTTATTACCTGAAATTCCATAGAACCGCCACCAACAGAGCCAATACATGGCCCTTCTGGAGGAACTATCATTTTAAAACCAACCCTACCCGGGCAGCTTCCACTTGTGGAGGCTACGATGCAGAGAACTGATTTTAGCGGCGTGGAACACAGAAAAAGGTTCAGATGTTTCATTTGAATAACTCCCTACTGGCTGCGTAATAGATTGACATTAAGGCCGAGAATGCTGCGCTGGAGAAAAACCGCAAACGCAGTGATACTTTGTTCTGTATTAAATAATTTGCCACAAATGCCACTGGAATATTAATAGCAAATGATTTTGTGGCAATTACAAGCAAAGACCAGTTTGCAGTTGAGATTTCACCAGAGAACAGTGCGATGAAAAGAAAGTGTCTGGCTATCCACAGAGGGTTAAAGTAAAGCATGGCCATGAGTGTTCTTTGAGTTCCGTGATATTTTTTGTTGATGTATGAAAACCATGCAGGAATCTCTAGAGAGTACACCAGCCCGCCAACTGCCACCATTCCTAACATTCTTTCCAGCGAGAATTCATGAAGTAGAAGAGCTGCAATGCTGTCTCCAAGAGGGTAAATTATGGCACCTCGTAGCACATCAGTTGCTGTGTATTTCATTTAGCCATCAATACTTTTTCAGGGGTCAGTGGAGATGAATAATCTAGTACCAGTTTAGGATTGTACGCTCTCATTGCTTCCACCAAAGCAAACCATGTACCTATTCCATACATAAAAGGTGGTTCTCCAATAGCTTTAGATCCCTTAAGGCCAATATTGCTATCAAGTTCTTCACCTTTTGCAAAAAGAATAGTCACTGACTCTGGAGTGAAACTGATGTCTGGAATTTTGTATGTAGCAAGAGAATCCGCTTGAAGTCTTTTGCTTTTTTCATGCCACTTTAGTTCTTCCATTGTTACCCAACCTATACCTTGAAGCAATGCGCCTTCAACCTGACCCTGATCCAGAAGAGGATTTAACTGATCTCCACCATGGTGAACTATTGTCACTCTGTCAACTTTGTAGGTGCCAAGTAGATTGTCTACTGTGACTTCTGTAACGGCTGTGCCGGTTACATGGTAGGCAAACGGTCTGCCTTTTTCCTTTGTTTTGTCAAAATGTATTCCAGGGGTTGCATAATGGGCATGACAAGACAAACTGATTCTGCTCATATAGACAATTGTTACAAGTTGAGTCCAGGAAAGATCGGTTAAATTATTATTACATAAAACAGATGAATTGTTTAGAGTTAGATGTTTTTTGTCTTTATTCAGTTCTTTTGCCGCAACTTCCAGCAATCTTTCCTTTATCTTCTCACAGGCGATTTTTGTTGCATTTCCATTCATGTCTGCACCGGAGCTGGCTGCTGTGGGGGATGTATTTGCAGTTCTGCTGGTATTGGTTGATTCTACTTTAGTTCGCTCAACAGGAATCGAGAAGATTTCTGCTGCCACTTGTCGAATCCTGGAATTTACACCCTGACCCATTTCAACAGCACTTGTGCTAATGCCTACACTGCCATCTGTGTAAACATGAACAAGGGCATTGGCCTGGTTCAGAAAAGTTGAGGTAAAAGAGATTCCAAAACACACAGGCATCATGGAAATACCTTTTTTCATGTATTTGTTATTTTCGTTGAATTTTTTGATTGAATCTCTAGTTGTAGACACTTCAGCAACCTGTTCAAGAATTTCCCATGAAGTTTGGGTTTCATTGCAGCTGTATAACATGCCATACGGGAAAGAATCACCTTTTTTTAACAAGTTGATTTTTTGTATGTGCTGTACGGCCAATCCGGTTTCTATAGATGCTTTATGAATGGCTGCTTCCATTACAAACATTGCTTGTGGTCCACCAAAACCTCTGAAAGCTGTATTCGGAGCAAGATTTGTTTTGCAACAGTATCCCGTGGCAGTGACATTTGGAATAAAGTAACTGCCTGTGCTATGAAACAGAGATCGTTCAAGAATGGCTGTGGACAGGTCAGATACTGCGCCACTGTTCTGGTAATAGTCTACAATCCACGCCAAGATTTTTCCATCTTCATTTAAACCAATGGTAAAATCATAAGAGTACGGATGTCTTTTTCCTGTGTTTACAAGATCTTCATGCCTACTCAGTATCAGCTTAACCGGTCTTCCGGTTAGATGTGTAGCCAGGGCAGCCATAACTGCCCAAGGAGTTGCCTGGTCTTCTTTTCCGCCAAATGCACCTCCTAACCTTAACACATCCACTTGAACTTGATGGATTGGGATGCCTAACACTTTTGAAACTGTTTTCTGTACAAAAGAGGGGCTTTGGGTAGAGCTTGTAATGTGAAGTGCGGGGCCTTCACCGGGTACACAAAGAGAGCTTTGTGTTTCCAGATACAAATGCTCTTGTCCACCAGTTTCAGCAGTTCCAGTGATTACATGAGTACAGTTTTTCATCACTGTATCGGTATCACCACAGGAAAAAGTTCTAGGTGGAACTATTAGGTCTCCTCGTTTTGCCGCTGTTCTAGCATCTGAAATTGCTTCAAGTTCTGTTAAATCCATAGTGATTTTTTTAGATGCATAGTAAGCTTGCTGTTTTGTTTCTGCAAGCACAATTGCCACAGGTTCACCTATGAAATGTACAGTTTTTTCCGCAAGTAGATGTTCATCCTGTACAATATTTCCAATTTGGTTTTCTCCTGGAATGTCTTTTGCTGTAAGGATTCTTACAACTCCAGGTAAATCAGCAGCAACGGATGTGTTTATGGAAAGAATATTACCATGGGCACAAGGGGATGTAAAAACTGCAGCATGAAGTGTTCCAGCAGGTTCTGGAATATCCGCTGTAAATATGGATTTTCCTTTTACATGGAGTTTGGCATCGAAGTGTTTCATGACTTAACTCCCCTTGTAAGGTGGGCTCGAATTTGAGCTTGAAGCAGTTTGATTTTGTATTCTTTCGAACCTCTTACATCGCTGATTGGTGAAATTTCACTTGCGGCTATTGAACAAGCAGTTTCAATTGTTTTTTCTGTAAGGTTCCGACCACAGAGATAATCGCTTGTTTTAACAAGCAGTAAAGGAATGGGCGAAACACCACCTGCGGCAACCCTAGCATTAAGTATAATATTGTCTTCCACTCTTATTAGCATGGATGAGTTTACGCTGGCGATGTCTAAGAACTCTCGTTTGGAAACTTTTAGAGAAGAAAGCACCGTGCCCTGGGCTGGAACAGGAAAGGATACTTCTTTCAGAATATCATCTGGTTGCATATCAAGTTTTTTGTATCCAAGGAAGAAATCACACAAAGGAATATGCCTTTCAGATATTCGCAAAGTAGTATTCAGTGCAAGTAAAATAATTGTAATATCCGCTATGGGCGATGCGTTTACAATGTTGCCACCTACAGTTGCTCTTGCTCTAATTTGAGTTGAAGAAACCCGCAAAAGGAAAGATTTTAACGAGGGGAATAATTCAGTGATTATTTTAGATTCTCGCAATTGGGCAAAGGTTACAGTTGATCCTATTCTTACATGTTTGTTATCTGTTTTTATATAGTTTAACTTTGGGTCTAATGAAAGAAAAGTTGGTTCTTGTGCGGAAAGATTATCACTTGAGTGTACATAGAGGTCTGTGCCACCAGCTACCACAGGTCCCCTGGCGATTTTTTTTAAAACAGGTAAATTTTTGAGCCTACCTGGTATTGTTTTAAAGTAATCTGGTATGTGCCCATTGTCTATTAGCATTTCAATACGGTTATCATATTCAGATGGAAGAGTTTTCATTACATTATCAACTGCTCTTTTTACAGCAAGGTAACCTGTGCAGCGACAGATGTTTCCATCTAGTGCTTCTATTGCAGCTTCCGAAGAAAACTCTTTTGTGCTTAATAGATTGCCGGTTAAACTCATTATCATACCCGGTGTACAAAAGCCGCATTGGGATGCTGCCTGATCGTAGAATGATTTTTGAAAAGGTGTTAACTTTTCACCTTCTGAGATTCCTTCAATAGTGACAAGGTGACAACCTGCAATTTCACCTATAGGTAAAAGGCAGGAGCATGAAGCAGAGTATTTTACTTCTTCATTTACAAGTCTGCCGATTATTACAGTACAAGCACCACAGTCGCCTTCTCGGCACCCTTCTTTGGTTCCTTTTAAAGCTGTTTGTGACCGAATCCAGTCCAGTACAGGTAATCCACTAGGGCAATCTTCAAAAACTTCTTTGTTGTTACAGATAAATGAAATCATAATTCCTCCTGTATGAACAATAATGCAAATCTATTCTTTTCGGTACTGCCTGCAAATAGTGATCGTTCTGCGGTTGTGTCAATCAGGCATAACGAATATATTTCTCTCTCTGGTCATTTGGAGTTTGTTTAAAAATTATTTCATTCAGGAGTTTTTTTATGAAGAATCATCTTTGGATATCTGTGTTTTTGTTAGCTATTGTTTTATCCGGTTGTAGTCAGGAACCTCAACAGGTTCAAACATCAGAGATTGAAGTAATAGAAGAAGTAACTGTTGAATCTGGTGTTGTTGTACCTATTGCAAGAGTGGAGAGACTGCGGGTAGCTACAACTACAAGCCTGTACGATACAGGGCTGTGGGGATACCTTGAGCCAATGTTTGAAGAAAAATACGATGTTGAGCTTGATGTTCTTTATGCAGGTACAGGTAAAGCGATTGACTGGGGCAAACGCGGTGATGTTGATGTTATTACAGTTCATTCAAGAAACCGTGAAGAGGCTTTTGTAGCTGAGGGTTTTGGTGTTGAGCGAGTTCCTTTTGCTTACAATTATTTCCTTATTGTTGGGCCTTCTGAAGATCCTGCAGGTATTTCAGATTTGGCACCAGAAGAGGCTTTTGCAACCCTGATGAGTAATGGTGAAGCTACTTTTGTCAGTCGTGGCGATGATTCTGGAACCCACGGGAAAGAGAAATCTATCTGGGTAGCTGCTGGATTTGACTATGACGAAGATGTACGCACAGCTGGAACCTGGTATGTTGAAGGTGGAAGTGGTATGGGGCCCACGCTTGTTATGGCTAACGAGATGCAAGGATACACCCTTACTGATATAGGTACTTATCTTGCATATCAAGGTGACTTGAGCCTTGTGCCTGTTGTTGATCAGGGTGATGCTCTTTTGAATGTATATTCTGTTCTACAGGTTGAAGCTTCAAGAAATTCTGAGTTAGCACAGGCTCTTGTGGAATTTTTGGTTTCAGCTGAAGTTCAGCAGCTTATTGGAAACTACGGTGTTGAGGCTTACGGCATGCAGTTATTTACCCCATGCGCTGGAGAAGCCATTTAGGAGAACCATTGTCTCATTTGCTTGAAGCGTTCAGTATATCTCTGCGGATGATTGTAACAGGTGACCCCCTGGTATTTTCCATTGCCCTTCGAACCATGCTGATCGCTTCAGCATCCACCCTTGTAGCAACCATATTGTTTGTTCCTTTAGGTTGTTTGATTCATTTCAACAGTTTTAAAGGTAAACGATTTGTTGTTGGTTTCATACAGACAATGTACAGTGTGCCCACGGTTTTTGTGGGCATGCTTGTTTTTCTTACTGTTTCTAGAAGTGGCCCTCTGGGATTTCTGGGTTTACTGTTTAGCCCGTCTGCAATCATTCTTGGTGAAATTGTTCTTATCGCACCAATTATCATTGGTTTAACTGTCTCCGCCTTACAAGGTACAGGAAAAAAACTAGAGGAAACTGCCACTGCCTTGGGGGCAAGTAAGAGCACAATGATTCTCAAGGTGCTTTCCCATGCAAAATACACCATGCTTACTTCTGTTTTGATGGGTTTTGGTCGAGCTGTATCCGAGGTTGGCGTGGCAATAATGGTTGGAGGTAATATTGCAGGTTATACCAGAACACTAACTACTTCAATCGCCCTAGGTATTGGTAAAGGGGAAACGGCATCTTCAATTGCTCTAGGTATAATTCTTCTTTTTATGGCCATGGTGGTTAGCATTATCGTAAACCTTCTTCAGCATGGAGGGAAGAAATGAAACTTCAGATGAAGAACATCTCTCAAGCCAAAGAAGGTAACAAGATACTTAATGGTGTATCTATTGATTTACCAAAGGGTTGTTTTTTTGTTCTCATGGGGCCAACTGGATGTGGAAAAACAAGTTTGTTAAGAATTGCTGGCCTGCTGGATAAGCCTGAATCAGGTACAATTCTTTTGAACGGAAAAGTGATTCCAGCTAAAGGTAAAAGTCTTCTTAAAACAAGGCGTCGTATAGCTACCATGTTTCAAAGTCCAGTTATGTTTAGGGGTACCGTTTTTTCTAACATAGCTTGGGGATTGAAAATTCGAGGTTTAGAACAGAACATTATTAACAGGCGTGTTGAAAAAATTATGGAGTTTACAGGTCTAAACGGTTTTGCACAAAGAGATGCATCCACTCTTTCAGGAGGCGAACAGCGCAGAACAGCTTTAGCTAGGGCACTTGTTCTTGAACCAGAACTGCTCATACTTGATGAACCTACAACATCTCTTGACCCGACATTTAAACGGGATCTTCTTGGTAGAATAAAACAAATTCATTCCATAACAGGAACAACATTTATGATGGCAACCCATGATTTTACTGATGCTCTTGCTGTTGGAACAATGGGTGCTGTTATGCGTGATGGTGTTGTGGAACAGTCTGGAAACATGGATGATCTTTTGTTTAAGCCTGAAAATAAGTTCATGGCTTCATTCACCGGAGTTAGAAACATTTTACCTGTGGAATTCAAAGGGTCAGATGCCCATTCAGGGCGACTAACTGTTAGACATTCTGGTGTTCGTTCTGGTCACGGTTTTCTTGCAATTCCACCAGAGGTTATTGTGCTGGCTCTTTCTCCTAGTATTACCAGTGAAAGAAATCATTTTAGAGGAGTGGTCAAATCCATACACAGGAACGGAATTAATTGGGATGTTGTTGTTATCGTATCAGAAGTTTCTTTGTGTGTCGCTCTTACAACAGGTGCTCTGAACGAATTGGCTATCACCCAGGGATCCAGCGTACATCTTTCTTTTAAAGCTAGCGCAGTACATCTTTTTTAAGTAGACTTTAAGACGATTATAAACGGTAGATTTTTTCTTGTTAAGATTTAAGGTATGTATCACTAATACAAAACCAGTATTTCCTTCGGTAGATTTACTCAGATTGGTTTTGTGAATATGTATTTGTAGGAAGAGTAAGAGATAAAATTTTAGAGGGTAATAGGTTGGAAAGAGGTCTTAATTGCTTGATATATATGTAGATGCAGATGCCTGCCCTGTGAAACAGGAAATATTCAAAGTTGCCAAACGGTACAATCTAAAGGTTATTCTTGTGGCAAATTCATGGATGAGAGTTCCTGCTTCTAGCTGGCTCGATCTTGTTGTTGTTGATAAAGGAGCTGATGTAGCAGACGACTGGATTGTTGAACACATATCAAAAGATGATATTGTAATCACAGGCGATATTCCACTAGCTTCTCGTTGTTTGAAGAAAGATACTCAGGTTTTGGGCAATACTGGTCGCCCGTTTACTCAGGATAATATTGGAGATGTATTGTCTTTAAGAAATTTGCTTACAGATCTACGAGAACAGGGAGTTATGACAAAAGGACCAAAAGCTTTTGAGAAAAAGGACCGTTCAAGGTTTTTACAGGCTCTTGATCAAATCATAGTAAAAATTAAGCGACAGAGTAAACCATAAAGCTTTGCATCCTGCTTTCAGATCGGTAGCTAACTCAGAAGATGCAATTGCCTTGTCTTAAAACCTTATCTATAAGTAGACTTAGCTCAGAAGCTTTAAAAGGTTTACTGATAAAACCTGCTAAGCCTTCTTTTGTTAATGTATCAATATCTATTGCTTTTGAAAAACCGGAGGAGATGATAACTTTACACGAATCTTGAATTTCTTTCATTTTAAAAAAGGCAGTTTGACCATTCATTTCCGGCATAATCATATCCATGATCACAAGATCAATCTCTTTATATTTTGTTTTGAAAAGATCAACTGCAGTGCGTCCATTATCAGCCAGTAGAACAGAATAGCCCATCTCTTCAAGAAGAAGTTTTCCAATCACTCTTATTAACTCTTCATCATCAACAAGAAGAATTTTACCAGATCCTGTAACAGTATTAACATCTTTATCATAGTCTTTGAATTCTTGAACTGAACAAGGAAGTAAGATTTTGAAGGAAGTACCGGTTCCAACTTCACTGTAAACACAGATAACACCTTGATGATCCTGTACTGTGCCATAAACGGCAGGTAACCCAAGCCCGCTTCCTGTGCCAAGTTTGCTTGTGGTGAAAAAGGGCTCGAAAATTTTTCTTAGATTCTCTTTTGGTATTCCATACCCTGTATCTCTTACTTCAACCTGAACAAACAAACCTGGTTTTACATCAAAGATACTATTTTCACAATAAACACTGTCAAGTTTAATATTGCTTGTTGTAATGAAAATGTTGCCACCATCTGGCATGGCATTGCTGGCATTAATGCCTATGTTAACAAAGGCATTATGAAGAGCAGAAGCATCACCAGATATGATAGAAGCTTCTGCTTTTTTTGCAACATTAATGTTTACAATTTTATCAAGAGAACTTTTTAAGATTGAAACAGTATCGTCAATTATCTCATGCAGATCAAGATTGGTTGATGTTAATACACCTTTGCGTCCAAAGGCAAGCAGTTTTGCTGTTAGATTGGCAGCTCTGGTGCTTGCTTTAAGGATCATCTCAATATAAGTAGATTCCTCTTTACTGATAACACCATCATGGGATTCTAAAAGCTCAGTAGCACCAATAATAGCTGCCAGCATATTGTTGAAATCATGAGCAATACCACCAGCTAATTGGCCAATAGCATCCATTTTCCGACTGTGATTAAGTTGTTCTTCCAGTTCACACTCTTTTGTTACATCATCTATGCGAATAACTGCGCTTTGAACAAGTTGCCCTGTAATAGGGAAGATAGTTATATCTTCATAATGGATACCGGCAGCTGAAAAAGAAGCTTTTCTTTGTTCATGAAAGGTTTTTCCTGTATTTATGCTTTCTATAATTCTATCCATTTTAGCAAGAACATCAGGGAAAACATCCTTAAGTAGTTTTCCTTTAGCCATTTTAGCGGAAATACCGGTAATTTTCTCTGCCGGTTTATTCCATAGAGTTACAGATATATTTTTATCTAAGCCAATGAGAATAGATGGCATAGAATCTATAATGTTGGTCAGATAATTTCGCAAATCATGAATCTCTTTTAATGTCTTTCTCTTGTCAGTTATATCTATTAAATTGCCTTCAAAAAAGATCAGTGTACCATTTTCGCTAAAAACGGGATACATAGTAAGTTGAATGTCTATGATTGTACCATTGGCTTTTATAAATGAAGTAACAAATTCCTTAACAGGTCCCTTGGTCACCATGGATAACAGACGCTTTCGCTCAGATTTATGTTGATAGATGTTTTGCAAACCTACGCGGTTCATTTCTTCCAGTGAATCGTATCCGAATATTTTGGTAAGGGCTGGGTTAGCAAGAAAGATTTTTCCTTCCAAATCAGTTCGAAATATTCCGAACTGTGAAAAATCAAAAACATGACTAATTTCAGAAACCTTTGCACTTAATCTTTCTGTAGTTTGATTGTAACTGAATTGTGTCTGTTTTTGTAGCTTTCTACTTAGAGACAATTCAATCTTCAGATTGGCATTTTCATCAATTGCTGTCTGTCCCAAGGAAAGAGTATCAAGAAAAAAACTAACAATTTCCTTCAGATTTGCCATTTGAAAAGATTGAACAGTAAGATGCCACAAAAGTGGACCTATACGGGAGTGAAAGAACGATTTTCCTTCAGTTATCACAACTCCACAGACTTTTTCACTAAAAGAATCGGTTAGATTCAGCGATTCATCAAGTGAATCGGATAGTAGAACTATTCTGCTTCCCAAAATATCACGCCTAGAAGGTGATCGGTATTCAAAACCTATGGGAGGATTCGGCATGGTGCTGATAAATACATTTCTCATTCTTGTATTTCCCCGATAAGTAACAGAATAAATGTCATATTGTGAAAAAACGATTTAGTATAACCGTCTTTTTCTTTCAAGGAACCGAATTCGCCAAACGATGGAAACCCAACAAGAGCTTCTAAATTTGGCCAGCATTTCATGATTTCCTTAACTTCCTGCCCAATATCGTCTGCAAGAACTTTTTTTCGCCCGGCACAGCTCACAAGAATTGCTGCCACAGGCGAAAATGGAAGATCATCCAGAGATTTTCCAATATTCCGAATATCTTGAAGTATTTTTTCCGGCGGGGCAAGACATACTTGAACTTTTTTTCCTTTTTGAATTCCAGCAAACAGTTTTACACCCTTGTCTCGAGCTAAATCATCAGGCAGTAGTAATCCGGTAATTCTGTGCTGATTTAGATTCTCTTCTTCAATAACTTTAAATATGATGTTTCCTTGATCTACAACTTCCAGAGGTTTTCCTAGTTCTTTTTCAATGAATTTCATTGCAGGGATGTTATCAATAGAAACGATGTCGGTTCCCATTCCGTTGGTAATTATTCCCGGTTGCCCCATTGGCTGTAAGGTATTTGCAACACTGATATTAAAGTGTAGATTTCCTTCAACAGCAAGAATTGCTATGCTGTTTGTGAGTACTTGTTTGTTTGCATAAATAAAACATTCATTGAAGGAATAATCATCTGCTGCTAACCCTCCGATCACTGGTCCATTGGCTGTATTATTTAAGGCATCAACAATAGCATCTGTATCGGTTCTGAAATCTGACACCAAAAAATAAAATGAAGGAAACAATTCACATTTTTCATTCAAATTGTTCATACAGCTTTTTGTAACTTCAAATGGTTTTTCTTTTATCTTATCGCCGTATTCCAAATGCCACTTAACAGCTCCATCTGAATTCAGACCAAGTGCAGATACGCCAACAGAAGCAACTTTATTCTTCTCATAAAACCCGTCAACAGTGTTTCCGATCAGTACTGTTTGATCTGATTCAAGCACGTCATAAATCGCATCTAACATCTCCGATGAACCCTGATAATGAATTGAGGGAAAGAGGAAAATTATTTCAGGTTTGATAGAAACAAGTTTTTCTGCAAGTTCGATTCCAGCTCGGTACGGATTCATGTTTGTGGAAAAACAGGATAGTGCTTTCATTACTTATTCCTTCTGAAATTAGTAGACTTTTGTTCTTCAAGTTATAATAAGCAATTATAGGTTAAGAAGAAAGTGTTAATAATGAAATTGAATAAAAAAAGGGAGCTCCGTTAAAAGCCCCCTTTTATTAAAACCCAAAAGCTACATTGATGGAATCATAACTGGATTATACTTTGAATCTCCGAAACCTAATATTGCTAAGAATACGTAGGGAAGTAAAATAAGGCCGATTGCAAAACCGTCACTGCGCTCAAAGTTTCTAGCAAGACCTATATTCATTAGCACACTTACCACAAGATTTGCAATAGGTACGAATAATAATATAACCCACCAGCCTGGCTTGCCGGCAATCTTCATCATAATTACTACATTGTATATGGGAATAAGGGCAATCCATCCTTCTTCTCCAGCTTTTACGAAAAGTTTCCACTGTGCCATTATCATAAAACCAACAATTGCAAGATTAACTATGACACTTACGGTTATCATTACACCATTTGCCATGAAATCTTCTATGGCAGGATCCCCGGCAAATGCACAACCGGATAGCACCAAAAGTGCAAGTAAACTAAAAATTCCATTTCTTTTCATCATTTTCCCCTCTGTTTAAAATACCGACAAAATGATAAGCTAATTTCAAGTGATATGCAAGGGTATCGTATACAAGAATTTTCCACAAATGTTATTTCCTTTTTTAGTGGATACATTCAGCTGCAGAATCAAATGTATTGACTTAGTTACAATTCACTCCAATATTGAAGTTTACTTCGGGAGGTCTTGTTTTGAGAAGGCTGTTGATTTCTGTGTTCAGTAGATCATGGATTATGCTTTTTATACTACCTGGGTTGTGTCTTTCTTGGTACTGTGAGCAGATAGCTCCTCAGGGTGGAGATTTCCGCAATTGCAGAGTGGTACATATCAGGTAATTAAGTGAATGAAATTATCTGGAGTCAACACTAAGAAGACGTTTTCTGTTAGGTTGATACGAAAGAAAAGGAGGGTTCTAATGGCTAAAGGAAATTCAGTTCAGAACTTTTTGAGAGGTTTGGTTAGGCTTGTGATTTTTACACCTCTCTGGGTATTTATTGCCTTACCGAAATTTGAAGTTTCTCGCTTTATTTTTGGTGGAGAAATAGTAAAGGGTATTTTGTTTACTATAGCTATTTTCTGGTTTGCAAATCTTTTCGCAAAAATGATTTATGTTTTGCCCCAATGGCAGAGAATGGTTCTTCTTCGTCTTGGTAAATCTGTAGGTGTTCGAGGCCCTGGTTTTTTCCTTATCCCGCCTTTCATCTATTCGGTGGCAAGGATTGTTGATATAAGAATTAGAACATACGAAGTGAAAGCTACTAAAACACTCACAAAAGATAATATTCCTATTGATGTAACTGCTGCTGTTGAACTTGAAGTTGAAAATCCTGAAAAAGCAGTTATTGATGTGCAGAATTACTGGAAAACAACTGAATGGGTTTCCATGGAAGCTTTAAAAAGTACCATTGGAGGAAATGATCTTCGACCACTTTTAAGTGAAACTGATCGCATAGCCAATGAGTTAAAATCAGGCATAGACATAGCTGCTGCTGATTATGGAGTTAATGTAAGAGCAGTTCGTATTACAGACGTTGGTACACCACCATCGCTTATTGAAGAGTTGGCAGTTATTGCAAGGGCAGAAAGGTCCGCAAAAGCTAAAGTGATCCAGGCAAAAGCTGAATTGGTGGTTGCGCAATCTCTTTCTGAAGCTGCAATACTTATGGCTGACCAACCTAATTCCATGGAACTGCGACAGATTCAAGCCCTTCTTGACATTTCCAAAGAAGAAGGTTCAATGGTTATTGTTTACCCTGCTAAATTTGGAATGGGTGAGCAGATAGCTGCTGCAACCGCAGGCAATCAGGCGAATATGCATAGTCAAGGTAAGTAAGAATTTAGAGCACGGATAGTATGGAGGATATTTATGCCAGATTGGGATGAGGAAAAATATGCAAAGTTCAAATCGCTAATCAGTATATATGTAGACTCGTTAAACAAAGGAGTACTACAGGATTTGGAATCAGTATTTTCAGAGGATATTGTATTATCAAGGGGTTTGATTATATCAGGGAAAAAGAATGTTCTTTCTTTTATGGAAAAACTGCTTAACCCTGAAAAAACTGTTTCTGTAAAGTTTGAACTTTTGGATGCAAGCATGGGATTCTTCAACGAAAATGAAGCACAGATCCTTCTTTATCTACAGCTATATCAAGGGGGCGTAAAAAGGGAGATCCATATTGAATCCCTGCTTATGAACAGGACAAAAGAACAATGGTGTATTTACAAGATTTTCGGAATAGGTTTTTCCCCAGAAGAACATAACAGATATTTTAACCAGTTTTTACAGGATTTTGAAAAAGGGGAGGGCTAAACCCTCCCCTGAGTATTTTATGAAAGCAGAGGCTCTGCCCCTGAAACCATTTCCTCCATGAGTTCATTTACGCTGATAATTTTATCAATTCTTGTGACATTTTGCCCGCACATGGGAAAGCCTGTATCAAGCTGCCCTCTGGAAGAGTCAAGCAATGCAAGTGCTATACAGTAATTTGCCTTGTCAGCATCACAAGTAATCAGGCATTTATAGAAACATTTAAAATCCTGTCTTTCCCCTAAACTCTTTTCTACAAATGGGGTTTTAATGACTCTTGCAGGAAGACCAACAGGAGATAGAATTACAGCTACATCTTCTTCTGTAGCATCAATATAAGACTGTTTGTATTCTTCAGAAACATCACACTCTTTTGTTGCCACAAATCGGGTACCCATTTGAACGCCACTTGCGCCCATGTTTAAAAAACGAGCCAGATCAGCACCATCGTATACACCACCTGCTGCGATAACAGGAATTTTTCTTTTGGCCTGTTCCTCGTACTTTTTGACCACAACTAATGTTTCTTTCACAAGAGTATCGAGGTTGGAAGCGGTGTTTTCAAGAAGATCCTTCATCTTGAAACCTAGATGCCCACCGGCCATTGGACCTTCTACTACAATTGCATCAGGGAATCTAGAGTATTTTTTAAACCATGATCTGCAGATAACATCGGCTGCACGACCTGAAGAAATGATTGGAACAAGTTTCATTGGAGAGTCACCGGCAAATTCCGGTAGGCGAAGAGGAAGCCCAGCTCCTGCAAACAAAACATCTACACCTTCATCTACACAAGTTTTAACCATGTCACCAAAATTTGTTAGTGCAACCATTACATTTACGCCAACAGCAAGCCCCTGCTCTTTGACTTTTCTTATTTCAGAGGAAAGAGCTTGGCGTGATCTTTTCATGTATGGAATTGAAGTATCCATCTCTTCACCTAGACCTACACTTGCAATGACTCCTAGTCCTCCAGCACTTGATACTGCTGAGGCAAGAGATGCTTTTGATACAGAAACACCCATTCCCCCTTGAACAATTGGAATTCGAATGGTCAGATCACCGATTTTAAGGCTCGGTATTTTCATTAGAACCTTTCTGTTATAGTACATTTATTACGATATCATTTAGCATAAAGATAAATGATTCAGTTAAATTGTTAAAAACACTTATATTAGGTGGATACAAAGTACTCACTTTCCATCCATTTTTCACAAGGGTAAAATACCACAATTTCCGCTGAATTACAACAGTATATCACTGTGATTCAGTGCGGGCATTGACAATTATCAAAAACTTCTTATTTTCCCAAAACGTCAATTGAGGAAATTCTCAAATGAGGAGAAGTAATATTACTATTGAATTGTCAAATCTTGCTAAAGCATTCGGGCACCCTTTGCGCATACTTATCTTGCAGGAATTGGTGCAAGGTTCATGCATAGTTTCAGAATTGATGAAAAAACTTTCTGTGGATGCATCGCTGCTGTCAAAACATCTTTCAGTATTGCGGCAGGTTAATTTGATTGAATGTGAGGTAGAGTGGCGTTGCAGAAGGTATCATCTTCAAAACGAAGAAGCGGTCTGCGCAATTTTGGATGCTTTAAATGATGTTTTAAAGGGAAGTGAAACATGAGTTTAGTTATCGTACGAGATGTAGAAGAATTTAATTCTATTTTAAACGGTGAGAAAGAGTTGGTAGTCGGTTTTTTTGGTAGTTTTTCGCAAGTATCAAATGAGGCTGAATCTGATTTTAGAGAATTTGCTTCACTAAATACTGAGATAAAAGCTCTACTTGTGGATGTTAATGTGGTGAAAGGTGTTCATAAATTCTATGGCGTTAACAGTGTTCCCACTGTTATTTCCATCAGTAACAATAAAGTTATTCAAAAGATTGTAGGAAAACATAACACGGATTATTATCTGAATGCTTTTCAGAATCATTCAATAGAAGTAAATGCTGGAAAAGATAAAAAAATAGGCTTTCCACAGGTGACAGTCTGGACTGGTGATTCCTGTGTATGGTGTACCAGGGTTAAAACTTATCTTCGCAAAAACCGGGTACCTTTCCGTGAAGTTAATGTTTCTCGTGATGCTTCCAGTGCAGCTGCTCTTAAGGCAAGAACCGGTCAGGTAGGGGTACCTCAGCTTAGCATTGGTGGTAATTATGTTGTTGGTTTTGATAAAACAAAAATTGATATGTATTTAGGATTAAAATCAAGGAAAGAGGTATAAAATGAAAGATGTTAAAGTACAGCCACTGCAGGATTTTGTTATGCTTGAGGCAGTTGAGGTTGAAAATGTTACCAAGAGTGGAATTGTTATTCCAGATAGCGCGCAGAAGAAACCTGCCGAGGGAATCATAGTTGCAAAAGCTGCAGATGCTGCGGATGAAGTGGCAATTGGTGACAGGGTGATTTATAAAGAGTACAGTGGCACTTCAATTAAGGTTGATGGTGAAACATATTTGCTTATATCATCAGGAGATCTACTTGCAAAGTATGTGGAATCAGATTTGATTCCAGAGTAAAGATTTCAGCGGGGTTTCGGCCCCGCTTTCTGTATCCTTGTTTCTTCTTCTGAGTTTTGTATCATTCATTATACGGAACAGGAGGAAAAAATGGAATTAACAAGAGAGCTTATTAAAAAATTGCCGAAAACAGATCTTCATCTACATCTTGATGGATCCATCAGAATTGAAACTCTAATTGAGCTTGCAAAGGATCAGGGTGTTCAACTGCCATCATACACAGTTGAAGGGCTGAAGGAAACTGTTTTTAAGGAAAACTACAGAGATCTTGAAGAGTACTTGCAGGGCTTCGGATATACCTGTGCTGTTATGCGAACGAAAGAAAACATCCAGAGAATAGCGTATGAACTGGCTGTAGATAATCAGAATGAAGGTGTCAGGTACATAGAAGTTAGATATGCTCCACAATTACATGCCGGTGGAGAAATGTCTATGCTTGATACGATCGAAGCAGTTAACTATGGCCTAAACAAAGCAAAACAAGAATTCAATAATAGACCTCAGGTAATCTCCAGAGCGGAACCATCATTTGAGTACGGAATTATTGTCTGCGCTATGCGTTACTTTAACAAGCATTTCTCTCCTTATTACAATGATATTGTTTCAGTTCATTCATTTTCAGACGAAGATAAAATCTTTGGTCTTGCTTCCTTGCAGGTGGTTGGAGCTGCTGTAAAAGCCAGACGAGAAATGGATCTGCCTGTTGTGGGTATTGACCTTGCAGGACCAGAAAAGGGAAACCCTCCAATCCATCACAGAGATGCATATATGCTTGCCCAAAGAAACTTCTTAAACAAAACAGTTCATGCCGGTGAAGCGTACGGTCCAGAAAGTATTTTTCAAGCTATAACGGAACTTGGTGCAGGTCGCATAGGGCATGGCACATCTCTTTTTAAACCTGATGCTATAACCGATACATCAATTGTTAACCGAGAGTTATATGTAAATGATCTTGTGCAATTTATTGCAAACCGAAGAATTACCATGGAGGTATGTCTTACTTCAAATATGCAGACAGACCCCAGTCTTAAACGACTTGAAGATCATCCTTTCCAAAAAATGCTTGAGAACAAGCTGTCTTGTTCAATATGTACAGATAATAGAACAGTATCTCATACAACGGTTACAGATGAAATTTTCAAGGCTGTTCAGGCTTTTAATTTAACCCTTAACGATGTGAAAACCCTGATGGTTTATGGTTTTAAAAGAAGTTTTTTTCCAGCTGCTTATAGAAATAAGAGAACCTATGTGAGAGAAAACATGGAATACTTTGAAAAGGTTGTAAATGAATCCAAATGACTTGCCTGCAATTCCCATAACCAGAGAATTAATTCTTAAACTTCCCAAGACAGATCTGCATGTTCATCTTGGTGGTTCTATTAGACTGGAAACCCTTATCGATCTGGCCCAAAAAGACGGAATAGAACTTCCATCTTATACGGTCCAAGGACTTAAGGAAACAGTTTTTAAAGAAAGCTATCTTAATCTTGAAGAGTATTTGAAGTGTTTTGTTTATCCAGGTGCAGTTATGCAAAAGGCAGAAAACCTGTCTCGCATTGCGTATGAGCTGGCAGTAGATAATCAAAGAGAGGGTGTAAGGTACATTGAAGCACGATTTGCACCGCAGCGTTATGCCGGTGGAGAAATGAATCTGCAACAGGTGCTTGAAGCAGTGAATCATGGATTAGACAAAGCCAAAAAAGAATTCAACAATCGTTTTGAGATTACCTCAGGGAAAGAGCCACCTTTTGATTATGGAATAATTGCATGTGCCATGCGCTTTTTTACTAATAACTCTTCAGAATATTTCAAAGATATTTTTAAGGTTCATTCACATTCAGAACATGATAGAATTTTTGGTCTGGCGTCTTATGAACTGGCAGGTGCAATTGTTAAAGCCAGAAGAGAAAATGGAATACCTGTTGTTGCCATTGATATTGCCGGAAGAGAAAAAGGATATCCACCAATTCATCATCGTGAAGCTTACGAACTTGCTAGGCGAAACTTTATTAGCAAAACGGTCCATGCAGGCGAGGCATATGGGCCGGAAAGTATTTTTCAAGCCATAACAGAGCTTGGCGCAGACAGAATCGGCCATGGAACTTCCCTGTTTAACCCAAGTGCTGTTACTGATCCATCAATAGTAGATAAGCAGAGGTATACCGATGATCTTGTAAGCTTCATTGCAGACAGAAGGGTTACAATTGAAGTTTGTCTTTCTTCAAATATGCAAACCGCCCCCAATCTTCATAACTTGGCAAATCATCCTTTTCGTAAAATGATAGATAATAGGTTGTCTTGCACTATCTGCACTGATAACAGAACAGTTTCAAATACAACTGTTACCGATGAAATTTTTAAGGCAGTTCAGACTTTTAATCTGACAGCTAGGCAGCTCAAAAACATTGTTGCTTACGGATTTAAGCGAAGCTTTTTTCCACACTCTTATAAAGAAAAACGAGCTTACATCAAGGTTTGCCTTGATTATTTCGAAAAAGTTATGGCAGACTGATTCGTACTGCTGCTAAAAAAAGCCTGTTGTATTCTACATTCCTCTGATCTGATGTTTCAAGATGAATTTTACTTATTTCGTTGTTGTGTTCGTCAGGTATGGGGAATACAAGCCAGTAGTGACCTGATTCAGTGAATGCAGGTTCCCAGGTTTCCCACAAGGCTTCAATCTCTGAGGGATACAGTTTTGAACCTGCCCAGCGAGTGAAAACATCAATCACCTGTTCTGGTTGTGAGATCCCGTCAATGGAGTATTCATTGGGAACAAAACTGTCTTCCTGCAGTGCTACCTGAATCACTCCATAAGGGGTGAAAGCCAGGGCATCATCAATAGGAATCCCTGAAAAGACAGGATTTCCTTCAGAATTCCAGTGAAAAAATTTATCAGGGAAATCAGAATTTACTGTACACTCATAATATAGAAAATTCTCTGTAATACCTGTGTTTTCATTAAACAGGTAAAGAGAAGGTACATTCCTCCAAGATTCTACCGCCCAAGCAAAAGGTCCATCATACAAGAATTCGTCAATTTCTTCAGTGTTATGAACTGTAGAAATAGACCATTCAGCAAACTCATAATCAAGTGAATCTGGGTTTGGGTAAACCATTGTGATAGTTTCACCGGTTCCCACTTCAACTCTGAATGTTCCTTGAAAAGGCTCTCCATAAATCCAAATAACTGGTGCTTTAGCAGATAAATCTTCATTGATAAATAAAGCAGATTCCTGCCACGGGCTACCGCAAATAACGGGACCTGCGTTTCTCTCAAAAACAACAACGCCCCACTCGTGTACTGAATTCAATGGCTCAGAATTTTCCTGTGCAAGAGATATGTTAATCAGAATCAAAATAGTTAGAACATGTTTCATAAATTAAGCCGAACTGCTCCAAGAAAAAGTCGATTGTAAACAACCAGTCTTTGATCAGGAGTTTGCAATTCAATGGTGCTGATGGAGTTATTGAATTCTTCAGGGATTGGGAAAACAAGCCAGTAAGAATCCTCTTCATTAAAAACAGGTTTCCATGTTTCCCATAGAGCTACTATCTCCAAATGATCCAAATTTGATTCACCCCATATTGAAAAAGTATTCAAAATTCTTTCCGTATCAATTTTGGAAGATATAGGAAGGCTGAGCAGGTTGGGAACCAGTTCTGATAATCTGATTGAAAAAGCACCTTCAGGAGTGAAAAGGATGGCATCCTGGATGTTCATTCCTGCAAAATTCGGATTTCCATTATCGCCCCAGTTGAAGAAATTGTCTGTAAAAGATCTATCTACTGTACACTCATAATAAAGGAAATTCTCTGTAATGCCATAGTCTATCTGTGAAAGCTGTAGAGATGAAACTTCACGCCATGAATCTACAGCCCACCAGAAAGGTCCTTGATAGCTTTCAATAAACTCTTCTTCAATTAGCATTTCGGTTTCCTCAGAAATATCAGTTACAGAAATGTTATGTGCTGAGACATCCCACTCTGAAATGCCTAGTTCTGTTCTGTTTGGCAGGGGATATGTGAAAGTGATGGTCTGTTCACCGGTTTTTACAATGAAAGTAGCATCATCAAAAGGTTCACCATGAATCCATACAACTGGCGCCTCGGCGCACATTTCTAAATAATCGTGATCAGGATAATACTTGCTGTTCTGCCAGGTTTCCCCGCACATAAGATCATCGCCTTGCTCAAAAATCACAATACCCCATTCGTGTACTTCATTTTGAACCTGATTTGGTACAATTCCGCTAATGGAAGCCAATAACATGAAACTAATAAAAAGCATGATTCCTCCTTTGTTTATTGAAATACATATTTTGTTTATTAATTATTCCATGTAAACAAAAGTCTAATTGGAAAATAATTTTATCTAGGATCTAAATACAGATCAAGTTCGAAGTCTGTTGAGCCGTTATGTGTAGGATCAATTTCAATAAGAATACTGTCCATTTGAGCAAAAGTGCCGTTACTAATTCCATCTATATCTTTAGCCTGTACTGTCCACTCTCTGTAATCACCTGAATCTTCATGGGTTAAAACCGTGAAAGAAAGAGAATAAAATCCGTTCTCATCCGTATAGGAAGTATCCCGCGAAGAAACAGTCATTTCTATTGCAGGGATTATCAAAGAATCAAGAGAAGATCTGATATATCCTTCTATTTTGATGCTGTTTGGGAATCCGCTGGACGGAAAGAAGAAACAATTCGAAAAGAGAATAAGCATCAACACCAAAACTGTAAGAAAAGCAGAATGAACCATGCCTCTACTGAATCTCATAAGTTAAACCTTCCATTCGTGAAGCTTACATAAGAAGTTTGAACAATGTAATATTTCAGTACACAAGGATGGAGGCAATGCTTCTTTATTCTGAAACCTTACTGATGGCGTAGGTATAACCATTTTCCATATGAGTTTTGGAATTCACATGAGCTTTTAAGTATTGCCCACAGTTACTACCTATCTTGTTTTCTTCCTGTTCGCCAATACTCAAAATTACGGTATATCCAGCGTTTCTAATATCTTCAACAAGAGAATTTCTTTTATCTGTGGCAACAGAAGCATTGATGTGTGAGGTGAGATTATTTTTTATTGCATTGTAGGTTGGGTTTAAAGGAGTGATTTTGATAAGGAATATGTTTGGATCAAAATACTTAAGAAGAACATCTGTTTCCAATGGTGAATCTTTTGCAAGGGCGAAGTTAAGCGTTACTTTTCTGTCACCTAAGGAAAAGAATTTAGTACCATAATCAGCTATTTCTGCCAGAGTCCAGGTTGATACAGGAATTATCTTTCTACGAAGAATATCATCTGTGGTGTGGATTGAAAATTGAAGTTGAAAGTTTCCATTTGTGTACAGATTTTGCTTTACTTTCAGTAACTCTTCGAAAAACTTCATGGTTCCTGTTGGGGCAACCGTAGATATTGATGGCATAAAGCCAGGTGCATCTATACGATTAGGCAATTCTTTAAGAACATCAATCACTTCCAGATTTAACGCAGGTTCGCCCATTCTGGCAAATTGAACTTTGAATTGAGTAGAAGGAACCTTCATGTTGGGGAAGCGTCTTCGAATCATCATTTCAATCTGTTCAGTTATCTGTGTTGCAGAAAGTTTACCATGATATTCTGTTCCAGCGTCACACATGGAACATCCCACCGGACAGCCAAAAAGTGTAGAAATAAGCATTACCCATTTCTTTTCAAGAGGAATTGGCGGTTGTACCGATTCCGCACACTCAACTTGTAGACCGTTATCGAACTCTACTATATAAACCCTGGCCAGATCATCTCTGCCACTTGAAGCAATTACCTTCATTTATAGGTCTCCACTTTTCTCAGATATTCAGCTGTTTTCATAGCAGCTTCTACTCCATTGCCTACTGCTATAGCAGTCTGACGATAAATACCGTTTTTACAGTCACCACATAGATGAAATGAACCATCCTTAGGTGGCGAAGATAACAGTTTTTCTGAAATGAAATCTAGTCTGGCTTTTCTTCCAATGGCTACGATTATTAAGTCCTCTAAAAAAACCTGATTTTCAGGAAGTTTTCCAGGGTGAAGTGTGATGTTTTTAACTGTCTGAACTTTTTCCATTAAGTGGGTAACGACTTTTGAAAAATCGCCACGGGCATAAACATTCACAATGTTTTTTTTGCTAAGAGTCATGGCGTAATCTAAAGCTGCATCACCACCACCGATGATTGCCACAGTTTTTCCACTTATTTCGTTCAAATTTTTGACCTCATAGTGAATTCTGTTTTCTGGAATTCGTTGAAGTTTTATTTTAGTTGGAGTTGTTCCTGAAGCGACTATAACTGTACTAGTTTTCAAAGTACCCCTAGCTGAATTGATTACATAAAATGAAGATTCTTTGTAAATAGATGTTACTTCAGCAATTATAAGTTGTTTAGGTAATGGAAACATTTTCACTAATTCTTTTCCTGAAATGCCCTGAAGAACGCCGGGATAATTAATTACAGAGTTGGCATTTAGCAGCAACCCGCCAGGCTGATCACTCTCTATAACCAGTGGGTCAATTCCATATAGTTTTAACTGCTGGGCAGCTGCAAGACCGGCAGGTCCAGCACCGATAATGATAATTTTTTCAGTATTCACACAAACTCATAATACTTTTTTTGATGGACGCAACACTTACAGGTTTAGTAAAACCATGTGATAAATTTATGGTAGTTGCCCTGTGCAATTCACTGTTAACAGTGGCTGTACCATCAACTGGCATTAGTACATTAAACCCTTTTACAAATGCAGATCTTGCAGTAGTTTCACAGCAGAGATTGGTCATAACACCTGTAATAATCACAGTTGTGGTACCAAGTGTTTCAAGAATACTCTGTAAATCAGTTTTGTAGAAAGCATCATATTGAGACTTATTGATAACTGTGGAATTAGAAGTATCAAAAGAGCTGTGTATTTCGCTGAGAGTTTTGTCTTCGGTTATAACATCTCGCCACCATAACCCCATGTTTTTTGCATTTTCCAGAGTATTTAAGTGCCTTGTGTAAATAACAGGTAAACCCTGTTGCTCAAAGCTAAAAACAAGATCCATAATAACTGGAATGAGCCCTGGAGAGGAGGGTACAAAAGCATGAGATTCTGGAGAAAGAAAAAAGTTCTGCATATCCATAATCAGCAAAACAGACCCTGATACATTAAGATCGTGAATCTTTTCGGTACCAAGCCCTTCTAAATCTATTGAATCCCAGTAGTTTTCTTTTAGCACCAGTTTCTCCTGACAATTAAACGGAAATACAGCAGTCTAAACAATAGTCGAATATACTAAGCATTTCTTTCATTTCCGACTTGTTTGTAACAAGGGGAGGCCAAAGATAAACAATAGGCCCCAGTGGCCTTATTATTAGACCTTCTTTAAGGGCAAGAATAGCCATTTTTTCTGTTGCTTTAGCACCACCTGCCTGCTCTGAGATTTCGAGAGAGCTCATACATCCGAGAGTTTTTGTTTTGTGTACCCCTGGTTTTTCACTAAATGCTTCAAAACCGCTTTTTAGAAGATTCGCAGGTATTTTGCTTTGTTCTATAATGTTTTCCTTTTCAAAAACTTCAAGAGCTGCAATTGCCGCCGCAGCTGCAATGGGGTTTCCGGAAAAAGTATGCCCGTGGTAAAAAGTTCGATCTTGCCCGGGGATGGAACGAAAACTATCAAAAAATTCTTCAGTGGTTATTACAGCACTCATGGGCAGGTAACCTGCTGTAAGGGATTTTCCCACAACCATCAGGTCCGGTTGGATTTCTGCCAGATCTGACGCAAACATTTTACCTGTTCTTCCAAATCCAACTGCAATCTCGTCCAGTATTAAAAGTATATCTAGTTCTGTGCATAGTTTTCGTAATTTGGTCACATATTCTGGCGGATAAATACGAATTCCAGCAGCACCCTGACAGACAGGTTCAATGATCACAGCAGCAGTTGTTTTAGAATGTTTTGTAAGAATCTGTTCAGCATCTTTAAAACACTGCAAAGTGCAATTCTCTGAGTCAGCGCAGTGGAAGCAAATTGGAGCAGGAATCTGTAATGATCTATTCACCACATGTTCAATTGGTTTATGGAATTTTGGTAAAAAACCAAGCCCCACAGTACCCATGGTATCTCCGTGATATGCACCGGAAAGTGATATGATATTCTTCTTTTCACTTTGCCCTAAATTCCACCAGTATTGAATAACCATCCTCAATGCTGCTTCAATACCACTGGCACCATCGGATGCATAATAAACCCGATTCAGGTCTCCGGGAGTTACTTGTGAAAGCTTCTCAGACAGTTCAATTACAGCGGTATGTGACATTCCGCCTGTAATGCTGTGTTGTAAGCTAACTGATTGCTGCACAATCGAGTTTACAACATGTTTGTGGCTATGACCAAGGTTAACGCACCACCATGAACTGATTCCGTCCAGGTATTCTTTACCATTTGAATCCTTAAGTCGAACACCGCTTGCGCTTTGTATAATGGGGAAGTCAATTTGTTCAAATTTGTTAGTATCAGTATACGGATGCCACAGATGTAAAAGATCAGTTTCCCTGAAATTCATAAGACAAAATTCCTTTCAGCTTGTTGCAAATCGAAACAAAAGACTGGTGTGGAAAAGCTTCAGGTGAGAATGGGATTTCTCCTAGTATTTCAACGTCACCGTACTCCTGTATTGCTACTGTATTGCTTTTGCTTATCAGAGAGGACGGGGGAGATGTATGATTGATAACTACGCCTGCAATATCAAGTCCTGCTTGCCTTAAAGCTGAAATAGAAAGAAGTGTATGGTTTATGGTACCTAATTTGTCAGAAGAAACCAGAACAACTGGCCAAACCAGTTCAACCATAAGATCAAGCATTAATTTTTTATTGCCCAGAGGAACCATGATTCCCCCTGCACCTTCGGCAACAACACATTCAAAATCAGTTTGAAGATTTAGCAGATTAGATATCATACTGGGAAGAGAAATCGAATAATCAGCAAGTTCAGCAGCAAGATGGGGAGAGCATGCAGGCTCAAATCGTAGAGGGCACAATTCTTTCAAAATAGGTTCAGTGAATGAAAGACAAGCGGTCTTTAGTGCGAACTCAAGATCTTCTGCAATACCGTTAACGCAACCTGTCTGGACGGGCTTTGCCGCAACTGCATTAACACCTTGATTTACAAAACCACTGACAATTCCAGCAGTTACAAATGTTTTTCCGGCATCTGTATCAGTACCTGTGATGAACAGTGATTTCATTTGTTACCTCCAGAGGTTACCACAAAATGTACTTTGTAAGTTGCTGGGACCACTCCAGACTCGTCACCAAAATTACAGCTATAGTAATTTAAGGCTTTTCTAAGAACAACCGGCGAGACAACCGATGCTTCTTGGTGGTTTGAGAGAGATGCCCCGATACCACGAACTGCCCGTAAAACGTCCATAGGTGAATTGTAGAATACGGTGAAATCATCGGTGAAAGATTGTTCAATTTTGAAACCAGCCTGGTAAAACAAGTCAATCCATTTTTCGCCTGAGAAGTATTGAATAGAGTTCCAGTCTCCGTCAATTTTTGCAAAACTTTCTTCCAGCTCAAAAAGCATACCCTTCACAGGAATAGCATGGGCTGTATAACCTCCATGATTGATTAGCGAAGGAAGTTGGCTTATAAATGAATCAGGATCTCGAACCCACTGCAATGCACAGCTGGATAGAACAAGATCATATTTAGAATTACCCTCAATTTTTTCAAAATCAAGTACATTGTGTGATACCAGTTTTGAAGAAGGAATCTTACTTTGGCAAAATTTTACCATTTCAGAAGCTCCATCAGTAAATTCTTTGTATGCATCAGGAAATAATAAATTCAGTCCTTCAGAAAGAATGCCTGTTCCACATCCCAACTCAAGCAAACTTTTAGGTTTTAAATTGCAAGTAAGATTTAGCAGTTTTGAAGCAATCAATCTGTGGTGTTCTGCATATGTGTCATAAACACCTGCTGCATCCGAGAATTGTGACAGCACAATCTCTGTTTCAGGAATCAATATGCTCTGCAATCTTTTCCTCCTAAACAAAGTTTTAGCTCTTTTTAATCCCTTTCTTGCTGCGCCGGGAAAATGAACACGGAAAAGTGAATTGTCAACCATCGAATTGTGCAAGGTTTACAATTTGGCCACAGCAAAACAGAGGCTGTGCTGGAAATGGCAACCAAAGTGATCTTTTGCAAAACCATAAAAACCCTAAAAATGCAAAAAAACAAATCCTAACCTGAGCGATTTAGTGAAGTACACCCAAGATGATAGCAAGCAAGAGTACAACAAGACTCAGAAAATAAATACTTTACGCTTTTCTCAGGAAAAATCTGCCTCTTCTTCAGCTCATTCTCAAACTCCAAGTTTACCCGACTCAGGTAAACCACAAGAATCATCATGTTATGTATACATGTGTTTACTATTTATTACAACCAATAACCATTGACACACCACAACCAATGTGTCATCATTCACTTCACCTGCATTTTACCTAGTTTACCTGATGCAGTACAATCATTGTTCCCCGTTATTGATGATGCGTACTGCTATAGATCAAGAAAAAAACTTACAGATAAGGCGAAACATGCAACTTACAAGTAAACTTCTCTACTGCTCAATTATTGCCTATGTATTTTTTGCATTTGGTTGTAGTTCTAACGATACAGACACATGTAGTATTCATGCATGCAATATTTTCTACCTTGATACACTTGGTGTGTATGACGGTGATAGCACAAATGCATTCATGTCAATTACTGATATTGAATTTGATTTAGAAGGTAATTTGTTTGTTGTTGATATGCTTGCTGGTAGAGTAGTTAAATTTAACTCTGAATTACAGTATGAATCAATCATAGGTAGATCAGGCAATGGACCGGGTGAATATGCCGCACCGACATCTATAGCATTTGAGAATGATAATAGTTTCATTGTTGTTGATCCGAGAATTCAAGCAATACACTCTTTTGATTCGGATGAAAGCTACTTGGGCAATTTTAGATTACCGGCTAACAATGTACCACTATTTGCTGAGAAGGCATCAGAAAACATGTTTGTCGTGTATACACAAACTCATAGAAGCGATGCGACAAATTTGTTCTCGGGTCATTCTATTTATCTGCTGGATAATGCTGGTAATCTAATCAACGAATACTACGTCCGGGAAAGCTTACATGGAGAGGGTCAGCCAACTGGAATTGCATTTGCAGTTGATCCCCATAACGAAAGATTTTTTTATTGTGATAGAGGTGTGGATGCTCTTTATTTGATAACCTGCCTTACTCTGAGTGGAGATACTCTTTATCAAATCGAAGAAAATTATGAACCTTGTCAAAAAACATCCGAAGAACTTGCTTCTCAAGGGTCTCTCCTAACTATCTCACCTGATCCTGATGCTTCAACAATATCCTCTATGTCCTATACTCCTGATATGTTCAGATCACCAGTACACGGGCTTTTTATTACTCCTGAAGGCAATCTGTTAGTGAATAGTGGTTACGGTGACCAAGCATCTCCTGTTTTTTGTATTTATGATGGGGAAACAGGAAATCTAATTAGAAAACTTCAAACAGATCTTCCTAGTGATGCAAGACAATGGCTATACAAAGCACATGGAGGTAATTGGTATGGCTATTCAACTAATCCAGATGATTACCCTAAAATAGTAGTCTTTTCTATTCCTAGAAATCTGTAATTGCTAACTGGAAGTTTCGCAAATAAGTGAAGAAAATATTCGGGGAACAAAGGCATGAACTTGTCACAATCGCCTGTGTGCCTACTTGTTACGGTTACAATTGTGCAAGTTATGCCAAGCGTTCGGTTCATTAATAGCCCCTGGTGACTTAACAAATATTTTCAGACAAATGCCTTGATGATACTTCGTAAATCATAGCTACTTCCCAGAGAATACTGAAAGTTGAGTACTTAGTTTCCTACCGCCGTCTCAAGCGTATCATGTATCCATGCGTTTAAACTCTTATGCATCAACATTGCACGCAACGCTACTGCCTTGTGTAATTTAGGTTCAATGCGAACCATAAACTTCCCTGAGTATGGTTTTTCTGGAGAATCACCACGCTCTGCGCAAAACTCCAGATAATCATCAATTGATTCCTGAAATGCATGACGAAGCTCATCAACCGTTTTTCCTTGAAATGTGATAACATCACGAAGATTAATGACATCCCCATGAAATATATTTGCCTCGTCATCAAATTCAACATTACCCACATATCCTTTATACTGCATCATTGTTTCACCTCTGCTTCTCGTAGGAATCTTCTAATTGATTTTACTGCTCCTCGCACTGTAACACGGCGAGGATGCGGTCTGTGAAACACAGCTCTGCTTGCATTAAGAAATATTCGAATTCTGGAACCCTGTCCCTCAGTAATTTCGCCACCCAGTGCAATTATGAGTGCTTCAATATCTTTCCACGGAATATCAGAACGCTCAGACTTTTCAAAAATCTTAGCAAGAGTTCTTTTGTGTTTGTTATTCATAATCTCCTCATGGTACTATACTGTGATACCAAATCAATTGCAAGTCGCATCCTTACCCCTTATATCAACCGTCATGAAATTGGTATGCCCTGCTGATTCTCAATACAAAAAGAATCATGACGACAATTGTCTACTGGGTAGCCTATAGCCAACTGTGAAGATAATTATCTTTGGGAACTTGGAATCCGAACAAAAAGTTAAAACGGTGTCCCTAGCTGATTCATAAAATAAGGCAAATTCCGAATAGTACCAGCGAGCAAGCCCTTGTGATTGATGAAATTGAACATTATCATTCTCAGGTAGCACGAAAAGACACAAGATGACAAAGGCATGAACTTGTCGCAGTCGCTTGTGTACCAACCGGTTACTGTCATAACTGTGCAAGTTATGCCAAGCGTTCTGCAGAAAGCAACAAAATGGAATGCAGATTTCTCTGCAACAGCTATAGGGATGTTTCATGAACAACAGCCAATCTTTCCTCAACACAATGTTTCTATTATTTCTGATCACCATCCCTCTATCACTTTGGCTCCGTCCGTCAATGAGGTGTATGAACATCAACGCATTTAGGCACATTTTTTTCAATCTCGTTTAACTGTTCTGTCTTCTCTGGTACTTTGATATCAATGGACCTGAGAGATTCTTGGTTCATGTATCTTCTTACCTATATCCAATCCTCGTGTTGTTTCATTAATACCCAATGTTTTGACAAGACGATCCATTTTCCTGGTGCTGACTCCACTCACCCAGGCTTCACTTATCACCTGAACCATGGCTCTTTCCGAACGCTTCCTCGACTCAAGCAACCAGCTGGGATAGTAACTACTTTTCCTGAGTTTAGGAATATTCAGATCGAGAGTCCCTGCTCTGCAGAGCTCTAGGCGACCGATATCCGTTCCTAGGTTCGTCCGGTGGGGAGACCTCTTTCCATACCCTGCACCACAGATGGTATCAACATCCGCATTCATAATGCTGTTCAATCAGATACCCAAGCATTTCTCTAAGTACATCGCTGTCTGTTTCCTC
>JAOZUR010000099.1 GCA_029938555.1 Candidatus Sabulitectum sp. | reverse complement strand
AGCCCCAGTGGCGTTACTAGTTCAATTGCATAGCGGTGCTATGCGCATAAACCAGTGCCTTACTGGAGCCCAGGATAGCTGCGCATTATACCGATACATTAAGCTGTACAGTGTACTAGCATGTCTTCAATTCTCGTTTAACAATTCTGTTTATATCAAAATCACTTTGAAACAGGGCTTTCATCCTTGGGTTGTTATCAAAATTGATGTAGGCATATTGATTATAACTGGTATTCCCAAATTCTTTCATCAGCCAAGTTTTTCCGTTTTGTCTGGCTCCACGAATGATTAGTGGTTTTCTATCAGTTTTATTTTTCCATCTTTTAAGAATTTCAATTGCATCTCTATACGCTTTAATCTCCTAAGAGATAAGCATAAGGCCAACATCACAAAAGTCAACCGACTTTTGTGTGCCGCAGCTCAAAATAGAACTGTCGATTTGAAAAAATTAATAAAGCAGGAAAGGAACATAAAAGCGATAAAGATGAAAAGGTGAAGCCGGAGGGGGAGAGTTCATCCGGCTTCACCAACCGTGCCTTACTTTTTTGAAGAGTACATGTACAAGCACGGCTCAATAATCAGTGTGAGTATGGTTGCACTCACAAGACCTCCAATAACTGTAATACCAAGAGGTTGCCATAATTCAGAACCTTCACCAAGCCCCATTGCAACTGGAACCATGGCAAAAATCGTGGTCAATGCAGTCATTATTATGGGGCGAGTCCTCACGCGGGCTGCTTCTGTAATTGCTTCCCGTGCAGTTTTTCCATCGTCTTTTAGTTTATTGGCAAGATCAACAAGAACGATACCATTGTTCACGGCAATTCCCGCCAGCATCAAAAGACCAACCAGAGACATGATTGACACTTCTGTACCTGTTAGCAACAAAGCAGCCACAACACCAATAAATGCCATTGGAACTGTAAAAATAATAATGAATGGTTCTTTGAATGATTCAAACTCACCGGCCATGACCATATAGACCAATATAGCTGCAACCGCCACTGCTAATAGCATATATAAAAATGTATCATCCTGATCTCCATAATCCCCTGCCATTATCATTCTTACGCCTTGTGGCATATCAATTTCATTTACCGCATCCTGAACTCTAGCACCAACTTCTCCACTTGTATAACCAGGTGCAACACCACAGTATATGCTCACCGTTCTGGATTGATCCTGCCTGGTTATACTTTCTACGGAAGAAGTACTTTCCAGATTACCCAAAGCGTCCATTGGTACCGAACCATTCATTGAATACAGAACATCTGAGTACTCTGTACGCTGCTCGCTGGGATATCGAAGAAACACATTAAAATCGTCCCCGCCTTCACTGTAAGAGGCAACGGTTCTGCCCTGAAATCCTAGTTGCATTTCTCTTGCAGCTTCGGCAGCTGTGATTCCCAGAAGAGTAAGACTGGCCTGATCAGGCATAAATGTGTACTGAGGAATTCTCTGTTGCACTGATGAACTAACCGAACTGGTGCCTCTTGTGTTTTCCATTACATTCAACACTTCAACCGCAGTTGCTTCAAGAGCTCTAACATCATCACCAGTAAGAATCACTTCAACGGGATTTCCAGCAGAAAATGGTCCTTTCTGGTCAATTGAAACTTCTACTCCAGGCATATCTTTAAGTAGGGAAAGAATTGCAAAAGAGTATTCCGATAAGGATTTGTCTCTTTTATCGCTTCCACACAAAACAATATTTATGCTTCCCTGATTCATTGAAGTGATACCGCGAGCAGATGATTTCTCACCAAGTTCAACATAAAATGATTCAATGTACTCAGGTGGGATCAATCCTCTAATCTCAGTCTCTATAATCTGAGCGATACTGTCATTCGATGCCAGATCAGTATTTCTGGCCAGGGTGTAACTTAAAGCTATCTCACTCTGATCCATTACTGGCATCAATTCAGACGGAATAGAAACCATGGCAAAAATTGAAACAATAAACAGAATGATTGAAGTAACAATAGCTTTTTTTCCATTATTTAAACTCCACTGAAGAGCTTTGCTGTACATGGAAGAAAATCTACTACCAATGCTATCAAGTTTTTTGAATTTCGCTGAAGCGGTAATGTTTTTGAAAAGTGAGGACAATGCTGGAACAAGAGCAATCGCAACAAATAAAGATGCAATCAGACTAAAGCTGATGGTGAGAGCCATATCTCTAAAAAGTTGTCCGGTAAAACCTGGAACAAAAAGAATTGGTATGAAAACCATCAATGTTGTAAGGGTGGATGATGTAATAGCTCCGGCAACTTCACCGGCACCTTTGATTGCAGCCTGAATCGGTGACTCACCCATTTCTCTGTACCTGTATATTGACTCAATCACAACGATTGAGTTATCCACCAGCATTCCAACAGCTATTGCAAGCCCAGCCAGTGAAAGCATGTTCAAATCAACTTCAAAAAGATACATGGCAAAAAATGTAATTACCAATGAAACTGGGATTGAGATTCCAACAAGATAAGAACTCTTTGCTGATCGAAGAAAAAGCAGGAGAATGGTTATAGCAGCCAAAAAAGCAATAAACCCAGTAGTAGATAAATTTGAGATGGCTTCTTTGATAAACTCTGACTGATCAGAAACAACGGTAATATTTAACTGTTCACCATAAATCCCATCCATTACTTCCAACTGTTCAAGAACTGCATCACAAACATCAACGGTGTTGGCTTCTGAGCGTTTAAGCACAGAGAGAATGATTCCTTCCTCTCCATTAACTCGAACAATTTGTGTAACTTCCTCTTCTCCATCCAGCACTTCCGCCACATGCCAGAGCAATACAGCAGAACCACCATTGTATCCTACAACGGTCTCCCCTATTTCTGATACACTCTGATATGCTAACTCAAACGAAAGACCGGTTCTCATTCCATTTCCAACCAGTTCACCGGCAGGAACATTGTTATTCCGTCCGCTAAGAGCAGCTGCGATTCCTGAAAGTGAAATACCTGTTTCAGCCAGTCGTGCAGGGTCTGGTTCAATCTGTATCTCTCTTATTGAACCACCTGAAATAACAGTTGCGCCAACTCCTTCAGCTCTGTTGATTACCGGGTCTAGTTCCTCTTCAACAAGTCTTCTTAAAGATGCACCATCCAGATTATCACTTGTAATTGAAATAGTAAGAACTGGCATTGAAGATGGATCCATCACGGAAACAACAGGATCATCAGCTCCTTCTGGAAGCATAAACGAAAAGTCTTCAACCTTTCGTCTGATATCTGTCTCCGATTGGTCCATGTCATCTCCGTAATCAAAATCAACAGTTACCCTGGAGTAACCAGTTGAAGATGTAGAGTTGATTTCCTGTACTCCGGAAACACTGGAAACAGCCTGCTCAAGTACTTCTGTTACAAGATTATCCATCTCCTCGGGATTTGCGCCAACCATCTTGCAGGATACACTAATTGAAGGGAATGAAATATCTGGAGTCAAGCTCAGACCAAGTTGAGTGTAACCAAATACACCTGCACCAATAAGCGCAGTAAAAACCATCATAAAGGCAGTTTTTCTTTTTACAGCAAGAGCGGAAAGACTCATAGTATCGCCTCCGAATCTTCATGATTTCGAATCACAACAAGAGATCCATCGCTAACAAGCTGCTGCCCTGCCACAATCAATGATTCGCCCATGTTCAACCCTGAGGTTATCTCTGCCAAACCACTTTCTCTGTACCCAATAGTGGCTTCTCTTAAGCTGGCAATTCCATCAATCTCAACTGCCACCTGATAACCAGATGTACCGCTTATCAAATAGCGTTCAGGAACTACTACAACATCTTTGTGGATATCCAACTGTACTCCTACCCTGATCGCCATTCCCGGAACAAGAGCCCCAGAAGAATCTGATACCGCTACTTCGGCAGAAACAAGACCGGTTAGCGGGTCCACAAAAGGAGACACAGTCAAAACAGAACCGTAAAATACACAATCAGGAATGGATGAAACTGTAAGTTCAGCTGGATCTCCAGAATGTATTTTTCCTAAAACATCCTCAGGAAGAAGGATATTAGCAGAAACAGAACCTGTGGAAGCAAGAGTTAAAACAGGTTCACCAGTTCCTGTGGTGTTTCCTAAACTAACCCAAATTCTACCAACCACCCCGTCAAATGGTGCTGTTATTGTTGAATTTGAAGAGCGACTTTGTATTCCATTCAATGTTGCTTCTGCAGATCTTACAGAAGCAGAAGCACTTTCCACTGATGTGGTTGCTGACAAAAGTTGCTGGTCACTAAGACCACCTGCCTCATGAAGAGTTTGCATTCTTTGTAAATTGTCAGTTGCAACACGTTGGGCTGCCCTGGCAGCAGACAAGTTGGCAGCAGCAGACTGTATATTTGAGTAAACCTCATTATCAGTAGATAATACCACAAGCAACTCTCCCGCTTCAACCCAGTCACCTTGAGCAACAAGAATGTTTTCTACTGTGCCACCGGAACTGTAGATTTCAGTCTGATTTTCTGCTTCAATCCTTGCAAATGCGTATGCCCATAAGGATACATCAGCGATTTCAACCTGATCTGTACTAACAGTTATCGATTCGACTCTGTTTTCTCTTCCACCTCTGCCACATCCTGTTACTAAAAATAGTGCAACAAGAAGGGCTATCACTAGATTTTTCATAATTTCTCCTTCCAAGTTTCATTTATTTCACTCTTCTGTTTGTTTACCCATGAGTAACATGCTCAAGGTATGTTACAAAATTGTATCAGTACGTTACAGTATGTTACAGTGCTTATACTATTGTATAACAATAATTTATATTGTATAATAGATATGACTAATCAGTATTGAAGGGGAAATATGACAAGTAAAGAAAAAATTTTGAATGAAACTGAAGAGCTCTGTAGCCGAATAATGCCTCATAATATTACTTTAGATATGATTGCTGAAGGGGCATGCGTAGGTAAAGGAACAATCTACACTCACTTCAAAGGAAAAGATGATCTGTTCCAACAACTTGCATTAAGTCTGGTTTCCCGACTACAAGCTGAGCTGGTTGCTGTAGGATTCGCCAGTTCAGGAAACTACATGGACAAAATATTAGCGGTAGGAGAAGCCTTTAATGGATTCATAAAAAAACATCCAATGGTTATAGCCATTACCATTTTTCTAAAGGAATCACCTCCGTGGCTTGACATTAGCTCAAATCAAGGATTGTTTTTTGTCGAGTCCATTTTCATAAATATGATAAAAAACCTTGTAAAACAAGGTGTAGATCAAGGTCACCTTAGATCAGATATAGACGAAGAGAATCTTACAGTGTTCATTACAGCTGCCTTAAAACCAAGCAGTTTGCTACCAGGTAAAAACACTCTACCCTTAAACACCATTCGAGAGCTAATTCTTCAAGGTGTGTCAGCTGAATAGATTTTGTTGCCACAGCAAAAACC
>JAOZUR010000054.1 GCA_029938555.1 Candidatus Sabulitectum sp. | reverse complement strand
GACCGCATGAGATGCAGATTCCGTTTTCAGGACTGTCCCATTTGGTATCACCATTTACTTCATTCCATAAAAGCCAGAGGTCAAATCCCTTTCCTCCAGTGAATTTTTGCTTGATTTCTTCAGAGATGGGAATGATCTTAAAGGAGTAGTTTGACAGGTCCACCCTTAGTGCTTCGCCGGTATAACCTTTTACTGCTGGTTTCGGCTGGTACTTAAAGGTAGCCACAACATTCTGCGCCTCTCGGATCTCCCCTGGGGAGTAGTTGCAGGACATATACATATCCCTTCAGGTTTGAGTTTATAAGTGAGTTGAAACTGTTTTAATCAGTGGGTGTATTCTACGGAGAAAATCAGCGAAACGCAATGGTTGCAATAGGTTGGAACGGTCGTTATGACTATCCTGCATATCGCACGCTTTGATTGTTTTATAACAATCGGAACAAGTTTGTATATTAAAGTAAATACTGACTGAAAGGTGAAATTTTGAAATACTGTTTTTGGGGGCTATTTTTCCTGCTTCTCTTTGGTGGATGCGGCTCTTCAAGCCAAGGTAATGTTATTCTTATCATTGTAGATACTCTTAGGTCCGATCATCTTGGCTGTTACGGCTACCACAGAAATACAACCCCTTCTATTGATAGTCTTGCAGAAAGTGGTGTTCGGTATTTGAATGTAACCGCAGGTGAACCTTGGACCCTGCCCAGTATGGCAACCATTTTTACAGGGCTTTTACCTCTTGAACACAATGCCCGTAGAAGAGGAGATTCTTATTTCGGTATTGATACTGAAGCTTCTACTCTTGCTGAATATCTTAGCCGGGCCGGTTTTACTACTTCCGCATTTTTTAATGTTATTTTCATGAATGCAAGCTTTGGATTCCATCAGGGTTTTGATCATTTTGATTGTTTTTCTTCCCTTGGTAGTAGCAGTGACAGAAATGCAGCCCAAACAGTTGATGATGTTTTTGACTGGTTAGATGAAAGTCAGACAAGTGATCCTCTTTTCCTTTCCGTGCATTTTTATGACCCACATCTTACATATTCACCTCCAGATTCTTTTGCCGATCTTTGGGTTGATCCAGAATACACCGGCAGGTTTGATTCCACATGGGGGCAGCGTGAGGCTGTTGTGAATGTAAATATGGGTGCTGTAAATCTTTCACCTGAAGACCTTTACAACCTAAAGGCTCTTTATGATGGAGAGATTGCCTATACAGATCATGAAATAGGTAGACTTCTTGCAGGATTACGAAGCCGAGGACTAACTGAAGATGCAATAGTAATTCTTGTGGCTGATCACGGGGAAGAATTTTTAGATCATAATAAGTTTGGTCATGCCCACTCTCTGTACCAAGAATTGCTGAATGTACCGCTAATCATCAGTGGTTCCGGATTTATCAGTGGTACCACCAGTTCTATTGATGTGAGTCAGGCGGATATTCTTCCAACAATTCTTGCTTGGTTAAATATAGAAATACCGCAAGATATTTTTGGAATTGATTTATTATCAGAAAATTTTCCTCTGGAAAGAAGTGTGCCTGCTGGAATGAATTTAGAGGAGCAGTATGTGGTCACAGCAAGAAGAAATGATTTGAAGGTGCATCTTTTTGATCATGGAAGCGTGGCATTCATGTTTGATCTTGAAATTGATCCAGGTGAGCATGATTATCTTGAATCCGTTGATAATTCACTTCTGGAAGCTGCAAAATTCTACTTGTCTACACCGCCAGCCTTTTCTCCAGCTGCTGTTCTGGTTGAAAATGTATTTCTTGATGCTCTTCAAAATCTAGGATATATTTAGTTAGCTATAAATGATTTATCTTTTGGGGGTACATTGAAAAACCGGAGCTGTTATGAATATTTTTAAAGATTGCACAGAAGGTTTAGAAGAGTCTTTTTCCAGTGTTAAGATTGGAATTGCTGGAGCAGGTGGAATAGGTTCAAATGCGGCTATGCTTCTTGTTAGAGCCGGGGTTAGATCCATTGTGCTGGTTGATTTTGATAAAGTTGAAATACAGAATTTGAATAGACAATTCTTTTTTGCTGATCAGGTGGGTTTGCTTAAAGTAGAGGCGTTATCACGCAACCTCCAAAGGATTAACAAAGATTTAAGTATTGAGATAAGTAGTAGCAGATTAACTATTGATAATGCATGTGATGCTTTTAGAGATTGTGATATTCTTGTTGAAGCTGTTGATGACTCTGAAACTAAATCTTTTCTAATCGAAGAGTGGTCACTGGCTTTTCCAGATAAGCAGATCATTGCCTGTTCAGGAATTGCAGGAATTTCACCTTTGGCTGAAGTAAGAACCCAAAGATCCGGCAAACTTTCCGTGGTAGGGGATTTTCACTCTACCCTTGAATCAGGTACATTTTCTGCAAGAGTCATGGCTGTGGCAGCAGCAATGGTGGCAGAGATTCAATCAAACTTATCAGGTGGGAAATGTGTTTCATGTTCAGGTTGCACTCCAGGTGGAGTTTCGCTTGAGTGTAATGGTAGAAAAATTCCCCTGATTGGTTTTCCGTGCAAAATGGTTGAAAAAACAATAAGGGGAATGGTCAGTTCGTTGAAAGGTGCTGACGCTACCGGTACTATAAAAATCGAAATTAACTAAATTCTAAGTTGAATATCTTCAACCCGATTCACCATTTTTGCTGCAAGCTTTTCCATGTATCCCTGAGGATATGCTGGCATACCGTTTAGCTGTGAGGACAGGGTTTTTTCTGATCTGAAAATTTGCAAAGCATATCGTTTTATCTTAGCTGGAGCAAATTCGTCCAGAAGGCGCAAAACGTCATCTGCATTAATAAAACCTGGAACCATAGTAGATCGAAACTCATAACTTACTTCAGATTGATTAATAAGAAGAAAAGCACTTTCTCGCACTGAACTGAATCTTGCTCGGCCTCCAGTTGCAAGGATATAATTCTCTGGACTAGCTTTAAGATCCATTGCAACGCAGTCAATATATTTGAGAGCTTCTTTCAATCTTTCTGGGAAAGTACCATTGGTATCTAGTTTAATAACAAGTGGTGTTTCTTCTTTTATTCGTTTAATCAGTTCTATGTTGCTTTCGTACAAAAGAGGTTCACCGCCAGTGAGTACAACAGCATCAATGAAGCCTACTCTTTCATTGAGCTCTTTTATCACCAGATCATGACTTAGATTCAAATGTTCATCCAGAAGATCCACATTGATTAACTCAGGATTATGACAGAATGGGCAGGCTAGATTGCAACCTGCGGTGAACAATACAGCAGAAATCTTGCCTGGATAATCAACTAAGCTTGTGCCTTGAAGTGAGCGAATCAATTTTTAGTCCTTGTCCACTTTTAAGTCAACATATTTTCTTTCAGAAAATTCTTCCTGTTTGCCTCGGTTCCAGTCCTGAACAGGGCGGTAGTAGCCCACTACCCGAGAATAAACCTCTGCTTTAATTGCTTTTACAGTTTTTGTGTCTGTGCTCATTTGATATCCACCTTTTCGAGATTTAAGAATAATGAAGGTTGTTTTTTATTTACTGGTTGTTGAATTTCTCGGTAACTTTCTTTTGGTAGGGAAGAGGGTGCGTCTGTTATTTCCCCAAACCTGTCTATTTCTTCATCTGTGTGTGGGTATGGACAGTGAAAGTGCTCACCGGCAATGTACCCGTGAACAGGACAGATGCTGAATGTTGGAGTAAAACTGAAATATGGAAGTTTGAAGTTTGATACTATTTTTTTCGTAAGCATTCTAACCATACGCCAGTCTGTAATTGCTTCGCCAATAAAAATATGAACTACAGTTCCTCCGGTGAACATTGTTTGAAGTTCATCTTGGTGTTTCAGAAGGCTGTGTATGTCCATTTGAGTGTTTACTGGTAGATGTACAGAGTTTGTATAAAATGGATTGGAAAGACCTTGGTGTGCTGCATCGGAAAACTCTTTTTTATCTTTGTTTGCAAGTCTGTAACTGGCACCTTCTGCGGGAGAAGCTTCAAGATTGTAAAGATGGTCAGTTTCTATCTGAAATTCTGTTAATTTATCTCTCATGAAATCAAGAACATCCAGAGACCATTTTTTGCCTTCTGGAGTTGCAATACCCTTGCCCATAAAATTGATTGCTCCTTCGTTCATTCCAATCAATCCAATAGTGCTGAAGTGGTTCGCCCAGAATTTTCCAGCTTCGTCTTTCACATGCCTCAGGTAATAACGGGTGTACGGGTAGAGACCTCTTTCCGTTAACTCTTCAACGAATTTTCTTTTTAGCTCAAGTGATTCCCTAGCTGATTCCATTACAGAACCCAGTCTTTGGAAAAAAGCGTTTTTGTCGCCGCGAGTAACAAGGGCTATTCTTGGAATATTTACAGTTACAACACCAATAGAACCTGTGAGAGGATTGGAACCAAACAGACCACCGCCTCGAGCTTTTAACTCACGATTATCAAGTCGAAGCCTGCAACACATAGATCTGGAATCTTCAGGACTCATGTCTGAATTCACGAAGTTACTAAAATATGGTATACCGTATTTTCCGGTCATTTCCCATAATGGTTGTAGAGAGTCATCTTCCCAGTCAAAATCGCTTGTAATATTATAAGTGGGAATGGGGAAGGTGAAGATTCTTCCTTTAGCGTCGCCTTTCATCATAAGCTCGCAGAAGGCGTTGTTAATCATATTCATCTCGGATTGAAAATCCCCATATTTCTCTGGTTTTTCTTCGCCTCCAACAATAACATGCAGATCTTTGTGTGTGGATGGAACCCGCAGATCCATTGTAACATTTGTGAAGGGAGTTTGGAATCCCACTCGTGTTGGAACGTTAATATTAAAAAGAAATTCTTGCATACATTGGGTTACTTCTTTGTAATTTAGATTATCATATCTGATAAATGGCGCTAAAAGAGTATCAAAGTTGCTGAAAGCTTGTGCCCCAGCAGCTTCACCTTGTAGGGTATAAAAGAAATTGACAACCTGCCCTAAAGCAGTTCTAAGATGAGAAGCAGGCTTAGACTCTATCTTTCCACGGGCGCCCAGAAAACCACCTTGAAGCAGTTCCATAAGATCCCATCCAACGCAATAAGGTCCAAGAATACCAAGATCGTGTATGTGCATATCTCCGCTATCTTGAAATTCTTTAATTTGTGGAGTGTATATTTTTGCAAGCCAATATTTTGCTGTTATAGAGCTGGAAAGATAAAAATTCAATCCCTGAAGGCTGTAATTCATATTAGAGTTTTCGTTAACTCTCCAGTCCTGTCTACCTATGTAGTCAGAAACCAGTGAATCCATTCCATCGAATATAGCTTTTACATCTCTTGCTTCACTTCTTTTTTCTCGATAGAGAATAAAACTTTTTGCAGCAGAAGTGAGTTTTCTTAGAACCAGGGTCTCTTCTATGTAATTTTGAATTTGTTCGATAGTTGGTATTGAACCAGGTTTGAAAAAACTCATATACAGACTTGCTTCAACCTGGTCGGCCATTTCCCTGCTGGAACCTGTTGTATTTGAGGACTTTAGAGCACGATCAATTGCATTTTCGATTCTTGATTTTTTGTATGAAACAACTTTACCGCTACGCTTTCTTACTAACCAATCCATTTGATAACAATACCCCAATCATTTCTTTAGAAAATAAAAAAATAAACTTTGCCTGATGCGGTGATAATAACAAACACCATCTGATTCAGCAATAGGAAAACACTATATATGGTAGATTCATGCGAGCAAATACCCATATGTGGACATATCCTATTGCTTGTCAATGAAATAGATAATATTTGATTTGAAGTTTGTTGAAATTTTTTATAAGAATCAAGAGTTATTCCTGATTGCTGGCAGTTTTGTGTAGTTTTTTTTATGTTGCATCAAGTTTAGGAGGGAAGAATGTTATTTAAAAAATCTGATAGATCTGCGGTTATCCTTGCACTGATCTCTGTGTTATGCTGGTCAGGTGCTGCAACTGCATTCAAGAAGGCATTATTTTACGGAACCCCATGGCTTGTTGTATTTTACGGGGCGGTAATCTCTACTTTTGTTTTTGGTGTGGTTTTGTTAACCAGAAGGGCAAAAGTCACTGTAAGAGATGTGCAAAGCGGTATTTATCTTGGTTTTCTAAATCCATTCCTGTATTATCTTGTTCTCTTAAATGCATACAATCAGTTGCCTGCTCAAATTGCCATGGTGATAAATTACTTGTGGCCGGTAATACTTGTTCTTCTTTCCATTCCCTTGCTTGGGCAGAAATTGAACAAGATGGGATTTGGTGGTATTCTTTTTAGTTTTGCCGGTGTAATTTTTCTTGCACTTATGGGATCAAACTCTTTTGAAATAAAGATGTTGCCGTTGCTTCTGGCGGCGGCAAGTACATTTATCTGGTCATTTTATTGGATATTGAACACGCGAAACAGGGGAAAAATGATCGCTGTTCTTTTTACAAGTTTTCTTTTTGGATCCATGTATCTACTTATATACGGTTTTTTTACAAAGCAGCATTTTTTAGCTGACAGTGCCATAATCCCATGGATACTGTATATTGGGGTATTGGAAATGGGAATAACATACATATTGTGGAATACAGCTTTGAAATGGGCATCTTCCGCAGCAGTGGTTGGTGGAATGATCTTTCTCACACCATTTTTTGCCCTGATTTTAATTGGAATTTTTGTGGGAGAGAAAATAGTTCTATCAACTGTGGTTGGATTGATTTTTGTTA
The DNA here is from genome assembly GCA_029938555.1 of Candidatus Sabulitectum sp. Classification (GTDB taxonomy): domain Bacteria; phylum Fermentibacterota; class Fermentibacteria; order Fermentibacterales; family JCC-6; genus Sabulitectum. Next base: position 12,223 of record JAOZUR010000054.1, on the reverse strand, counting down.
TTGTGGGCATTCTTTTCGAAAAAAGATCTAGACCATAAGTCAGAAATGAATAAATGACAGATACCCATTGCCTATTAAATTCAATATATATATACCAAACGGGGAAAGGTTATGATAAATACGCAAATAGATACTAGACTAGTAGGAAAAACAATACTTGTTATTGATGATGAAAAGCTTATCAGAGATATTGTTATAGCATATCTTTCTGAGTTTAATATGAATATAGTCGAGGCAGAATCAGTGTCTGATGCTCAGGCATCGTTGAAAAATAACGATGTGGAGTTAATTATTAGTGACATTGCCATGCCCGGTGAGGAAACTGGTATTGACCTTCTTACTTGGTGTCGTAAAGAGCATATTTTTTCACCTTTCATTCTTATTTCCGGATATTTAACAGCTGAAGATGTTCGATACGCTCTTTCTCTCGGCGTTCAGCATGTGATTCATAAACCGTTCAAAAAGAAACAATTAGTTGATGCAGTTTTTTCCTCATTTGCAGTTTCTGATTCTTACAATAATTTGTTGAATAATTACATTGAAGAAATTGAATTGAACCAGCAATTATTTATGGCTGCCATCGATGGTTTTGCTGCTGCTATTGGTGCCCGAGACGGTTATACTTTACAGCATTCTGAACAGGTTTCGGACTTTGCGGTTCTTTTGTCTAAGAAAATTGGATTAGATGATAAAAATGTACAGACTGCTCGAATTGCCGGTAAACTGCATGACATAGGTAAAATTGGGGTTCCAGAAAGTATTTTGTTGAAGAGTAACGACCTTACCAGTGCAGAATACAATGTTATGAAAGGGCATCCAGAAAAAGCCGCAGAGATTCTTGGCGCACTTCCATCTCTTTCTGCAGTTATTGATGGGGCAAAACACCATCATGAAAGATATGATGGTTTTGGTTATCCCGATGGGCTAAAAGGTGAAGAAATCCCCCTGATGGGAAGGATTCTTGCTATTTGTGATGCTTTTAGCGCCATGATAACAGAAAGACCATATCGTCCTGCTATGCAACCTGAACTTGCCCGAGAAGAAATTCGAGTTAATAGTGCAACTCAATTTGACCCACAACTGGTTAAGGTCTTTCTTTCTATTCCTGAAATTGTTAGCGTGTAAATATTCGTATCCTGTTTAATAATAGGTGTTAGCATAAAACATTGCTACGCATGGTGAAGCAGTGATTTAATCATACAAATCAATTTTTCGTATATTCTTACTTTCTTTATTTTTTGATTTGTTTACAGGAATGCCATTTTCTGATGGTGTTTGTTTAAAGTGATTTTTATGTTTTACAGAATTCAGAAGTTATCGTCTTTTTTAGCAATTTTTTAATTAGTTATTCCGGGGGAAATGAAAATGAGTCAAGTAGGCGAGTATTGTGGATTATGTGGGGTTATAGGAGCCGAGGAATCCATTTCAGCACTTGTTGCTGAAGGGCTTTTTGCTCAACAGCACCGTGGACAGGAAGCTTCAGGTATTGCTACTCTTGATAAAGATGAGGAAATTTTATTACACAAAAAGAACGGTCTTGTTTCAGAGTTAATGCTCGATCTTCCAGAAGAAATGAAATCTGATAAAATCCTTGCAGGAATAGGTCATGTTAGGTACGGTACTTTTGGTGGTTCTTCTGTGATCAACGCACAGCCTATTCTTGTTAGAATGGCTGATATTCCAGTAGCTATTGCTCACAATGGTACCATAAGTAATGCTGGAGTTATTCGAAGAAGTCTTCAGCGTAAAGGGCATATTTTTCAAACGAATACAGATACTGAAATCGTACTCCATCTTATGAGCAGAGAACTTGAAGACACCGATTACAATATAGAAAAATGTCTTCAACTTGCTATTTCTAAACTTGAAGGTGCTTTTTGTCTTCTTCTACTTGTACCTCAAGGTATGTATGTTGTCAGGGATTCTTTAGGATTCAGACCTTTGAGTCTAGGTAAAATCGCCGGTGGTGGATGGATAATTGCCAGCGAAACCATAGCATTTCCAGTTACTGATGCAGAATATGTAAGAGAGGTTAAACCAGGGGAAATGTTGTTCTTTCCTGTTGAGGACGGAAAAACCTGTTGTGAGCCTATTTCCACGGTTTCTGGTCGAGAACAGGTTTTGTTTTCTGACAATAGTCATCGTAATGCTTTTTGCATTTTTGAACATGTTTATTTTGCCAGGCCAGGCAGTTATGTTTTTGGAGACAGTGTTTACGATGTGAGAATTGAAATGGGAAGGCAGCTTGCTCGTGAATTTCCAGCGGATTGTGACATGGTTATTCCTGTTCCAGACAGTGGAATGTTTGCAGCCATGGGTTTTGCCCGCGAACTCGGGTTGCCACTGGATATGGGTTTTACCAGGAACCATTATGTGGGTCGCACATTTATTGCTCCAGGACATGCCACACGGGCCGCCATGGTAATGCGCAAACTACAGCCAATTCCAGAAGCAATCAAAGGGAAAAGAGTTTGTGTTGTGGAAGACAGTATTGTTAGAGGTACCACAAGTATAGCTCGAATTAAAGCTCTACGAGAGGCCGGTGCTCTTGAAGTTCATATGAGAATTAGTTGTCCTCCCCATAAGCACGCTTGTTATTTTGGAATTGATTTTCCAGAGGAAACCAGCCTCATAGCAAATAAATATTCTGTTGAGGAAATCAAAGAGATTCTTAATTTAGATAGTCTTGGGTACCTATCGGTTGATGGTATGCTGAATTGCATGTCAGCACACCCACCAGAGGATTATTGTACAGCCTGTTTTACTGGAGATTACCCAGTGGCACCACCGGTAAAAGGCTCAATCAGATCAGGGAGACAGTTATGATTAAAGGCGGGGTTGCAATATTAGATTTTGGTAGTCAATATTCTCAGCTTATTGCCCGTCGAGTTCGTGAACTTGGGGTTTATTGCGAATTGCTGCCTGGTAATTGTCAGTGGTCCGATATCGAAAAACTAACACCAGGTGCAATAATTTTAGCAGGTAGCCCGTACAGTGTATATGGTGCAGACAGTCCCATACCGCCGGTAGAAGTTTTTTCAACAGAACTGCCAGTGCTGGGTGTTTGTTACGGCATGCAGTTGTTAGCACACAATACAGGTGGAAAAGTTGAAGGCGGGTTTCATCGAGAGTATGGGCCAGCTTTATTGAACACAAAAAAAAGTCAATTATTCAGTGAAATAGAATCAGGACAACAGGCTTGGATGAGCCATGGAGACCGTGTAACAAGAGTTCCGTCAGGGTACACGATTGTTGCATCAACCGATTTACTTCCAATTGCAGCCATGGAGAATCACAGTCTGAAAAGATATGGTGTTCAATTTCACCCAGAGGTGAATCATACTGTTTTTGGAGCTAAGCTTCTTAAGCAATTTTTGTTTGATATAGCTAAACTGAAACCTAATTGGGATATGAAGTACTTCTCAACCCAGGCAATTCAGTTCATTAAAGAAGAACTAGGTGATAAAGGCAAGGTAATTCTTGGTCTTTCCGGTGGTGTGGACTCTTCTGTTGTTGCTGCATTATTGCATAGAGCAGTTCCTAACAGGTTTGTACCTATTTTTGTGGATAACGGTTTACTTCGGGCTGGAGAGCGCCAGGAAGTTGAAAAAACGTTCGGTGAGCATTTCGGGATGGATCTTATCACTGTGGATGGCGAAGACCGTTTTCTTAACGAACTTGCAGGTGTTTCTGATCCAGAGAAAAAAAGAAAAATTATCGGAAGGGTTTTTATTGAATTGTTCGAAGAAGCTGCCAATTCAATACCAGATGTGACTCATCTTGCTCAAGGCACACTTTACCCTGATGTGATTGAAAGTGTAAGTTTCAAAGGTCCCAGTGCAACCATAAAAAGCCATCACAATGTAGGTGGGCTTCCTGAAAGAATGAATCTTAAACTTCTTGAACCGTTAAGAGAACTTTTTAAAGATGAAGTAAGAGAACTTGGTCGTGAATTGGGACTTTCCAATTTGATGGTTTCAAGGCATCCTTTTCCAGGCCCGGGTCTTGCTGTTAGAATTCTTGGTCCAATCACAAGAGAGGATCGCGATCTTCTTCAAAAAGTAGATAAAGTATTCATTGATTATCTTCTTGAAAAAAATCTGTACGATGAAATATGGCAGGCTTTCAGTGTTCTTCTTCCAATCAGAACTGTTGGGGTAATGGGTGACGAAAGAACCTATGATAGAGTGGTTGCTCTTAGAGCAGTTACAAGCACAGATGGAATGACAGCCGACTGGTATAGAATGGATCCCGAGCATATGGCTGCTGTGTCCAGCAGGATTGTTAACCGAGTTAACGGAGTCAGTAGAATTGTTTACGACATCAGTTCAAAACCTCCTGGAACAATTGAATGGGAATAGCTTTTAAAGCAATCTATATAGGAGCGTTAACATACCCAATTTGGGTAGCGTTAACATTTCAGTTAATGAAATAGGCTTTATCTTTGTCAGAGTTCGGTGAAGGGGTTGGTATGAAACTAAAAAATGGTTATTTAGCTAAAGATTATTTAGGAATACTGGCTGGGTCAGTACTTTTTGGCCTAGCTTATTCATGGTTTCTTTTTCCATTCAGGATTTCTCCCGGTGGTGTTGGTGGTTTGGCTCAGATTCTTACACACCTTACAGGAATATCTGAAAGCTTATGGATGTTCGGTTTTAACATTCCGCTTTTTTTTGTAGGTTACATTTTTGTGGGCAAGCAATTTGGAATCCGTAGTTTTGTGGGAATGATGTTATCAAACCTCATGTGCTGGGTATTTGATCCCACTCATCTTCATTGGATTTCAGGTGGTGCTAAACACGTTTATAATATAGCCGCTGCCGGTGAAGTGCCTAGATATTCAGTGTTCCTTAGTGGATCTTCAGAGATGGATATTCTTTTGGCTTCTGTGGCAGGATCAACCCTACTGGGGATAGGTCTTGGTTTTATTTTCAAATTCAGGGGCTCAACAGGCGGAACAGATATTCCCGTGGCAATTCTTAAAAAATATACTGGTGTGAGTATCAGTACAGGTTACTGGATGGTAGAAAGCCTGATCATTGTTTTAGTGGGAGTTATTTTTGGAGACCCTAAACTTGTAATTTGGGCATACCTTAATCTTTTCCTCACAACAAAAATGACAGATTTGGCTGCCGAGGGTATGCCATTTGTTAAAGCTTGTATGGTTATAACAAGTAAACCAGATGAGGTTAGAGATGCTATTTTTAGAACTTTGAACAGAGGGGTGACTTTTCTAAAAGCAGAGGGCGGTTATGAAAGAAAATCGCAGGATGTTATTTATGTCTGTGTTCACAGAAGGCAGGTTATGGTTCTTCAGCGTCTAGTTCAAGAAATAGACCCTGATGCCTTTATTGTTCTTCATGATGCCTATGATGTGATGGGATATGGATTTAAGAAACGAACACTGTCCTTTTAATGTGAAAAATTTATTCGATACACACTGCCACCTGTACATGGAACCACTTTCCAGAGATACAGGTGCAGTGCTGGAAAGAGCTTACGCATCAGGCATTGAAAGGTTATTGATTCCCGCAGTTTCTGAAGACAACTGGGATGCTTGTATTGCCCTGTCTGTTTTTCCCGGAATTAATTGTGCTCTTGGTATTCATCCATGGTGGGCTGACGATGATGTTGATATTAAATTCCTTCAAGAAAAACTGGAAGAATCAGGAGCTGTTGCTATAGGCGAAATAGGGCTAGACTGGAAAACAGAAGTACCACGGCAAAAACAGTTTGTTTTATTTGAAAAACAGTTACAGTTGGCCCAAAAAATGGATCTACCTGTAATCATTCATTGCAGAAATGCTTTTGAAGAAATGCTGGAAGTATTAGAAAAAATTCCTGTTCGAGGTGTTATTCATGCATGGTCAAGAGGCCCTCAACTCATGAACAGATTTCTTGATGCTGGTTTGTACATTTCCTTCGGAGGGGCAATTACAAGAAGTGATGCAAAAAAAGCACACAGAAGTGCTAAACTTGTTCCATCTGATCGTTTTGTTCTTGAAACCGATTCACCATCCATCGGTCTGGCTGATGTTGCTGCCGGTAAAACAGAACCGAGACATTTAGCACAAATTGCACAGGTTATGTCTGTTATTCGAGGTGAGAGTCTGGAAGAAATAAAAGAAGCCGCATGGGTTAATTCCTTGGCACTGTTTGGAAACATTGATGAATCAAAGATTTAAAAGGGTAGTTAACTTTTACGGTGAAGAAGGTTTTCAAAAGATAAGAGAAGCTAACATTCTTGTGGCAGGTCTTGGAGGTGTTGGAAGTCACTGCGCTTCAGCACTTGCTCGTTCCGGCATCGGAAGCCTAGTTCTTGTGGATTTTGACAGCATTACAGAGTCCAGTCTTAATAGAAATGCAGTAGTTGGGCATGAGTGGCTGAACAAGTCTAAGGCAGAAGCTCTGGCAACTACTCTGACTTCTTTATGCCCCGATACTGAATGTATTCCAGTTCAGTTATTTATCACAGAGGAAACAATTAAAACCTCTGAATATTTAAAAAATTCCAAATTGATTGTGGATGCCATTGATAGTGTAAACCCCAAAACACAACTTCTTCAGTATTGTGCCCAGAATAAGATTAAAGTTTTTAGCAGCATGGGGGCTGCCGGCAAAAGAGATTCGACCTTGATAAAAACAGGTGATATTAGTGAAACAACAAACTGCCCACTTGCCAGAATGGTTAGAAGATTTTTGAAAAGACGGGGAGTTGCCACAGGGATCTCTTGTGTTTGGTCCACAGAGGGGGCTGTTAAGCCACTTCCACCTGATACTACCGAGCCACGGCTTGAGTGTCGTGGAAGGGTAAGAAATACCCTGCCAAGTCTTATCACCATGCCTGGGATTTTTGGATACACCTTGGCTCAGCTTGTTCTAGACAGTATTGTAGAAAATTGACTGTACTCTACCGCTAAAGGAAATTTCACCTGATGTGATTTTTGGGTGTTGTCTCCTTTTAGAATAATAAGTCAGGAGAAAAATGAAAAATCTAGTACCTTTCTTTATTCTGAAGCAATTTTCACAAAATATCTTTCACGGTGAGTTTCAAGCATCAACCATGTTTGTTGATATCTCCGGTTTTACAAAAATGACTGATCAGTTGATGGAAAATGGCAAAGAAGGTGCTGAAGTTCTATCACAAATCATGAACAGTGTTTTTACTCCTGCAATAAATTCTATTTACAAGAACAAAGGATTTGTTTCCACATTTGGTGGAGATTCTTTTAATGCTATTTTTCAAGAAGATGTTTGCTTATCAGCGTTGGAGGCCGCAGCTGAAATCAGGAGGATATTTACAGAAATAGGGTATCAGAAAACCCGATTTGGTAATTTTCACTTATCTGCAAAAATAGGAATTTCTTATGGATTGGTTCAGTGGGGAATTACGGAAAACTTTTCAGATAGTAGCAAACTTAGAGCATATTACTTCAAAGGTTTTGCCATAGATAATTGTTCTAGATGTGAGAAACAAAGCGTTACACAGGAAATAGTTTTTGATTTGGCTTTTTATGATAAAATAAAAAAGGAATCAAAACTTAGTTTTCGATGTACTGAGTTCACTGATGATTTTTTTCGTCTGGATCATATTGTAACAGACAATTCGAATTTGTTAGAACATGAGTTACAAACATCTTTTAAAGACTTCACAGCTTTTTTCCCAGACTCTGTTCTTTGCCTTGAAGAAAAAGGAGAATTCAGAGATGTTGTCTCCTGTTTTATTTCTTTTGAAGAAACAAATGGTTGGCAAAATCATGTTTCCAATGTAATTAATCTGGTAAGTAAATTTGGCGGTTACTTTAACAGGATCAGTTTTGGAGATAAGGGTGGGTTTTTGCTGGTTTTTTTCGGAGCGCCTACTGCTTTGGAGAAGTCAATTCAGCATTCACTTGATTTTCTGCTGGAAGTACAGCAGATGGAAAATTTTAACACAAGAGCAGGTTTGACTTTTGGAAAGGCTTTTGCCGGTTTTGCCGGAAGCGAGAAAAGAGCCGAGTATACCTGCAATGGTAGCAAGGTTAATCTTGCTGCTAGGTTGATGATGAAAGCAAACTTTGGTGATATCTATTTTGATGAATCAATCAATGGAAAAATAAGCAAATTATATGAGAATACGAATCTTCAAGAAATGGAATTCAAAAACATTGCTGAAAAAATAACTGTTTTTAAGTTAACAAGGAAAAACAAAATAACGGAATTGATTTTCGAAAATAAACTCATAGGAAGAAAAAATGAGCAGCAGAGGTTAAAAGAGCTGATACAGCCTGTTTACCAAGATAAATTTACTGGAGTTATATATGTAAACGGTGCGGCTGGAATAGGAAAAAGTAGACTTATCGGTGAACTTAAAAGAGAATTAGAAGTTAGTTGGTTTTATCTGCCATGTGATGAGATTTTAAGAGATAGTTTTAATCCGTTGATTTATTTTTTGAATACATATTTTGAACAGTCACTTAAAAACAATGTGGATGAAAACAAGAGTTGTTTTGAAAAAATATGCAGTTCCTTAAAAACTCGCATTTCTTTATCCAATTCTATCTTAAAGGATGAAATTGTTTCTGAATTTGATAGAACAAAATCAATACTAGGTTCTATAATTGGTCTTCATTGGAAGAATTCATTGTTTGAGCAGCTGACTGGAAAGGCAAGGTATGAGAATACTTTGTTAGCTTTCAAAAATTTAGTAAAGGCTGAAAGCCTGATTTCTCCTGTTGTTATTGAACTGGAAGACGGTATGTGGATAGATCCAGATACAAAAAATTTGTTACAGTCACTAACAAAAAATATTGATGAATTTCCAATTGCAATTATTTCTTCCTGTCGTTTCAACCAGAATGGTAGCGAGTTCAGTTTTGGTTTAAGAAATGTTAATGAAAACAGAATTAACCTGGAACAACTGTCACAAGAAGGTTCAGAAAAACTCATTGCAGATCACTTTAAAAATCATAAAGTACCTCTCAAAACAAGTCAGCTAATATTGGAGAAATCTGAGGGAAATCCTTTTTATATTGAACAAATTATTTTGTACCTTAAGGAAAATCAATTACTTGATGAAGAAAATAATATCAATGATGTAGTTCTTGAAATTCCATCAAGTATAAGTTCTATTATCATTAACAGGGTTGATCGATTGACTTCAGAATTAAAAGATGTTGTAAAAATGGCTTCTGTTCTTGGCAGACAATTTTCGGCAAACATCTTATCAAATATGCTTTCCGGTAGAGATATATCAAGGGATTTGCATAGTGGGCAAGAAGAAAAGATTTGGGATTCTATCTCTGAATTAACTTACATTTTTAAGCATGCTCTTATTCGTGAAGCGGTTTATGAGATGCAGTTAAAAGAGAAACTGCGAAGCCTGCATCAGCTTGCAGCAGAAACAATCGAATCGATTTACAAAAGTGCCTTGGAAGTTCATTATCATGAACTGGCGAATCATTATGAAAAATCAGAAAATATAGAGAAAGTAATTGAATATCTTCAGAAGGCAGGAAGTTATGCCAGTAAGAATTTTAATAACGAACAGGCAAATTCTTTTTATAAAAGACTGATTTTCTTAGTTAACAGAGAATTAGACGGAAAAACATCTAAGGATACACAGTTCAGAAGATTATTGGATCTTAAACTGAATGCTTGCATAAAATACTCTGTAATCCTTCAAAGAGTTGGGGAGTGGGCAGTTGCTAAGAAATTGTTAGTCGATTCCTTAGAAACAACCAAGAAAAACAACATGAAAAGTCATGTTTCTAGGATATTAAGTGATTTAGGTCATTTGTTGTATCTAAAGGGTGATAATGATGGAGCGATGGATTTGTTTAACCAGTGTTTATCCATGTCTAAAGATACTTTAAATTCAGCTGAAATGATATCAATTTTTTCCAGAGTAGGGGCGGTACATCTACGGATGGGTGAATTGCAGAAGGCAATGGATTCATTCCAGAAATGGCTTACGATTGCAGAAGAAGAAAGGAATGAAGGTTCAGTTTCCATGGCCTTTTTAAATATAGGTATTGTTCATTTCTACAGAGGCAATCTTGAACAAGCTCAAAATTGTTACCAAAAAAGGTTAGAGTATTCGGAGAAAACCGGAAATCTTCAAGGAATATCTTATGCAATAGGAAATATTGGAATTATAAAATTGAATACTGACAGTAGTGAATCCGCATTAGAGTGTTTTTATAGAAAGCTAGAAATATGTAAAAGAACAGGCAATAAGATGGAATTAGCCGCCACTCTTGGGAATATCGGTATTATTCTTTCGGACAATGGTAATTATCAGGAAGCAATGGAATTAATAAATGAAAAACTTAAAATATCACTTGAATTGGGGGACAAACCTGGAATAGCCAAAGCTTACGGATCTATAGGAAATCTATTGATGAAATCAGGTGAATACGACAAAGCAATCGAAAACACTAAAAAATGCATGATTCTAGCAGAAGAAATAGGAGATACACTCGAGATTCTTGCAGCGGTTAGTGATCTGGGAATTATTCATTCCATACTTGGAAACTTCCATAAATCGCTTGAATTTTTTAAACAGCAGTTGGAACTGAATACAAAAACAGAAAACAAAACTGGGATGGCAGAAGCATCAGAAAACATTGCAGATGTTTATTTTAAAATGAACAAGTTTGACCAAGCTTTGGATTATTATGAAAAAGCTATTGAATTTGGAAAAGAAGCATTTTCATTTGCCCTACTGAGTGTTTTTGTATCAAGAGCAATTTGCTTTTATGAGTTATTGCAATACTCACAGGCACAGAAGAACATAGAACTGGGTTACTCTAGTGGTGATAAAAAGGAAGAGCAGAATGAATGGGATATCTTTCGGGCAGAATTATTGCAGAAAAAAATTGAATTTAGAAGTACCAAAAAGCTTGCGAAGAAATTGATTATAGCAGAGAAATTGAATTTCCTTGTAACAGAAGAAGATAGTGAAGAAAAAGTAGCAATGCTAAATTATGAATCTGCAATGTTGTTTTTTGATTTGAAAATGCATAAGAAATGCAAAAAGGCATGTGAGTCGGCAGTTACAATCTTGAAAAGCTTATATGAAAAGACCCCCATGTTTGATTACAAGGTTAAAATCGAGAAATTAGAACAGCTGTTGGAAAACATATAAATTATTCTGATTCTTTTTGCTTTGAAGAGAGGTCAGGGTATAATTTCTCGGCACAATCAACGCAAAGGCTATGGCTGAATTTAGCACTGGAATGTTTTGAAATGTACGACTCTAATTGTTGCCAGTATCCATCATCATCTCTGATTCTTTTGCAAGAAGAGCATATAGGTAACATTTCATTAAGGGTGTTTATCTGAGCGAGAGCATCCCGTAGTTGATTATTCGTGTTCTGCAGTTTTTTATTCAATAACTCTAATTCCATTTTTTGAGCATTGATTTTCTGGTGAAGAATCAAAAGAGCTTCATATTTCTCTATCTCAATAATTGTTTTCTTATCAGACTCAGCAAGCCTTTTAGCAATAGTGGTTGATAGATTTGAACCGATAATTGGGAATTTTTTTAGTAACAAAAAGAAGACGTCTTTTTTGATTGTTACTATTTCCACAGGAGATTGACAATATATGTTTGCAGATCTTGTTCCGTTACGAATTAAAGCAAGCTCACCTATATACTCGCCATTTGATCTGCTTGTTATGAAACCATCTTCACCGTTTGGCATGTTTTTTGTAATTCTTACTATTCCAGAGACAATTAAATACATTTCATCAGCTGAAGAGTTTTCAATAACTAAAGCGTAACCCTCTTCATGTCTGCTATGGGTAAAATAATCATCAGAAAGCTGCACAAGTTCATTTCGATCAATTTGTTCAAAAAGATTGTTTTCAGAAAGAAATTTTAGTTTTTGCTTGCTTAACATGAAACCCCTACGTTAAAGTTTTTATCATAATTACACTAATATATACCCTGATTTTTTGCAAGTGCTTTTTATACACCATAATGCTATTAACTCCACTGATGGTGTGAATTCAGACTGTACCCAAAGAATAGACTATTGAAGAACTATGATTTTGCTTACTCGTTATATGATTGAGATTGCCTCAATCACTTTATATATCTCAATGTTTTTTTGTTTTCTTGAATTCTAGCGTGGGTAGTTGCGCGACAGCACAACCGGGAAACAGTTCTGGCTTTCTTTTCTGCCTTACGGTTGCTATGTTATACTTCTTAAAGATGGAGATGATATCGTTCTCAGGA
>JAOZUR010000053.1 GCA_029938555.1 Candidatus Sabulitectum sp. | reverse complement strand
CAATCGCCTCTTCTTTTGCTTGCAAAAGTTTTTTCTTTCCACGGGCAGTTTCAGTAAGTGCATAAATCACGCTCTCCATAGCACTGGATTTTAATGCGTCAAGTCTTAAATCCGCCTGTAAAACCAGCTGAGCTCTTAAAAATGCTTGCTTAAAATCACCTGATTCAAACAATATTTTAGAATAAATATTATTTAACTCATGATTGTCAAAGTCTGGTAAATTATCTTTTGAAATCTTCAACCCTTCTAAGGTCAATTTTTCTGCTTTATTTATTTCACCATATTCCATATATACCTGAGCTCTGGAGGTGCAATAAGCCACCTGCTCTTCCCACGATTCATGAGCAAATACTAGTTCCTGAGCTTTATGAAAAAGCTGTTTTGATTCGGTCCTATCATCCATAAAAAAACGGCAAACAGCTTGGCTTGTTAGTGTAAGCCCGGCTTTCGAAAAGGAATTATTACCAATATGCATTTCCGCTGCTTTTGCCAGTATGGATTCTGCTTCTTCATACAATTTTTTCTTATCAAGTAGAAGGAAACCAAGATTGGCCGTACTGTCGGCAATTCCATACTTGTTACCGACTTTTTTGTGTATTTTAATTGATTTAAGAAAAGATTGCTCTGCCTGGGCAGTTAAACCTATTGCATTACACAATAAACCCATGTTTGACAGAACATAAGCCTGATCCCTCTCAAAATTAAACTTTTCATTTATCTCCAAAGCTTCCGAGTAGTAGCTCCAGGATTTTTGATATAATTTAAGACCGTGACTTACAACACCAAGCCAGTTCAAACACCTTGTAAAGCGAATTCCTCCATTGCGTCTTAATACAATTTCTGCTTTCTCCATAACGGCTAATGCCTCAGAGTAATCACCCATTTCTGTACGCAAAATACCAAGCATCATTAATGATCTTGCAACCCCCAGTGAGTTGCCATAGGATTCTACGGTTTTCAAGGCCTTCTTAGCATGAGCAAAAGCAGTATCTAGCTCACCAGTACACCAGTGAAATGCTGCCTTATTATAAAAACAGAAGAACTCTATTTCTACAGGAACAGGGTCCTGAAAAAAACATAAGTATTCTGCCAACAATCTCGCTGCATCTTCATTGCGTGCAAGAAAAATTGATTGAATTATTGCTTCTTCAAACTTTAGCACCAATTCATACAGATGTATATTGGAATAATCACTTAAATCCTGAATTAGTGTATCAAGTAGTTCTGACTGTTCTCCCATTTTAACCTTCCTGCTTATTGATTAATTATAGTCTCTCACTTGAAAGAGCACTAGTGCTCTTTCAAACGTCATAATTATTTGTGTTGCCGATTAATTTTTCATATTGACATCATAGACGACTGGTCTAATGTTTGGGCTGGAGGTAAATATGTCAGAAACAACAAAAAATAGAATCTTAGGCGAAGGCGCCAGGTTGATACGGAAAAATGGTTTTTCTGCAACCGGTCTCAACGCCATTTTATCTGCGGCCAAAGTTCCAAAGGGTTCTTTTTATTATTATTTCAAAAGCAAAGATCAGTTTGGTCTCGAACTTATAAAGTTTCTTGGCAAACAGATAGATAGTGCTTTTAACGGATATCTTTGTTGCGAATATGAGGAACCATCAATCATTCGTTTAAAACAATTTTTCGCTTTCTTCAAAGGAAAATTCACCTCCGAAGAACTTCCATTGGGTTGCCCCATTGGCAATCTGGCTCAGGAACTTGCTGCGGTGAGTGGCGATTACAGAAAAGAATTGGAACCTGTTTTCGCAGTTATGTATAGTGCGATATCTTGTTGTCTAACAAAAGCTCAAAAAAACAAAGAGATATCCCTTTTGTTTACACCAGATGAAACTGCAAAATTCATAGTGAACAGCTGGCAAGGAGCGTTGGTAGCTCTAAAAATTTCTAACAATTCAGAACCATTTGACATCTTTGAGAAAACAATTTTCGAAATTCTGCTGACTCCAATGAAGGAAATCAAATGAAAAACTTCCTGTTTATTATTATGCTAATTCCAACGTTTCTGCTTGCTGGAGTGGTTTTTGAAGACAATTTCGATGAAGGTTCAAGCGCCTCATGGGTTGAATGGGATAGTGAGTATGCCGAAAATGCCATTTACACTGTAACTGATGGTGCTTACCATCTTTTCAACTCTGGTGCTGGTTGGTTACCAGCAGCTGCTAATACATATGAAATAGCTGGTATGGCTATTACCTCATCAGACTACTCATATTTAGCCAGAGTTACACCAGAGGATTGTTTTAGAGCGGGAATTTTAGGACGGGGATCAATGTCTGATTTTGCAGGTTATCTGCTTGTGATCATTCCTCCGGAAAATAAGCTTGTGCTTGCAAGACTTGTTTCAGAGGGGCCAGAAACTCTTGATGAAACCGAAATCACTCTTGAGTACGGAGAGACCTACTGGATGAGATTAAATATGAATGGAAACTTAATAGAAGGCAAAGTCTGGTTAGGAGATTTGGCGGATGAACCAATAGATTACATGGTTTCTGCCAATGACAGTTTATACATGGATGCTGGGCAAATAGGAGCTTTCACATGTAATTTTGGTTCAGAAGAAGAACCAGCAGTTACTTCCGTATACTACGACGACATTCAGGTTGTTACAAAATAAAATCATGAAGGCGTAGAATTAAACAATTCTGCGCCTATTCTTCATCTGCTATTTCCATCCATAACTCTTCCAACGCTGATATTTCATCCGATAAATAGGCATGCTCTTTCTGAAGTTCTACAAGACGAGTGGAATTGTTAATTACTTCCGGTTTACCGAAAAGATCCTCAATTTCTTTCCGCCTCAATTCAAACGGTTTCATTTTCTTTTCAATTCGCTCAATTTTTTTCTCGGTTTTCCGTCGTTCTTTGTATGCACGATTTCTTTCCGCAGCTTCTTTTCTCTTCCGCTCTTTATCAGCTTCTCGGGTAGATTCTACATTAGCCTTTTCGTCTGGTTTTTTAAATTGCTGATTAGCAAGAGTCCTGAGTTTCTCAACATACTCTGTGAAATTCCCTATGAAAGCTGTTACTTTTTCATTTTTAACTATAAACAGTTTTTCTGACAAAGCTGAAAGTAATTTTTCATCATGACTTATAAGGATCAAAGTTCCTTTATAACTTTTGAGAGCCTCCTGAAGAACATCTCTACTAAATATATCAAGATGGTTGGTAGGTTCATCCAGAATTAGAAAATTAGTTGGTTTTATCAGAATACCTGCAAGAGCCAACCTGCTGATCTCACCACCGGAAAGAACTGAAATGGGTTTCATTACATCATCACCGGTAAAAAGATACCGGCCTAAATAACTGCGTATCTCTCTTTCACTTCTGGCTGGTGCAATATTATGAACATGCTGAAGAACAGTGTGTTTTTCATTAAGTTGAAGATCAATTTCCTGAGAATAATATCCGATTTTCACACTTGTGCCCTTAGTAACTGTTCCACTACTAGGCTCTTCTATATTTGCAAAAAGTCTTGACAGTGTGGATTTTCCTCCACCATTTTTTCCTACAATTCCAATGCGATCTCCCCGTTGTATGCTCAAATTCACATTGGCAAAAACTGTTTTGTCGTAAGCCTTGGAGACATCAACCATTTGCAAAACCCTAGTACCGCTTCTTGGCACATCTGGTGGTCGAATCATCATTCTTTTAGGGCTTTTGTAAATTTTAACAGCTTCCATTTTTTCTAGCATTTTCTCTCGACTTCTAACCTGAAATCTCTTGCTTTCTGTTGCCTTGAATCGCTTTACAAATCTTTCCAGTTTCTCTTTCTCGTCATCAACCTTGCGAGCCTGCTTTATTAATAGTTCAGCCTGAACAAGTTTTTCTTTAACATAAAAAGTGTAATTACCACCCCATGTTTTCAACTCACCAAACTCGATCTCTACAACCTTGTTTGCTACTCGATCGAGGAAAGTAGGATCATGAGAAATAATCCAGGCAGCACCTTTAAAACGCCTTAAAAATTCTTCCAGCCATAATCTAGCATCAAGATCAAGGTGGTTTGTTGGCTCATCAAGCAGAATAAGATCGGGGTTATTTAAAAGAATGGCACCAAGCATGGCTCGCATTTTCCAACCACCGGAAAACGATTCCAGATTTTTAGTTAAATCTTCTTTTGAAAAACCCAAACCATAAAGAACCGCCTGAGCTCGGGATTCCAGATTGTAAGCTTCAGTAGAATGTATTTTGTCCTGCACCTGCGAAAGTTCTTTAAGGACAGAGTTGTCTGTGATTCCATCCTTCTCTAAAATAGAGTGAAGTTCTTCCTCCCTGGAAAGAGCCTCGGCACCATCTCCTGAGCCAGCACACACAGCCTCTAAGAGGGCGCCGCCGGGAAATTGACTGATCTGCTGAGGTAGGTAGCCAATTCTTAAATTTCCGGCTTTATTCACCTTTCCAGCAGTATGTTCTAAATCTCCAGAAATAATCCGAAGCAGAGAGGTTTTCCCTGCTCCATTCACTCCTACAAGAGCAATCCTATCTCCATCATTTATGTTAAAAGTTAGGTTGGAAAAAATTTCATCTGAACCAAATTCCAGACCTAAGCCATTGGCTGAAAGCAACATTATTTAAAAACCTCCAAGGTTATATCCATTGGTTTGAAGTTCAAGTAATCAGCAGATGCTATCAAATATTTCACTCCATCTAGTTCAATATTTACTTTCTCTGACCAAGTACTGTGCAGGTGTCCATAAAGACACAAATTCACGCCAAAGCTTGAAAGAAGTTCTGCAAACTCTGTGGATTGTCCATCAACTACCGGGGGAAAGTGCATCATGTATACAAGTTTTTGAGAAGGCTTGAGTAAAATTGTTGCTTTCTCCAATGCTATTTTCATTCTTCCGAGTTCTCTTAAATACAATTTTTCATCTACTGATTGTTTGTATCCTTCCCACAATGGTGAAGACCAGCCTTTACTTGCAGCAAGGACAAAATTTTCGCAATTTACTGCGTTTCTCTGTAATATGGTAATTGATGAACCAACAAATTTGCTTACTTTAGATTGAGAACTCCACCAGTAATCATGATTTCCCCGAGAAATATATTTTTTTCCAGGCAAAGAATCTAAGAAATCCAAATCCGGTTTTGCCTGTTCCAAATTTAACCCCCATGAGATATCACCTGGAATAAGCACAACATCTGAGTCGCTTACTATTTGCTTCCAATTTTGTCGAATTTTATCAGGATGATCTTTCCAGTGTGCTCCAAAAATATCCATTGGTTTATTTACACCAAAACCAAGATGAAGATCAGATATAGTAAATATTTTCATAATGTTTTCAACCAATGATTTACAGCTACAGTAACGCCATTTAATTCGTTAGATGGCACTTTAGTAAACTCATGTAACAGAGGCTCAGGGGCATTGGCTGTTATGTATGAAGAATGTGCCCATCGTAACATCTGTATATCATTCCAGTCGTTACCAACAGCAGCGGTATTTTGTTTTGATATGTGAAACTGATTTCTAACAACATCGCAGGCAGAAGCTTTGTTTACCCCTTTGGCAAAGACCTCAATCCATACTGTTTTATGATCAATAGGGCTAGTTGCACGGATTATAGAGAAGTCTTTTCCTATTGTTTTCTCAAGTTCAAAAATAACAGAATCCGCCTCTTCAGGCGAAACAAACCCAATAACTTCTGTTGCTGGAATCTCTGGATTATCTATCTTTTTGGAAAATTCACGATAATAAGCAAGTCTTTTTCTAAAATCAAGACAAAACAGCCCTTCCATCCAAAAAAGAATGTGGGCATCTGGGAAAACCCCCTGAATTGAAATATCAGTAATGCCTGCTTCAATAAATGCATTATAGATTTGAAGAGTATGGCTGGCAGAAAGAGATTTAGAAAAAGAAACATTCCACCGGTTATCTAAAATTCCTGCACCTGATGAAAGTACATACCAGTCAACTGGAAGTTCTCTGCCATTTAAACATTTTTTTAACGACAAAGGGCTTCTTCCTGTGGCAAGCACTACAATACAACCTGAATCTCTGAGCAAACGGAGTGAATTCAGATCCTGAGAACTAAACGAACCGTCACTGCGCAACAGGGTTCCATCCAAGTCCGTGGCAAATAATAAAGTTTTTTTCATAGTGGGTAATATATTCCACTCTTTATGATTCATGGAGGACTTATGAAAAAGCTAGTTGTATTTGATCTTGACGGAACCCTTCACTACACCGAAAAAGCGTTAACACCGGCCATTGCAGCTGCCACCGTAGATATTACTAAAAATACAAAACCATCTTCTAAACTTATAAACTCATTGTTCGGCGAACCTCTTGAAAAAATATGCAAGGTCCTTACTGGAAAAAATGATCCCACTACATACGAAAGATTCCGTGAACAATTACAGTTTCATCAAGCTCTGACCCTGCCGGAAAGTGGAGAGCTTTATCCTGGAGTTGTTAAGATGTTAGACCAGATGTCTGATTTGGATTTTGATCTGGCCGTATTATCAAATGCGCACATTGAATACATTGTTCTTGTTACTGAAGTTCTGGGGATCAAAGAAAAATTTGTAGAGTTAAGAGGCAGAGATATATCTACTGAAGCATCTAAAACTACCCGATTACAAGAGATGTGTGAAAAATACGATTTTGCAGTGATGGTTGGTGACAGATACCATGATATTCAAGCAGCTCTTGAGAATTCTCTTCCAGTTTTGGCATGTGCATACGGTTATGGTTCATCACATGAACATATCGGGGCAATAATTGTAAATTCAGTTGAAGTCATAGTTCCCGAGATTAAAAAATTACTTATCAGGTAAACCTGAATATTGCTACTACTTTGCCAGCTACCTGAATGTCCGCACAGGCTGATCCGTGAAACTCCATGGTCTTGTACTGTGGATTTGCCGGAACAAGCCTTATTGTGTCTCCACGATGGTAGAATTTTTTAACAGTCGCTTCATTATCAACAAGAATTACAGCCACAGTGCCCTCTTCTAAGAAAGGAATTGGTCGCACAAGAACATAATCACCGTCAAAGATGCCTTCATCAATCATGCTTTCGCCGTGTACCTCAAGCCAGAAAAGACCCTCTACCCCGTAAAACCTATCTGGGATTGGCATACGGCCTTCTTCATTCTCGATGGCCAGTATTGGCAATCCTGCTGCAACTCTTCCGATAATAGGAGCTTGATTGTCGGAAATGCGTCTGCCGAAACCAGACCGGTTTGATGGCAGAGAAATGGCTCGAGCTGACCCGTTTTTTCTATCAAGATAACCTTTGTCAACAAGTCTATCAATATGCCCCTTAACACCTTTTGTGCTTTTTAAACCAAAAGCATGTTGTATTTCTCGAATAGAAGGGGGATAACCATTGTCTACTATAAAATTCTGTATGAACAGGAAAAATTCTCTTTGTCTAGCAGTAAGATCTGAAAACATAAACACTCCTTTCAGGGGGAACAAGTGTTTACTATAAAGATTTTAACCTGCTGCCGTCAAGCACACGAGAATAAATTTATTCCAGTAACTCACTGAAATAGATTAGATAAATAGCAATTCTTTGGGAAAGATCTTCATGTGTACCATCTGTGTAAAGAATAACACTGAAGTTAAGAGCTTCTACTGTTCCATCGCCTCTTATTATTGCCACGTCACGGAAGCGGTGATTTTTCAGCCTTCCGTCTGTGGATAACTCAAAAATTCGATCTTCAAAACTATCAAGAAATTCGTTTTCTTCAATGTAACCAAGAGTATTAAAACTATCATCTTCAATTCGAAGTCGATCTGTTTCTTCGTCAAGAACGATTCGTCCAAGGGGCATAAAGGATGCATCCTCTATTCTGCCGTCCTCTCGAATGTATGCAATTGTATCATAACCACTATCTTCAAGACGCAAGTGACCTGCTGAAGCTATTGACGAAAAAATGATTAAAGCAACGATAAGATATTTATTCAAAATGGATTTCCCCCTTGTTTCGATTATATTGAGTGTATACTTTCTTCAACTGAGAGGCTGGCGTCAAGGGCTATTATGCTATTATTACTCATTTGCGCAATATCATCGCTGTTAGACCCTTTGCCTCTGGATCTAAATACTGCTTCAGAGCAGGAACTGATGAGGTTACATGGAATTGGACCTGCAACTGCAAATGCTATTATTGAGTACAGAGAAACCATATCACTTTTCGCCTCCGTTGAAGAGCTTGTTTTTGTTTCAGGCATCGGCGAGACCACCCTTGAACGCTTACTTCCTTTTATATCTGTGGTGAATCGAGATGTTCCAGCTAACTCTTCTAATTACCTTAAAGAGGAATTGTTAACTGATACTCTGCTTACCGTAGTATTTCTTGATATAGGCAATGGAGACGCTATTCTCTTAAAAACCGGAGATACAAACTGGTTGATAGATGGCGGAAATCCAGGAGCCGGTACAATGCGTGCCCCTGTGGTTCAACGGTTACGGGAATGTGGCATTGATTCTATTTCAGTTGTACTTTTTACCCACCCTCACGCAGATCATATTGGTGGGCTTGAGGATGTTTTAGAAGTTTTCAACTGCAACATGTTATATGATCCTGGAATAGATTATGCCTCTCCGGTTTATGAAAGTTTGCTTAATTATATTTTTGACTCTGGTTGCGGTTACTCCATTCTCACCGGCGAAGACAAATGGATGTTGTCCCAGGATGTTTCCCTTGAAGTTGTCTGGCTTGAGCGTGGCGCTGGAAGCCCAAATGAAGCTTCCGCAGTATTTCTTGTGACATGTGGAGATTTCACACTACTATTAACTGGAGATATCGAAAATGACACAATTATGCAGATCACACCGAACCAAACACCAGTCACAGTGATGAAAGTACCACATCACGGAAGCAGAAGTTCACTTTTCCCCCCTTGGATAAGAAAAACGAACCCGCAATTCGCTGTTTTCTGCTGTGGCAGAAACAACCCATTTGGCCATCCACACAGAGATGTTTTAGAGGCTTGGCAAAGTACCGGTGCTTCAATCTTGCGTACGGATCGTTTAGGCAATATTTTCCTGTGTACCGACGGAGAGTCTATAACTTTTAGCAGTTCGTTTTTTCAATGAAAGAATAATATGAGAAATGGTTCAAAGATAGCGCCCTATCTATATATACTACCAGCACTTATAATTGTGATTTGCTTTAGAACAATACCTATTCTTGCTAGTTTTACAGCATCTTTTGCAGATTATGACATTGGCGGGTTTCATGGTTTTGTAGGTTTTTCAAATTATGAAAGAATGTTTACTGACGCCAGATTCTGGAACAGTGTATCAAATACAGTGTTTTTTGTTCTCGGTGTTGTGCCTGCTGGCATACTGATTCCCTTGGTTCTTGCCATGCTTTTAAGAGGCGATTTAAAAGGCAAAGCAATTTATAGAACTATCTACTTTTTACCTGTGGTAACATCGGCTGTTGCGGTCTCTGTTGTATGGACTTGGCTTTTTAAACCGGAAGCAGGTCCCATTAACGGTGTAATCATGGCACTTGGAGGGGATCCTCTTATGTGGCTTCGTGAGCCCAGAGGCATTTTTGAGATGATGCTAGCTCCCTTAGGTTTTCATCCAACTGGTGTTTTTGCAGGCCCTAGCTTGGCACTTGTTTCTCTTATGATAGTTAGTGTATGGAAAAGTATAGGTTACAATACGGTTCTCTTCCTTGCAGGTCTTGAGAACATCCCTAAAACCTATTATGAAGCCGCAGATCTTGATGGTGCTGGCAAGTGGGGTTCATTCCGCCATGTTACATGGCCACTGCTTTCCCCCACAACTTTTTATGTTTTAATTATGAGTACCATTGCTTCTTTCCAAACTTTTGCCCTTGTGTATGTCATGACACCACCTCCTGGTGGCGGCCCGCTTGGAACCACAAATGTTATAGTTTTCTATCTTTTCCAGAAGGCGTTTGACAGATTCGACATTGGGTACGCAAGCGCAATCAGTGTTTTCTTGTTTATTGTACTGCTAGGTCTTACAATCATTCAGCGCAGAGTAGGAGAAAAACGGGTGCATTACTCATGAAGTCCAGACAAATACTCAGACAGGCTTTATTAC
Source organism: Candidatus Sabulitectum sp. (assembly GCA_029938555.1). Lineage (GTDB taxonomy): Bacteria > Fermentibacterota > Fermentibacteria > Fermentibacterales > JCC-6 > Sabulitectum. Next base: position 9,163 of record JAOZUR010000053.1, on the reverse strand, counting down.
TTTTCGGCGGTTTCATCATGCTCATGCCTTTCCTCTGGATGATTTCCACCAGCCTTGAACAAGGTGGTATTCAAAATTATGTGGAAGCATGGAACAGAGTTCCTTTCGGTACTTATTTTTTAAATACTCTTCTTGTAACCGGCCTTACCCTTATCGGGGTTCTTATTACCAGCTCCCTTGCGGCTTATTCCTTTGGAACCATGGAATACCCAGGCCGAGACAAACTGTTTTTGTTGTTTCTTTCAACTATGATGGTTCCACAGCCAGTGTACTTAGCACCAAGTTATGTAATACTTGCCAAGCTAGGATGGATCGATACCTACCTGGCTCTTATCGTTCCCTGGACCACCAATGTTTTCAGCATCTTTCTGCTAAGGCAACATTTCAAAACTCTTCCAAAATCTCTTTATGAGGCAGCAAGACTGGATGGTTGCAGCAGATTCGGATATTTATGGCGAGTGGCTCTACCTCTTTCAAAATCTGTAATTGCAACAATTATGCTGTTTAATGTTATTGGCTCATGGAACAGTTTTATGTGGCCACTGGTAGTGACTCATTCTGAAAAATTAAGAGTTCTTCAAGTTGGTCTAAGTTATTTCAATCAAGAGCAATCCAGTAATTACCAATTACTTATGGCGGCATCCACATTTAGTATTCTTCCACTGCTTATTCTTTTCCTCTTGGCTCAAAAACACCTTGTTGCAAGTTATTCTCGCTCAGGATTGAAGGACTAATAAATGGGGTTTATTCTTTTAATGATTTGTTTTTGCAGTCTTTCTGAAGAGGTGCAAGAGTTTCAAGATGCGTATCATTTTAATGGGTACACCAATCAATGGCGAACGGGTTTATACTTGACCATTAACGAGCCTGTTACTATCACCATTTTTCCAGATGGTTACCACGAAGCAGTACTTTGTGGAGTTGGCGGAAGTAGTACACTAAATCTTGATTTGGAACTCCGCGGTGGTGGTTTGAATATTATAGATGAGTATCTGGACGATCTACCTGTTCTTGCTTTTGCAACAGAAGCTGATTCAACTGCATATACCATTACGGTAACAGTATTAGATATGCTTCACGGTGCAACTGCGGACAGTGCTTATGTTTTCCTTGCTCTTAAGCCTGTTTTTATGGAAATTGACACTTTAATTCCGGTAGAACCGGATTCAGCAATAACGGGAGAATAAATATGAAACTGACTTACATTCTTGTTATACTTGTTACCCTTTCGGCATTTGCCGGAGGAACAACTGGTTTCACTTTTTTACAGGTTCCAGTAGGAGCTAGGGCTGTTGGAATGGGAGGCGCATTTTCGGCTGTTGCTGGCGATCCTATTTCCCTACACTGGAACCCAGCTGGAGTTGCAAACAACACAGAAAGTAAACTTTCTACCACTTATACAAGTTACATGATGGACATGCAGACCGGTTTTGCAGGATGGGTAAATCCAAGAGAAAATGATGTTATAGGAGTATCTGTTAACTATTTCTTCGGTGGAAACTTTGATCGCACCACCATGGAAGATCCAATGGGAAACGGTGAACAATTCTCTTCCAACAGCATGGCTTTAGCCGGCACTTGGGCCAAACCTATTACCGACAATATTTCTGTAGGAGCAACTGGAAGATTTATCTATTCTCAGATTGACAGTTACAATGCAAATGGATTCAGTGTGGATGTTGGTGGGATGTTCAGCCCTTCAGCCCTTCAGGGTTTTACAACAGCACTTGTTGTAAGGAATGCAGGAGTACAGACAAAAGCCTTCTACACTGACAACGACCCTATGCCAACAGAAATTTCAGCTGGTCTTTCACAAATTCTTCTTGAAGGCAACCTGCTTATAGCATTGGATGCTACACAGCCATTTGAAGGCAATTTTGATCTGGCAGCAGGTGTGGAATACAAACCAATGGAAATGCTTGCGTTACGCACTGGCTGGAGTCTTTCAGCAAAAGATACTGCCGATAATGCCGGTGGAGGCTTTGTTGATGCAATGGGTTTTGGAATGGGAACACATTACAATCAGTTCTCTCTTGACTATGCCTGGAAGCCTTATGCAGACCTTGGAAATACCCACAGAATCTCTCTTGGAATGAATTTGTAGCAATTAGTTGACAATCATAAAAGGCTTCGCTATAATTGCCTCTCAGTCGCGGGGTGGAGCAGTTCGGTAGCTCGTTGGGCTCATAACCCAAAGGCCGCAGGTTCAAATCCTGTCCCCGCTACCATAAATTGATCCCGGCATGAAAGTGCCGGGATTTTCTTATATAATTCCATTATCCAATTAGATCTTTTGTGGTTTTCTCAGCTGTATTCCAATCTTTATTTCTCTGCACAAACGTGTTTAAACAATTATAGATTCGGTATAGACTCCTTAGAGAATTCGTTAGAAGTTATGATAGTTTGGCCGATATGACCAAACTTGCCCTAACAGATATAGATTCAGTATAGACTCTTTAGAGAATACGTTAGGAGTTATGATAGTTTGGCTGATATGACCAAACTTGCCCTAACAGATATAGATTCGGTTACACTTCTCTGGAGAGAAAAAAGAGGAATAAAATATCGGGATAAGGGCAAATAGAGACCCTGAACAGTAGCATACACTGACAGTATTGTTTCCAAACCTTTCCTTATCTTCCAGGGCGGCAGTATAGAGGTAACTGCCATCGCAGGTATTCACCAGGACCGTTACCCGCCCTTCCCACCAAAGCTATAAAGGATCCTTCACTGCTGAAAAGACTCACTTGTGGTTTCATTTGGTCAACCACCACAATATTGCTATCCGGTAAATGGCAAGTATAGGAGGGTGATGCGAAAACATAATGGCTGTCCCCAATCTCCACTCCTATCAAGTCTACTACCAACAGAAAGATATCAAAACCGATGAAACAAGTATGGGAAAGAACCTTCTATCTACATTTCCTGTCAAATTTTCTAAACAAGGAATCATCTTTTGCTCCATTGGTCCAAATTCTCGCTTTAACGAAGAACCGAGACACTATTATCACCATAATTAGCCACATACAAATACTTCCCAGAAGGAAGAGAGCAGATACCAATAGGATTATTACCCACACTCACGGTTTCAACAACAGTGTTATCAGAGGTTCGAATTACTGAAACATTATCATCGTCCAAGTTAGTCACATACACATAATCTCCAGAAGGAAGAGAGCATAGAGCTGAGGGATGTTCACCTACACTCACCGTTTCCACAACAGTGTTATCAGAGGTTCGAATTACTGAGATATTATCATCTTTTCCGTTAGCTACATACACATATTCTCCAGAAGGAAGAGAGCAGATACTTGTTAGATAATCACCCACGCTCACGGTTTCAACAACAGTGTTATCAGAGGTTCGAATTACTGAGACATTATCACCACTTCTGTTCGCCACATACAAATACTCCCCAGAAGGAAGAGAGCAGATATCAACAGGATTATTACCCACGCTTACGGTTTCCACAACAGTGTTGTTAGAGGTTTGAATTACCGAGATATTATCAGCGAAAAAGTGAGTCACATACACATAATCTCCAGAAGGATGAGAGCATAGAGCTGAGGGATGTTCACCTACACTCACCGTTTCCACAACAGTGTTATCAGAGGTTCGAAATACTGAGACATTATTATCACTTCTGTTAGCCACATACAAATACTCCCCAGAAGGAAGAGAGCAGATACCAATAGGATTATTACCCACACTCACGGTTTCCACAACAGTGTTACTAGAGGTTTGAATTACCGAAACATTATCATCAAATACATTAGCCACATACACATATTCTCCCGAAGGAAGAGAAACGATACTACATGGGCCCTCACCCACACCCACTGTTGCTACTACACTATCAGGGGCGGAATACTCTGGAGTAACAACTTGGATTTCATTACTCCAATTGAAATACTCATTGATATCTCGAGTCAGCAATGCATAGTAGTAGGTTTGTTCAGGTGTAACATCGATATCAATGTATGAAGTATCAGATGCTTGCATAAGAGTGGCTACACAAAGAGCTGAGCTGGTGTCAGCTTGGATGTCTGGAAAATCAGAGCGGTAAAGCTTGTACAATGCATAATCACCGTTTGGACATTGAGACCAATGTAACTCCACCGAACTGAAGAAAAGATTTCCAACAGATAGCACTGAAGGGGTAGGGCCAGGAGCTTCCTGAGTAATTATTGAAGCCTCATTGCTCCATACTGATTCATCATTGTTGTCTGTTAGTTTAAGTGCATAATAATATGTTTTTACCCAAGAAACATCATTGTCAACAAATTCAGATGTATTAGGATCACTAAATACTCCCAAAACCGTTGCAGATGAAGTGTTTTCAGAGATATCAGGATTCTCCGATCTATACAGAGTGTAACTTGCGAACTCGCTCTCGTCACAGATTGTCCATGATGCAGTTACTTCACACTCTCCCTTGAGCCCTGTAGAGGAAAACAAAAAGGCTTCATTCTGATTTGAATCTGAACCTGTTTTGGAAGAATCCCCTGTGAGTACTAAAGAAAGAACGGAGGGGGTTAGGCTTGATCCTGAGGGACCACTTGGATCTTCTCCACAAGATAGAATTATAACGGTTGTTAAAGCAAGCATTAAAACACTAATTATTGATTTCATGGATTTCCCTTTTGAGCAATGAAGTTGGTAAAACAATTGTTAAGTTAACAGTTCAGTACAATAGAAAGTTGGATTTTCAATGTCAATCTTTAATCCACAAGATCATTGGAATTCTTTCAATACTGTTTAAAAAACCCACTCCCTCATGATAGGCACCTCCCGTACTCCGCAAAGTGATTTCTAGGGATTATTGGTAATATGGCTATGGCTGAGCTTATTGCTTAAGAGTTTAAAGGGTACAAATTATCATGAAGTACAGATGAGATTAGAGTTAGCAGATTGAATGACTCACCTGACACTGATGATGCATTTTGCTGCAAGATTCACAAGATTTATATATTTTATATCCCGAGTCTCCTCAATCGCTTAACTCTAAATCTGACACCAGTATACTCCCATCTGGATCAGATTTTAGAAATTTATTCAGCAGTATTCCTATTTTCATCTTTCAGCTCACACTTATCAGTTATAGATTTAGTTTTACTGTTTTACTGTTTTAGAGAATTCATCAGAAGTTATGATAGTTAGGACGAAAAAGCAATCTTGACATCAGTTAAAGTTTACATTAAATTATTTATATAAGATAATAAGATAATAGGACAATAGGACATTAATATTTCTGCTAGGAGATGATTATGAATTTGATTAGAGCCAATATTCTGAAAGTTGCTACCACCTTTTTGCTTATTTCTTTTTTTATTCCATCTCCTGCCCGTTGCCAGTCTGATTGGTCATGGTCTCATCCCAGGCCAACCGGCGAAAGAATCTATAACAGCTATTTTGTTAGCCCAAACATAGGGTGGATATGTTCGTCTAATGCTATTTACGGAACAGTTGATGGGGGAGAAGAATGGGAATTGCTTCACATCTGGACTGGTTCAGGGAGCATTAGCGATTTAGACTTTGTGGACTCGAATGAAGGGTGGATATGCTATGGCACACACATACACCATACAATTGATGGTGGTTACACTTGGGAAACTCAGTCTACTCCAACAGGTGATGTGCTGAATTCTGTTAATTTTATAAATTCAGAATGTGGCAGTGTAGTTGGTCAAAACTCCACCATACTACGCACTAACGATGGTGGAGAAAACTGGTTTACTCAGTATATGCCTTCGACTTACAACATGCAGAATGCCCTTACAGGCTCCAACATAAAGGATGTTTTCTTGACCGATTCAGTGACAGGCTGGATTGCCTATTCTAAGTCCAATCTGCTCTTCTCTGAAACGGCAGGAGCGGAATGGGAGGTTCAACCAACGGGCTTCACCCCTGTCGGAAGTTTTAGCTACCTCCAATTTCTTGATAATCAGAACGGTTGGGCTGCTGCAGGCTCTGGTGAGGTGGCTCACACTGCTGACGGTGGTGAGACTTGGGTATTGCAAAAATCAGGAGATCTTGCGATTCATGATATGGATTTCGCAGATGCTAATAGTGGAGCCCTGGTGCATCTCTATAATGAAGCAATTTCCTTCACTTTGGATGGAGGTAATAGTTGGGAAACAGACTCACTTCCCAAAGATATAACTGATAATTATTTTATGTATACAATTTCTCACATTGACTCAGATAAAATACTTGTGGGGGGTGAGTATGGTTTTCTTTTCCAGAGGACAGCGGAGTCTGGCTGTGAAATGGTTAGTAATAATTTAACCGTTGAAACCCAAAGGGGAATTACCTTTGTACCACCCAATGACATATGGGTATGCGGATCATACAATAATGTAATGCATTCTGCAGATAACGGTCTAACTTGGGAGCTTCAGTCCATCCCTACCGAGATCGAAGTTCTCTTTGACATTTGTTTTTTGGATTCAAATATCGGATATGCCTGCGGAGCCACTGGGATCTTCGAAGGAGCGGTGATTAAGACAGAGAATGGAGGAGAAACCTGGCAGTCTATCGGCCCAGTTCCCTGTCCGAGATTTTCATCACTGGATTTTATTTCACCCGATAGTGGTATTGTCGTTGGCATACAAGGAACAATCCTTCAAACAATTAATGGAGGAAACAGCTGGATCCAACCAGAGTCACCAACCGGAAACTATCTTAATAAATTTCGGTTTTGTCCTGACGGTAACACTGGGTATGCTGTTGGGATTGGTGGAACTGTATTGATTTTCGATTACTCAACGAATTCATGGAGCCAGGAAAGCAGTGAAACTTCTGCAGATTTATACTGCGTTTTTCCACTGAATAGCGAACTGGTTTGGGCCGGTGGTTGGAACGGTACTATTATCAAGAGGTTAAACAGTGAAACAGGCTGGAACCATATAGCTGTAACAGGTAACGACTACAGGGACATCTGGTTCTCAGATGAGAATTTTGGATATTTTGCAGGAGATCAAGGGATACATACTACAGCTAATGGTGGTTCATCAATCACATGGTCCACTGGTGCAATGTCAGAATATGTCAGACATTTTTGCTTTTCGGATATGAATACCGGTTGGGGGTGTGGAGGTAACGGACACGTCCTTAGTATGGGAACCTTTACAAGTGTCGAGGATGAACACCAGGCTTCCGTAAATTCTACACTGGGATCATTGGTAATGAATCCAAATCCAGTGTTAGAGCAGGGCTTTCTTTCGATTTCTCTTCCGGTCCAATCGGATTTGCAGATTGATATCTATGATATTTCAGGCCGTGTAGCAATGTCGATTGAACCTAGACAAATGACAGCTGGTATACACGATATTCAAATGGATTTTACAGGGATGAATCCAGGAGTGTACTTTGTGCGAGTTGAATGTAGTGGAGATGCAATCTGTACTTCCTTCCTGAAACTGAACCAATAAGACAAGACTCACACTGGCAGTAGTAGTGGATGGCTTAGATACTACACTTTCATCGAAAGATGGACTCAAGGCTGCAATAAACGGCGTGTTGACCTATTTTTTAGTCTAGGATTAATATACTCTGGCTCGAGTTAGACTCTTCAGTCTCTAGCCTGATGAAATACACACCCTGGGGAATTTGATTGCCCAATGGCCCTTCAGTATTTAAAACTATTGAGTGAACGCCCTGCTCCTTTAGACCTAAATCGATGGAGTTTATCAAACGACCATCAATGCCATAGATGGTTATTGATACTCCTGTCTGTTGTCCTAGTGTATATGATAGTTCGAACGAGTCATGAGCCGGATTGGGAGATACTGCAATGGATGCCCCTTCACCTTCAATCAAAGCTAGACTTCCAACAGAGATTCCTACTTCCTCTTCGATCTTGACAAGCCAACAATTGTATCCAGCTGGACCGTACGAACTAGTAATCCCAGCAGAGATGTATTCACCTGTAGCGCTTTCTTCAATACAATACAGGTATTCGTTATCAGTACCACCGCAAGTAATATCCCATATTACAGATCCGCTATTGCTGATTTTTGCCACGTAACCCTGTGGATGACCTGTCGCGTTGCTTGTATTGCCGCATATAATTAAACTTTGATCACTAGTTTCACATAAATGTCTCGCTTGATCATCCTGCCCTGAGTCTACAATCTGCTCCCATTCGGTTGCACCAGTGGAATCCAGTTTCACAATATAGAAATCATTATATAGATCGCTGAAGGAATCAGAAAACCCAGCAAGAACGAATCCTCCATCTGAGACTTGAATAGCATCCGTGCATAAGTCGAATTCGTCACCTCCGATAACTACTTCCCACTCTGTAATTCCTTCAGAATCAGTTTTTACAGCATAGTATTTGGGATACCCTGGAACTTCTGGATATGTGATACCAGAGAGTAAATATCCTCCATCATCTGATATCTCTACATCATAGCATTCATCCGTATTTTCTCCTCCGTAGTACGTCTGCCACAGAACCTCTCCTAACTCATTTGTTTTGATCAAAAAGAAATCTGTATCGCTGCCACCGGAGGCAAAGTCTGTGTATCCCGCTATAACATAACCGTCATCAGAAGTCTGCTTGATCGAATGGCAGATATCAAGATCTTGTCCAGTACCGTACAGTGCTTCCCATTCCACGATTCCTTGAGAATCTGTCTTTACCACATACAAACTCAAGTTACCTGCGCTGTAATACCTGTATCCCGCAAGAATGTATCCGCCATCTGAAGTACAGTCAAATGATTGAGCCTGGTCTTGCTCTGCGGTACCGTAGGTTTTTGACCATTCGAGATTTCCCAGAGAATCTGTTTTAATGAGGTAGTAGTCGTACATACCAGCCCCGAAAGAAAAGGTGACCCCAAACAAAGCGTATCCACCATCTTGTAATGGAATTACAGAACTGGCTTTATCCTGATGATCTCCCCCAAAGAAACTACTCCAGGCCACAGACTGAGCATCCGCATTATGAAAAGTACACAAAAGAACAAACAAAATAACAGCTTTAGTAGACTTAATAATATTCAAAATACACCTCCATAAGATTGTATCACGATAGCCATAAAATACGGATTAGTCAACCCTTTCACCGTCAATGTGATGTATAAATTCTAACGGCTTCAGCTAGTGCACTATACAGCTTAAACTTTCGCATCCTGCTGGCTCTCCAAAGCCCCAG
>JAOZUR010000012.1 GCA_029938555.1 Candidatus Sabulitectum sp. | reverse complement strand
AGCACCTTTCGCATTCTGCGAGCAATCAGGAAATCTGCGTGGATATTTATGAAACAGTAGTGTCCCATTAACCGAATACTCCAAATCTGTAATCTCATACAACTTAACATATTAGAGACGTATTTACTCACACACGACTTGAGCGGATTTTTCTCATATTTCCACCATTTATGTTCTTGTTGCCATTATCAGGAAAAGACTTTGCTTAGATGAGTATAGTCTCTACAATATTCTACAGGTTTTGAGCGTAACTCCATTTTGCTACGATGAACTGACACAACTATTTAGCAATACTGAATTACAGTCCAAAGCAAATAAAAATCCTAACCTATTGTCCCTCTTCGATTTATAATGGGACACTAGTGTTTATGAAACTGTGCCAAGGCCACAATTCTGACAATAAAAGATAAACAGATCCGGAGAGAAATACATGAATTGCTTTCTCTTGTGATTCAAAGTCATATTGCATATCATCAGCCTCAGAGACAAATAATTTAGGCAAAAAAAATTTGACAATGGGCTGTAGCTGAATTTTGCCAGTGAGTGAGTAGCTTCTTTTACAATCAGCTAAGCCCAGGCGTTATACTTCTTACCCTAACAATAGGAGATATGCTATGACTAGATTAGAAAATGATAATCTCCGCAAAGTAGTACGTGCTAAATACAGTAAAATTGCAGAAGTCGGAAAACCTGGTTGCGGATGTTCTGATGCAAAAAGCACATCAATAGAACGTGGTTATTCAAGCTCAGATGTAAATCAAGTCCCTGATGGTTCAAATATGGGCTTAGGTTGTGGTAATCCAAAGGCAATAGCCTCTTTAAACCCCGGTGAAACTGTCCTTGACCTGGGTAGTGGCGGTGGTTTTGACTGCTTTCTTGCCGTTAATGAAGTGGGTAAACAGGGACAGTAATAGGTGTTGATATGACACAAACAATGGTGAGTAAGGCAAGAGCAAATGCTGAGAAGGCGAGTTATAAGAATGTGGAGTTTCGCCTTGGTGAGATAGAAAACTTACCAGTCGCAGACGGTCTGATTGATGTTATTATTTCTAATTGTGTCATTAATCTATCCCCTGAAAAGTCCAAAGTGTTTGAAGAGTCATATCGCGTGCTAAAACCGGGTGGGCGTCTTGCCATTTCAGATATCGTAGCTACTGCCGAATTACCAAAACATTTGAGGGAAGATATAGCGTTAGTCACCGGCTGCATGGGCGGAGCATCACTAATCACAGATATAGAAGTTATGCTCAAAGATGCTGGATTTAAGTCTATAGAGATTAGACCTAAAGACGAAAGTAGAAAATTCATCCGAAATTGGATGCCTGGCAGCAAGATTGCCGAGTATGTCATTTCCGCGACTATTGAAGCAGTCAAACCGCGCCGGTGATGGCTGCTGTTGGGCTGGCAATTTGCCACTGGTTTCATAAATTCAAATGAACCGGCGATATTCTGGTAAATTCCACAACCCTAATTTATTATTTATGCGTAAAAGACTCACTATTTGATAATACCGTAGAATCTAAACTAATTCGAATGTGTAAGATTTCTGTAAACGTCTTTCCTGTGTCCTACTTTTACAATAAGAATACACAATTCATTCCCATGTACTTCATAGAGGATACGGTAATCCCCACATCTGACTTTGTGATATGGGTTATTCCCTTTAATCTTAGTAATTTGAGGATCAGGCGGTAGAATGGCTAACTTTTCAATCCTCTTCTTGATTCGCACCAAAACCCTTTTGGGGATTTTTTTCATGCTTCTCAAAGCAGCAGGTCTGAATTCGACAGAATACTCCATAGATTATAATCCCAGTATTTTCCATGTGTCTTCTGCTGAGATACTCTCTCCCTGTTCTGAAATAGCCATGTTTGCATCTTCGATGTCGAGGTAATCTTCAATCCGCTGAAGCAACTCAAGTTCCTCCATTGAAATCAGAGCGGCAATATTCTTTCCCCTACGTGTCAAAACGACTGATTCATTACCATATGCAACTTTGTTAACAATATCTGAAAAATTCATCCTAGCATCTGCGGTCGAAATGGTAAAGGCCATAAGTTTTTCCTTCTTTCAGGCTATGTACATAATGTACCATTTGTACAATACGGTGTCAATTCCCCGACCAAATCCGAACAATGCTCTGATGGTGCTGTCGCAGAAACCTCTGATAATTCTCCGAACAGATCCGAGCAATAACCAAACCGGTATCCCAGGCTGATTCATGAAATAGGGCAAATTACAAACATTACCTGCGAACAAGCCCTTGTGATTGATAAATATGGATAATGTCGTTTTTAGGTGAACGTAAAAAGAGGCAACACAACAAAATACATAACCACCAAATTCAACAGAACTGTGGCTTCTATACCAGTAGTTTGCTGATTTAGGGCCGAATGGCTCTCAGAGCAACTGATACAAAAAAACGGCTGACGGATTTTAGTCCTCCAGCCGTTTTTAGTGCTTTTTTTATTTCTGAGCAGCTTCCATAAGAAGTTGTGCAATTTCAGGACGGGTAAACTCAGGAGGAGGAAGAATTCCATCAATCAACATGGCTCTTACTTTTTTGCCTGACAAGAAAACCCTGTCTGCACCAGTATGAGGGCAGGTTCTTGCAGTTGCCATGCCACCACACTTGTTACAGAAAAATGCATGCTCAAACTTCAAAGGAATAATATCGATTTCCTCTGGTGTGAAGTTATCAAATATTTCCTGTGCATCAAATGTTCCGTAATAATCACCAACACCTGCATGATCTCTTCCAACGATGAAATGAGTACATCCGTAATTTTTTCTAAGAAGAGCATGAAAAACAGCTTCACGGGGACCTGCATAACGCATTGCAGCTGGGAAAACAGAAAGAGCTGTTCTATCAGCTGGGTAATACTTCTCTAAAATAGTCTCATAACACAGCATTCTCACGTCAGCTGGAATGTCATCGGCTTTTGTGGCACCAACAAGAGGGTGAATAAGAAGACCGTCAACCATTTCCAGTGAAACTTTCTGAAGGTATTCATGAGCTCTATGAATGGGGTTTCTAGTCTGGAATGCAACAATGCTATTCCATCCTTTTTCCTGAAAAAGTACACGGGTCTCTTCAGGAATCAACCGATGATCTCTAAAAGGTTCGGAATCACGCAAATCAAGAGCGGTGATCAAACCACCTATGTAAGTACCTGAAAGGGATTTCAAATACTGTACGCCAGGATGGTTTTCATCATTAGTTAAAAGAGTTTCTTTTGCCTCATGATCAAGATTCACAGAAAAAATGTCTTCCACTTTTAATGAACCACGAATTTTATCTTCGAATTTTAGTAGAACAGTATCTCCAACTGTTACTGTAGGATCGTCTGCTTTAAGAGCAAATACAACTGGAAGCGTCCAAACGATACCGTTTTCAAGGCGCATTTTTTCAATAACCGAATTGTAATCAGCTGAATTCATAAAACCCTGAAGAGGGCTCATTGCACCACAACCGATCATTTCCAAATCATTTTTTTCTCGTTCATTCAAAGTTAATACTTTGACATTCTCTGGAAGCTGATCCTTTGTAACTGTTCTATTAACCAGTTTTCCACCATGTGGTTGTATCATTATTTTCTCCAGTTATTTATAATTATTAAGATTATGGAACATACTTTTCATTAGCCAAAGAGTGAGTAGCCATTCCTTGATCAAGAAGATCCTGAATCACAGGTTCAAGAGCTATATTCTGCCAGTCTTCGTAATACCTTGCTGCAACTCTTCCTTTAGTATCAATTACCAAAATTCCAGGGAGTGCCCTGATTCCAAAAACCGCCATAGCCATACTGTCAGGATCTGCAAGCACAGGATAATCCACCTGCCACTGGGTAATTAAAGAATCTGTAGTGGAGCCGGAAAGCCCTGCTGTAACCACAAGGCACATCACAGATTGATCATTGAAAAAATGACTCAAATTATTAAAATTAGTTAGATCTTGAAGGTCAGACAGAGTATTAAAGTCGTTGAACAAAACCACAACCACATGACCCTTCAATTCATCATAAAGACTTAGTGGTACTGAGGGATTAAACCATTCACCAGCCGGGAAATCGTAAGCAATGTCAGAACGGCCAGTAGGACGCCGAGTTGGACCCTGCTTAAAAAGAAAACCTGCAACAATGGTAAAAACAACAACCCCTAAAGCAAAAAACAGAACGCTTTTAAACTGTGCTCTTTTGTACTCTGAGTCTTTCAGATCTTTCTGAAACTGCTTAATCAAAGAAAAACAACTCCTGTCATTTTAATCAACCTGAATTTCAGGCGGAGGTGCCAATCGGGTAAGATCTAATAACCACTTGTCTTCAATAAGCTTCATGGGAATTATCTGATCGCCTTCAGAAGTTGCTATGGTAACAAGAGCTGTATTGGTATTTACAACCTCTACATCCCGAACAGAGTTGGACAATCCAACTGTTTCAGGAGAACTCTGAACCATTTTAACAAAAAGCATTTCACCATCCATAGAAGCAAATTCTATCTCTGTTAAAGAATCAGATAAAGTAGCTAAAAAAACAGAACTTTCAGCAAAACCAAAATGTTGAAAAACAACAGCTGTTGAATCCCATGTTGCTCTGGTTTCTGGAGTAAGCATCAACCAAGCATCTGACCACGAGGAATCAGACATAGCAAACACAAAAGCTTTAACAGAATCAGATGCGGGATGGTTCCCGCATCCAATCATTGTAAAAACCAAAACTGCAATCAAAGCAGCATAAAAATATCTAGAGAACATGCACAACCAGTCCACTTCGAAGCTTGGGCTCAAACCATGTTGATTTAGGCGGCATAACATTGCCGCTATCGGCAACTGCAATAAGCTGATCTACTGAAGTAGGATACATTGAGAAAGCAACGGAGAACTGGCCAGAATCAACAAGTTTTTCCAACTCTGATGTTCCGCGGATTCCGCCGACAAACTTAATGTGTGCAGCAGTTCTAGGGTTTTCTACTCCAAGTACAGGATTAAGAAGATTCTCTTGAAGAATGCTAGCATCAAGACTTTTCACAGGGTCATCACCGGGGAAAGTTCCTTCAAGTGGTTTAATGGTATACCAGTCGCCATCTGTATACATGCTGAATTCCTGGTTAGCTGAAGGATCCTTTTTACCGGTCTTCTGTACAGAGAATTTTCCAGAAACCTCTTCGATAAACTGCTGTGGAGTTCTACCCTTAAGGTCTTTAACAGCACGGTTGTATGCAAGTATTTTCATTTGACTTTTCGGGAAAATAACTGCAAGAAAATAATTGTATTCCTCGTCTCCAGAATGACCTGCATTACCCTGTTTTCTTCTGTTTGCAATAATTGCACCTGATGCACTTCTGTGATGGCCATCAGCTACATAAAGAAACGGTACTTCAGTCTTGAAAAGGTCACTTATTTTGTTGTTGTCTTCCGGATTTGAAACAACCCAAAAAGTATGCTGAATCCCATCATCAGCGGTGAAGTCATAGTCAGGCTCTCCATTGCATACCGATTTTTGAATAACATCAAGATCGCCAAGATCTGGGTAAGTTAGGAAAACTGGACCACACTGAGCATTTTGTGTTTCAATGTGACGGATACGATCTTCTTCCTTTTCTTTCCTTGTAAACTCATGTTTTTTAATAACATCATTATCGTAATCTTCAGCAGAAACTGAAGCCACAAGACCTATTTGTGAATGATCTCCCATGATCTGACGGTAAAAATACAGACAGGGTTTATCGTCTTGAACCATAAGCCCATCTTCCATGAGTCTGCGAAGATTTCTGGCTCCCTGCTGGTAAACTTCATCACTGTAAAGGTCAACCTCTGGAGCCAAATCTACTTCCGGTTTTACAACTCTAAGGAAACTCAGAGGATTATCTTTAACAAGATCACGAGCCTCTTTCGAATCAAGAACATCATAAGGTGGGGAAGCAATTTTATCGGCAAATTCACTAGTTGGCCTAAGGCCTTTAAAAGGTCTGACTACTGACATTTTTTCCTCCAGTATCAGTTCAGCCGAGCCATCTCGGCATCAATCATTTC
The DNA here is from genome assembly GCA_029938555.1 of Candidatus Sabulitectum sp. Lineage (GTDB taxonomy): Bacteria > Fermentibacterota > Fermentibacteria > Fermentibacterales > JCC-6 > Sabulitectum. Next base: position 46,996 of record JAOZUR010000012.1, on the reverse strand, counting down.
CCTTACAAGGGAAGCGAAATTAATTTCAGGTTTCCACCCCAGTACTTTTCTTGCTTTTGAGGAGTCTCCACAAAGAGCATCGACCTCGGTTGGTCTCATGTATCGGGGATCGCTTACAACATAATCGTGCCAATCAAGCTGGAGGTAACCAAAGGCTTCCTCTAAAAAATCTCTCACAGAAAACATTTCACCAGTTGCAATGATATAATCATCGGGTTTCGGTTGCTGTAACATAAGATGCATTGCTCTCACATAATCTTTTGCATGACCCCAGTCACGCTTTGCATCCAGATTTCCAAGAGATAGCCGGTTACTTAGACCTTTTTTGATCCGTGCAGCCTCTTTGGCAATTTTTCTTGTTACAAAATTTTCTCCACGCCTAGGGCTCTCATGATTAAACAAAATACCGCTTGATGCATGCATATTATAACCTTCACGGTAATTCACAACCATCCAGTGTGCACAAAGTTTTGCTGCTGCATATGGGCTTCTTGGCTTAAATGGAGTATCAAGACTTTGGGGTGGAGGGCTTGATCCAAAAAGCTCGCTGGTGGATGCCTGATAGAACCGCGAGATTCCCGCCATTCCGGTCTCCCGTAAAGCATCAAGAAGCCTGACAACACCAATGGCGTCAACATCACATGTGTACTCGGGTACTTTAAAGGAAATGCCCACATGACTTTGTGCTGCAAGATTATATACTTCATCAGGAGCTGTTTTCTCTATGATTCTGTTCAAAGCACTTGAATCTGTTAAATCTCCATAGTGCAAAAACAATTTTTCACCGTAAATGTCACTGTCCTGAATCAGGTGCTCAATTCGACTGCGGTTAAAACTACTTGATCGGCGCACGATTCCGTGAACTGTGTAACCTTTTTCAAGCAGCAATTCCGAAAGGTAAGAGCCATCCTGACCGGTAATACCGGTTATCAACGCTTTTTTCAAATTATTTGTCCTTTCGTAACTAGTAATACAGACCGTAAGATAACACCTTATCTATTTGTAAACAAAACCCTTGCTAAGCAACCGTTTTAGTTCTTTTCTTTCAATGAAATATCTAGGGTCAAGAATTCTACCGGTTGTCTGCTTTAAATACTTTCTCCATGGCTTAGCACTCATACCTGCCTCTATTGCAAGGCTTGCTGCTTCATAAACAAAACGCCATCTCCATTCGGCTTCTCCACAGTTCCAGTCAGCGAGAAGTCCAGGCAACACAAATGGATTACCTCCTATTATTGTATTCTCCAAAATTGCAATTTCCCGCCATGGAGAAGCAGATGGAAGAACATTAAGCTCTACCTTCTGTCCTGACAATCTAAGAGCCCTGTTTCGCAATACTTGAATTGGAGCGACTTCAAAACATTTTCGATAATCTTTTCGAGCCTCAGCAAGCAAAAACAGTGGGCCCGACGCCAGAGAGAATGCTTTATCATTCTTTCCGCTAAGAAGGCATAAGCCATGAGCTTCAGTAAATTCTTTCTCTGCTGCTGCCCATGCGAAAGTTCTGGTTAGAATATCTGCCAGGAAAGCTCTTTCCCGGCTTGAATCAATATTATCTTCCACAAGTGATGTCGCCACAGCTACAGCAGAATCATTCTGCCCCAGCTCTAAAAGCAGGTATGCTTCTTTGCGCTTTAGAGACAACACTTTAGAGGGATCTTTTTCTGCCATCAACCGATTTCTAGTAACAAGCAGTTGACGACCGGCATTTCTTGTCGTATTAGGAGGCATAATTAGAGAAAGGAGTCCATTTCGTATGAGTAATTTAATTGACGAACTTACAAATGATACAATATCCGGTGCATCTGGAATATACATAAAAGTCCTAAACCATATAGTACTTGGTTATCTTAAGGGTGACGACCTAGCTGAAGTCATCCGCCAGAAGGCCGGAGACATGATATCTCTTGATTACCTAGCTAATCGCTTACAAGATATGCCTATTTTCAAGCAGAAAGAAATCGCAAAAGAGCTACAAAAACAAGTGCGTACCGATTCATCAGCATCGGGCATACAGCTTTATAAAGGTCTAGCAAACTCAAACAATGTTCTTCTATGCCACTCAAACAGTGGAACAATTCTTCGCGCTCTTGAACATCGTAAAAATCGTATAAAGTTAATCTATCAAACACATTCGAAACCGGGCGAAGAAGGAAAAGAAAGTGCTAAAATTCTTAAGGCCCAAGGATTTCAAGTTAAACTTATTGCAGATTCAAGAGTAGCTAGTGTTATTAAAGAAGGCGCCGTACCTGTGCTAGGTGCCGATTGTGTTACACAATCATACTTTGTTAACAAGATTGGCTCTGCTGCAATTATTGAAAAAGCTCTTGAGGCAGCCATCACTCCACTTGTTGTTGTGGGATCTGAAAAAGCATGTACCGAAGACGTATACGGCCCTAGGCCCAATAACCCTCTATTTGAACGAGTATCTCTTGAAAAAGTCAGACTTATTGTAGGCGGCTCTACCTACAGAATGCCAAGAGACAGAAAGCGTCTTTGGAAATTGTTAGGCGCACCAGGCAAAAAGTAATGGCAATCCGTAAAGTATTTCAAGGGCATTGGCGTGCTCTTGAAATTGCTTGGCTTTCCCAATTCGTAACACTACAAAACAAAACCACTATTGCCGTTGTCACTGCAGGTCAAAGCTTAGCAGAACATCTGATGAGAAAAGTAAATAATGATGTAATAGGAGCTCAATTTCTTCCAGGATTTCCGGCTCTTGCAAAAGTCTTAACCATTTCCCCACTGGGGCCTTCTGTTACCAAACCGCAACAGATAGCACTTGCATGTTTGGCTGGGTACAAACCTGAAAGTGCTGAAGCCGCTTCAGACTTTTTTGAACGACTGATTGACATGGGTGTATATGCGGATATGTTTGATGTTATTGCCTGTTCTACTAAAAATCTTCATGAAGAGGTGCTGAATACATCAAAAATCTTTACCCGATATTTTTCCCTTAGAAAACAGTTGCTCCCGGGAAACCCACATTCTCTGTTCGAGAAGGGCCCGGAGAATCCTCAAAGGTACAAGACTTATATTTTTTACGGCTTTTATGATCTGAACCCCGGTCAAAGAAAATATCTGAAAGATCTTTCAAAAACTGCTGATATATTATGGTTTTCTCCTGTGCATCCTTCACATTTTTGGCGGGAAACCTCACAAAGAACAATGACTTTCTTAAATGAACTCGGTTTCGATAGCACGCACCGTGTGGATGGAAATTACCCTTTATCAAACCTGGCACAGTTTGCAGAAAATCTTCTTACAAACAAAACTTGTGCCAATACTGAAAACATAGAACTACTACTTTCAGGGTCTGGAACTGGGTTTTCAAAAGCTGTGATTGATAAAATATCTGCATTGAGGCAAAAATACAAAAGCAATGACATAGCCATAATATCTACCGGTGATGACACAGTTAAGCTCTTAGAACAACTGTATTTAGCTTCAATTCCAGTTGCTGCACCATTAACCGTAAAAGCCTCAGATTTGCCTTTAGGCAATCTTATGATAGGTCTTTTGAAATTGGATCACAACAGATTTCACCACAAAAACATAGAAAAATTATTACTTACCGGCTGTATCACTATGAAAGACACACCAGACGCAACTGCTTATGCCCTTTCCGCGTCAAAAACCGGAGCCCGTTTCGGGCTCACAGCTCTTCGAATTACCGGTTATCCTTTTGCTGAAGTTTTAACTGTATATTTTGAAGAACTCCCTGAAAACTCAAACCCACAGTATTATTTAAAATCTTTAATCAGCTTACTAAATACTCTTACTGACAACTGCATTCCTTCAATTTTTACAGAAAAAGTACTTTCTAAAAATCTATTTGTTTCTCATGATACCGTTTCTTTTCCTGTTTTCTCTCAGATGCTCAAAGTGGCTTTAGATTATTCTATTGACCTATCTCCTGGGTCAAAAGATGGCATTTTTATTCTTTCTCCGGAAAAAGCCCGAGGTATTCAAAAAAAAGCTATAGTAATAACCGGCTTGGAAGAAGGCAATTTCCCTAGACCACCGGTTAATGATCCAAGGTTGCCTATTGAGGTAAAAAAACAACTTCAGCTTCCATCCCCCGAGACCCGTGAAATTGAACAGGCTTTTTTGTTAAGACAACTTTTTGAAGCCGCTCAAGAAACCGTTTCAATAATCTGTCGTACTTCTGATTCTTCAGGCAAGCCTGTAACTATTTCTCCATTCCTGGCTTCTCTATTAGAGAAAAGTTCCCCTCTGAAGCCTATAACCGTATCTGATTCACCTGAATACACTCTTTCTATTCCTCAAAATCCTGCATTTCTAAATTCATCCTCTTTATGTCAAAAGCAACGATTTCTTTTTGACCCTGAAAATCCATCACAAAACGCAGTTTACTCTGGAATGATTGGGCCTGGGCTTTTTCCATTTAATAAAATTAGCGCTACCGCCCTGGAAAGTTACGCCTATGACCCATTTTCTTTCCTTCTAGAAAAAATTTGGGATATTAGTGATTTAGAAAAATTTCCAGTAAGATCCGACCCTGACCCAAGAACCAGGGGCAATATTGTTCACAAATGCGTAGAAGCTGTTTTAAAGCAGCAAACCTCTCCGGCTGACGTGGTAAGAGACATCTGTAAAGAGCATAATCTATCTGCAAACCTAGGTTCAGATGTTTTATTAGAAATATGGATGAACCACCTGGTTAAAGGTATTGAATCACTTGTTTCTAATCTTGAAAAAAAAGGATGGTCCTTCCAATTCAGTGAAAAAAAGCTTAACGGAACCATTGCTGGTTTTGAAGCTGGAGGCAGAATTGATCTTATTTTTACTGACATAAACGGTAAATACATTCTTGCAGATTTAAAAACAGGAAAACCCAAAACCATCACTGCCGGTAACTTATTGAAAAAGAATCTGTTCCAGTTGCCTTTTTACAGAAACTTAGCCCTTCAAAATGGTTTTTCTAATATTTCAGAAGTTACGTATATTTACATGGAAAGCAATGGAACTATCACTTTTAAATCTCTGACCAATATGGAACTTCAGGATTTAAATCCTGAATTTGAAAATCGCGTTATTGAAATAGTAGAATCTATTCGAAATGGTATTTTCCCTGAAACAAATAAATCAGGCAAGTTATGATTTCAGATAAATTAATTCGTGAATCAATTAGAAATGAAAATTCAAGAAGCGTGGTAGTTGAAGCCAGCGCAGGTACAGGCAAAACCACTTTGCTGACAGACAGAGTTAAAGCCCTTGTGGACAGCGGAATACCTCTGGAACAACTCGCAGTTGTTACATTTACTGAAGCTGCTGCCAGTGAATTACGAATGCGAATAAGAGAAAAACTCACCACAAAACAAAGAAGAACAATGGATCAAGCCTGGATAACAACAATACACGGCTTTGCCTCTAAAATTCTTCGTGAATTCTTTCATTTGTGCAAGGGTGCTCCAGATTTCTCCATGGAAGCCACTCACTTCAGTGAATCTGAATTGGAAATTTTCTGGGATCTTTTTTTATCTGATGCAAACCCAGATGTTTTACGAGAAAGCGCTGATTCTTTAAAAAAGGCAGGAACTGGAAAACTACTAGAAATAGCAGGTGAAATAGAGAACCATAGGTGGTTTTTAAATTCAAAACCCCTAGGGAATACCGTTCTGCGCCTTGAGGAAACAAAAGATTTTTGGAAGAATGAAATTGATTTGATTTTACTTCAGTGTACAAATAGCTCAGATAAGTTGTTAACTAATATTCAGAAAACCGTTGATTCTTTCAATATTAAAGATCAATTACCTGTAAAAATCAACCTTCGCTCTGGCTCTGCAGGTAACTGGGGTGGGAAAGAATCTTTAGCTGACATCAAGCTAACCTTAAAAACATACAATAGTACCGGCCTTAAAGATATCACTGGTTACAGCAACATGATACCACTTCTTCCCGCTGTTGATAAACTAGTTATTCCATTTGTTAACCATTTACGAGCTATATGGGACAAAGATCCAACAAGGCTGTCATTCAACGATCTTCTTTACAAAGCATTTACTGCCGTGACAGGATCACCACAACTTAGAGCCGAGTTAAATGCAAAATTCAGTCATATTTTCATAGATGAGTTTCAGGATACAAGCCTTGTTCAGGTAAAACTGTTTCGTAATCTTTTGCAAAAATCCGGTATGGAAAAAAAACTCACCGTTGTAGGCGACCCCAAGCAATCCATATTCGGTTGGAGATCGGCTGATATAGAAACCTACAAAGACACTCTTTCAAAACTAGAAGAAGGAAATGCCCTTTCAGAAACAATTGTTGTGAATTTCCGCAGTGAAATTTCTATAATTAATTTTGTTAATTCCTTTGGTTCTCAGTTGTTCAAAGAAGTACCGGAAGATGAAATACCATTTTCATGCGATTATAGCCCAATTGAACCTAGACCAGGCGCCGTTCAAGGTGAAGGGGTAACAGTACACCGGCTACCTGATGTAAAAGCAGGACAAATGGCGGTTATTCAGGCTAAGGCTATTGTTGATTTAATTACTGATCCTGCTTCAACTGCTATTCTATTCAGAACCAAAACACATTTAGACGAATTGATTCAGGAACTTGATAAGCAAAAAGTCCCTTACAGGGTTGAAGCTAGCCGTGATTTTCACACAAGAAGGGAGGTTGAAGATACCGCTTGGTTATTAAGAGCTCTACTTAATCCTTCTGATAAATTTGCTTTGATTAAAACACTCAGATCTATATTTTTTGGCATCAATGATAGGGAAATTACAATTTGGAATTCAGGTTCTAAATCTGACACCATACAAAAAGCTCTTGACTTTATTAACCAACTACGAGAAGTAAGAGTTTCTCTGCCACCTGGTCCGTTTGTTGAAACTTTGTTTATAAACAGTTGCATCCTAACCGTTGTAAAAGAAAGTGGCTATCAGGTCACCCGAAGATTAGGTAATCTTAGATTTATCTTAGAAACTGCCCATGATGCTTCCGATTATGCCCTTCTTCTTGAAACCCTCACGGGCCTTGCACCTATGAGTGCTGAAGAACCTTCCGCTCCGCCAGAAAATCATACTGGTGTGGTTACACTTACCACTATTCACAGAGCCAAAGGCCTTGCATGGAAACATGTGATTCTAGCTAATCCTGGAAATTCTTTTAGAAATACTGTTTCCTCTGTGCTGACCAACCCACGGAAATTGTCTGCGGGAATTAAATTGGCCGGTGGATTTACAGCAAATTATCCTGACTTAACCGTTAGAACAAAATCCAGAAGTCACGCGGAATTCCGCAGATTGCTTTATGTAGCAGTAACCAGACCGAGGCAGAAACTAGACATATTCATTCCTGAAAAAATCAAAAACAACTCTCCTGCGGAAATACTGAACAATGCTCTGAATAATTCTAATGGGTTTTTCACCGATACACCTGTTATTTTTGATGACTCGCAAAATTCAAATGAGGCAAAAAGCTCTACGATTAACAACATTAGTATAACCAGTGAATTTCAGTTACTGTACCCGGAAAACCTGCCGACAGTCCAAATAAATCAGAACAAATACATGCAGCTTGGAACTGAAGCTCATAGCATACTTGAATTTATAAACTTCAAACAACCTAAACTATGGTTAGAAAACAACAAAAAGCAATTATACAATACACTAGAATTTCCCCATGAAGCTATAACACTTGCCATGAAATTTTTTGACATATACAATCTTAATGATGTGGAAATACTTGGGAAAGAGTATGCTCTTCTTGTTGAAGGAAAGCAGTATTACATTGATCTGCTATTACGAAGAAACAATGTTATTGAAATTATTGATTACAAAACTGATCGAGAAGATCCGGTTATAGCCACAGAAAATTATCGAGAGAAACAACTAATGTATGCCAGCACAATCAGGAATTTATACAAAGGGAAAGTGGAAGCAAAACTGGTTTTTCTTCATCACGGAATAATCGTAAATGTATAAAAAAACCCGGAGATTATCCGGGTTTTTTTATTGTTTTTCTTACAAAGCTATCCGTGCAGAGTCTTCTCTTCTTGTTGACTGTTCTTCTCTAACAACAAAATAAACTTCACCGTTAAGAACTTCACCAGAATAGGCTTCAAGATCAATTTCCCAAAGGCCGGAATTTGCTCGGTTACATTCAATTACTAGATATGGATTAAAGTCTCCACCATCATCATCACTGAAGTACTCAATGCCTTCACGGTCTACAACTGTAAGTGTCAGATCGATGTCTTCACTTTCAGCGAAAATTTCATAAGTATTTCCAGATTCAAACATCATGCTTGTATACAGGTTTGAAGACATTCTGAAAAGCTCTTCCGTAGGAACAGTTCCCAATTCTCTTTCAAAAACAGCGTCAATGCTGTAACGGAAATTTACTTCAGACTCAAAATTATCACCATAAGGCACTACAATTGCACTGTAATATCCAGGAGAAAGCTGAAGAATTAACATTGGATCCAGCCCACCATCAGGATTGTCATCATTGTAATCTATCATTACGCCTTCACTATCAACAATAGCCATTTTTGTATCGTCACTGCATTCTACTTCGAATATATACGAACCAGATTCTTCTATATCAAATTCAAAAACAAGAGCCCGCTCTTCCGGAAGAATGCCATAATAATCGCCAGCTTCTGGCCAGTAACTCATTACAAAAGCCGCTTCAGAAAATACTCCGCCAAACCACTCATCAATCTGATTAACAATTACTATGTCAACTGTCATCTCATCAATATCAAGTTCTTCGACTGTAAGATAAAATTCTACATCTTCAGACCCACTGTAAGAGTCAACAATTACCATGTAATTTCCAGAAACCAATGTGCTTGAAAAAACAGGGTTAACACCGTCAGTATCATCATCAAAATCTATGTACTGCAATTCATCATCATCTACCAGAAGAATAGCCATTATACAGTCCACATCAGACTCTACTGCTATTTTTACCCACTTCTCTCCGGTAATTTCAAGAGGCAGCACAACACATGTCTCCCAGCTATCGCGGTAAAGATCACTGACATCTTCAAGCAGGTCAGACCACTGATCATTTTCTTTGTCTTCAAGAATAAAAAATTCATACTCTTCATCTACTTCAAGGAACCACTGATAACTTTCAGGGGAACCAACCTCTAGAAGAAATGTTCCATCATCCCCAGAAATGTCAAAAACAATAACTCTAACACCGTCACCTACTGAATTCAAAGAAACAAAAGCATCAAGTTCTTCATCCCAGTCATCACCAATTGTTAGTACATTATCCTGTTCATCCAATACAACCATTACCGGATCAATATCTTCTGCCTCTACAAAAAGAGATACTCCATCACCAGCTTTTAATTCAAACTCAAGAGCTGGCCAATCATCTTCAACTGCAATTCCAGCCACAAGCAATACTGTTTCTGCATTAGGCAGAAGAGCTTCAATATTAATGCCCTGACTAAGATCTGCCTCTACAATATCTCCATCTTTTAAGCCTCCGCCTCCAAGAAGCGAACAACCGGTAACTACTAAAAGTGAAAATACCATTATTAGAACTGTTTTCTTAAACACATTGAACCCCTTTCAAACAAACCTGCAAACTCCATGTTAACAACGCTTGTTTTGTATACAACCCATATTTCAATTCATTCCATAGATGAATCCCACAAGTGCTATTATACAAATTAGCGTTCGTGGTAAGACAGGTATTTAAAAATGAAAATAATCTTAAAATAGAAAAATTTTTGATTTTGCCTTATCTATTTTGACCTCCGAATTTGTATACTATTTTACTATCTTTTTTTACATTGCTGGCATGCAATGGTTTACCTTTAGGCTTTATGTGCGTGTTGACTGGCAAGCCTTAGTGCTTTTAATTTGTGATTAATTGAAGGATGCATCACAGAGTTGCATTGTATTATTTGAAAAAAGGGAGGATACTTTATGGCACCGGAAAAAATTGATCGACTGGGAACAAACGCTTTGCTTTATGCTTTTACCAAAGCTCTTCACAGAGCAGTTGGAGGCAGCGCTGCTGCTGTTATGCGTCAGGCAGGACCTGATATCTTGAAAGAGCTCGGTGCTCTTGGAATCAATGGGCTTGATTCTAATGATATCCATGTGCTCGAAGAAAACCTTGGTAAGTTAACAAAAGAACTTGGATTTTGCGATGATATTTCTTTTGAAGAAGAAGGCGATTCCCTTAAAATTCATGTAAAAGGTTGCTCCTTCTGGGAACTCACACAGGGTCTTGCAGAAGAGGGTATTCCACCTTTTGCCTGTCCTTTTGCCGGTATAGCTGTAGCTCTTTGTGAAAAAAATCTTGGTGTAAGAGCCAGAATTAAAGAAATAACTACAGAGGGTGAAAGAGCTTCGCTCATTCACTTAGAACTTCACAAGTAAGGGGTGCTGGAAATGGCTAATACAAAAAATATTCTTATGGCTCTTACTGCAGTGGATGGCATAGGTACCGCCGTATGCGTTGGGCGTGATGGTTTCGTTATCGACGCTGCCGCGTCACCAGGCGCAGATGTGGATGCAATTGGCGCTATGGTTTCAACTGGTCTTGGTTCAGCAGAAAGCGTGGGTAAAGAACTTGGAGTTGGTAACCTTACCCAGGCAATGATGGAATACAAAAACGGTGTTATTGTTATGACTGCAATCGGAAGAGATGCAATTCTTGCAGTGGTTGCAGAAGAAAACGCCAGTCTTGGAAATGTACGGATGCAAGTGAAGAAAAGAAAGCGCGACCTAGAAGCGATTTTATAAAAGATCAAAATAAAACAATGGGGCATTTTGCATATAGTTGCTAAATGCCCTATTTAAATTCAATATTATCTAAATATTCTTTGATCTTATCTTAATTCTTCGCAAAACTGCTTTTTTTTTTCTTTATGCTTATTCTCAATTAAAACTACATGCTACTGCCTTTGGCTGTTATTGTTACCACTCAACAAATTAGCAAAAGCATTAATATATTTTCATCATTTGCATCCTTCGTCTATAGCTTATAATTTGATATTATCATTCCTTTTATTCCTTCTTCAAAATTTGTACTATTTCAGTATAAATTATTCAATATTGAATTCATTTAATTTTACTTTTTCAAAACCGACCCATCTTTGTCTTTTTATTATCAACTTTATCCTCTGTTGCGACACGCAGCTTATTCATACTATCTCTGTATGTTTTATTTCCTAGTGCTTTAGTAGTTATTTATTTTTTACTTATTCTAATAATTTCTTGTGTTATTGTTAATTTCCAATGTTGACTACATTTCCTACCACTTTTATAGTCTTCTTCTTGGCGGATTCTAAACCGCATATAAACCATCTCTGGAAATTCTAGAGCAGGTACGATGCTCCACGGATCAGAAAAACAAAATTTCAAGGAGAAAATATGTCACAGGACAAAGTAGATCGACTGGGTACTAACGCGTTACTCTATGCTTTTACTAAAGCCTTACACCGAGCAGTTGGAGGTAGTGCGGCTGCTGTTATGCGCCAAGCAGGACCTGATATGCTTAAAGAACTCACTGCCCTTGGCATTGGCGAAATTGATTCAAACGACATAGACGTAATTCAGGTTAAGGTTGCAACCCTACTTAAAGAATTGGGTTTTTGTGAAGACATATCCTTTGAGGCAACAGACGAATCTTTAGATATACATGTTAAGGGTTGCTCATTCTGGGAACTTACACAGCATTTAAAGGAAGAGGGAATTCCTCCATTCGCTTGCCCTTTTGCTGGAATAATGGTTGCTATTTGCGAGAAAAATCTTGGGGTCAGAGCCAGGATCAAAGACATTGCCCCTGAAGGTGACAGAGCCTCATTAATTCAACTACAATTACTTAAATAAGGGTGGTACTATATGTCAAATACAAAAAGCATTCTTATGGCGCTCACTGCCATTAATGGCGTAAGCACAGCCGTCTGCGTTGGTCGTGATGGTTTCGTTATTGATGCAGCTGCTTCAGCAGGAGCTGATGTGGATGCAATTGGCGCAATGGTTTCAACAGGCCTTGGTTCCGCGGAAAGTGTTGGTAAAGAACTTGGAGTCGGCAATCTTACCCAGGCAATGATGGAATACAGTAATGGCGTTATTGTTATGACTTCAATAGGACAAGATGCAATTCTAGCTGTTGTTGCAGAAGAAAGTGCAAGCCTTGGAAATGTTCGAATGCAAGTGAAAAAGCGAAAGCGTGACTTGGAAGCCATACTCTAAAGTCTAGATAGATATATACTTGGGTACTTTCTGTTCTTTATTCAGAGAGTACCCTTTTTTTTTTCATTTTCTCTTCAACTAGGGGTGGACATGGAAGCAAATAACATAGATAATCGTATGGTATATAATTTACATTAAAGGGAGGATTCATGAGCGAGTTACCTGTAACCGATGGAACCATAAATGAAACTCTAAGCGAACTGGTAGAAAAAACAGAAGCGTTAACTGCTTTACTTATCAGCAGACACGGTATCTGCCTCGGGCAGGCTGGGGGCGGCGCTAAACTCAACGCAACTGCTCTTGCAGCCCTTGTTGCAGGAATGTTCTCTGCCACCAAAGAAGTAGCCAATATTGTCGGCGAAGAGCAATTCTCGATTCTGCTTCAGCAAGGCGAAAAAAGACACATTCATATTTCCCTTATAGGCGAAAAAAGCATGATGGTAATCGTTTTTGAAGATTATTCAAGAATTGGAAGAGTTCGTTTTGCTGCAAAAAAAATGGGTCCAAAACTTATTAGATTGCTCACAAAAGATAAAAAAGACCAAAAAGACGCCATACAAGACATCTCAATACCAGACTTTAAAGAATACGCTCTTAATCTTATTGACCGGATCTTCGTCATCGGAGAGGATGATGATGCCACATCTTGATTTAAACAACAAACAGCTTGTTTTTAAAATTGTTTACTTCGGTCCAGGCATGAGTGGAAAAACCACAAATCTTCTCTTTATTCACAAAAAGATTTTTGATAAATATAAAGGTGACATGATCATCCTAGATACAGAAGAAGAACGAACTCTATTTTTTGACTTTTTCCCTGTTTCCCTTGGTTCCGTTCAGGGATTTTCTCTAAAAATTCACCTTTACACCATACCCGGTCAGGTTTATTATGAAGCAAGCAGAAAAATAATTCTTGAAGGTGCCGATGGTGTTGTTTTCGTAGCTGATTCAAATGTGGAGAAATTAGAAGACAATCTTGACATGTACAAAAGAATGATGGTCAATCTAGATAGTTTTGGAGTAAATCTTGACACTTTCCCCATAGTACTGCAATACAACAAAAGAGATTTTGACGAAATCATTCCATTGGGAGAGATAGAAAGAACCCTTAAACTTCCAGAAGATCTTATTGTTACTGAATCTGTTGCTACCTCCGGGAAAGGAGTAATGAAAACTCTTCAGCTAATAAGTAAAGAAGTAATAAAGAACTTTCAAATGGACTAATCCACTGACACAACGAGAGGAGTCTGATTTTTTATGGCCTTTAATGGCAATTTAAGTGAATTTGGTGTTGTAGCTCTCTTGCAGCTTCCAGGAACAAATCATCTTACTGGAAAACTGGTTCTCGAACAAAATGATAAAAAAGCAGAATTCTTTTACATAAAAGGAAAACTTCTTCATGCTGAATTAGGTGAGATCACCGGCAAAGAAGCTCTTGTTGAGGTAATAGACTGGGATGATGGTGATTTTGTTTTTGATTCCACCAGTACTTCCGATAAAGTTACTATCAAACAGGATTTGCAAAACACTCTTATGTGGGCATTAAAGGAGCGGGACGAGCGCAAAAAACTAAAGGATGAACAGGAACAGGCAGCTAAAGAACTTGCTGCCCAAGAAAAAGCGCAAAAAGAGGAAGAAAGACTTTTAGCTGCCAAGGAAGCTGCAAAAGAGGCAGCCCAAGCAGCTGCCGAAGCTGCAGCCAAACCACCTGAACCAATTCTTTTGCCTCAATCTATAATGAAGGAGTCATCTTCTATTTTAGGTTCATTCTTAATCAATTCAAATGGTCATATTATTGCAAAATCAGAATTTGAAGAGGATTTTTTAAGCGAAGTTAATCCTATGCTTATTCCTGTGAAAAGCTTCATAAGAGATTATCCCAAAAGAGCTGTGGGCAAAACATTTATTGAAGATTCTGAATTTACCTTGGCCATCGCCGGTTTGAGTGATAAAATTACCACAGTTATTATAGTTGCTAAAAGCACAAGGATGGGTGTACTTAACATAGAACTGGGCAAATTCATCAGAGCCCTTCAGGCCAGTGGTCTGGAGATTTTGAATGACTGACCAGCACAAAATTGATTCTCCTGAAAGTCGCCTTCATTTTGTTGAATTTATGCAAATGTGTGCTGATTCAGGTTATATCTCTGAGCCTACTGCAAGGAAAATCTGCCAGTTTGCTAAGTACCAAGGTGGTGTTGAAGCAATTCCAGCATTCCCCGGAGACAATCCGGAAGATGATGACAGATTTACCGATTTGTTGGCTTCCATCCCCCCGGGAGAACGATCATTTGAGAACTATGTTGTAACTGATGATAACTCTTACGCTATTGAACTGGCCAGAACGGTTTCTCTTATTCCAAGGATCTGGAAAAGTATTTCTCCTATACTTTTCCACGCAGGAACCGGTCAGGGTAAAACCCATCTTCTTTCTGCAATTGCGTCCACATCCAGACAAAATACTCTTTTTCTTAACTTAAATGATTTAAAGATGGGATATAGATACTGCGTTAAAACCAACAAGGAAAGCCAACTTCTTTCTTGGATCACTAGCCATAATTTTCTTCTTCTTGACGATCTGCAGTTTGTTCAAGGAGATATAGAATTTCAACATTTCTTGTGTTCTGTTTTTAACAGAATGCCCCATGGGAAAAGTGCAATTGTTCTCTGTTCAAATTCTGAAGTTGAAAATATGCAAGATTTTGATAGTACTTTTTTCTCAAGAATATCTTCCGGTATTTCTGTTGAACTACGAGAAATCGATCTTCCAGGAAGAATTACAATTTTGGAAAGAATGTTTAGTTCCACCGGATTTGGCCCTGGGCCTGAAATAATAAAATACATGGCCACGGAAGTGTCTCAAAACATCAGAACGCTAAAGGCGGCAGGCAGAGCAGTTCTTGCTAATCTTCTTGCGTCACCATCTAAGGGTGGCATCTCCTTAGAAACTGTAGCCGGTATTCTTAACTCAATGAATCTTCTTAATCCTGTAGGATTTGGAAAAACGCAAGTTCCTATTTCAAGCAAGGAAACTGATACTCCAGCATCTGAGTTAAACTCAGATAAAAAAATTGAAACAAACCAAGAGACGCTTTCTCCATACATAGTTGTTGATATTGATCACGAAGATAAATTTGAAGAAGAAAGACCGAAAATAATCAAAAAACCGATTTCATCCAAAAAAGTTAAAGTACCTGTTGCACCTGAGGAACTATCTGTTTCTGAAGATTTGGAACAACTTCAGAGTGAAGATATTGAAGATGAATTAATTTTCAAACAGGCAATTGAAGAAAAAAGAGCACACCATAAGACAGATGAAATCACTGAAGAAATAATCGAGGAAGCACCGGTTAAATCGAAAAAGACTGCCACCCTTGAACAATCTAGGCATCAAATAGAAAGTGCAACTACCGTTAACAGTCAAATTGATGCTCTAAAAACCGCTGCTCTTCGTAGAATAGAACAATTAGAAAAAAAGAACCCAGATAGCCCGGAAATCGCAAAATTAAGATTTGCTATTGTATTTTTAAATGAAGGAAAAATTGAGTCAGCTATGCTGGCACTTAAGTAACTTTATATTTACAGAATTTAACGTTTTGCCAATTCCTATCAGCGCTGTACTTATTGCGTATATACTGATAGCTGATTATGATAGTATAAGTTATGTGTATCTCGAAAAAGAAAGGACTTCAAATGAACAGTAATCAAATTCTTGCTGCACTTGTGCAGGTAGATGGAATTGACGCCGCAGTTTGTGTTGGGCGTGATGGTTTCGTTATCGATGCAGTTGCAGGAGCTGGGGCTGATGTTGATGCAATTGGTGCAATGGTTTCTACAGGTCTTGGATCTGCTGAAAGTGTTGGAAAAGAGCTTGGTGTTGGCGCTCTTACCCAGGCAATGATGGAATATGATAATGGTGTTATTGTAATGACAGCCATCGGTCAAGATGCTATTCTTGCTGTTGTTGCAGCCAACACTGCCAGTCTTGGTAATGTTCGGCTTCAGGTTAAGAAAAGAAAGAAAGAACTCGAACAAGTTCTTTAGTTTTATTTATATCTGTAGTAGTGTGCAGGTCCGACTTTTGTCGGGCCTGTTTTGTTATACAAAGAAAAACTAAAGAAGCGACCCAGGTTGAACCTGAGCCGCTTCTTTTACAAAAAACAGATTACCTGATAACGCTGACTCTTGCAGTAGCAATATTGCCACCCTGAGTAAGACGCATGAAGTAAACACCAGTTGACATGGAACTAGCGTCCCAAGTGAACATGGATGAACCATTCAGGTTATCTGAGAATGGTGTATCAATAACACGACCGGATACATCAAAAATCTCAAGTGTGGCTGGACCGTTGATTCCTGTAACAACAACAGGTGCGCTGCCGTAAACAGGATTCGATACTGATACTGAAACAGGTGCTGTAACAATGCCACCGCTCTGTTCTTCAATACCAGTCATTGGCCAAGTTTTCATGATTACACTTGGATCACCGAACAATGTATAAGCCTCGAAATAATACTGTGTTCTTCCAGCGCCGCCATAAGCAGCCCAGACAGCCATTAGACCCTGATTAAGGAAGCCCTTAGGCCAGTAAACACTATTGCCCAAGAAGGATTCGTATTCACCCTTCTCTTGATAATCATCCTCATCCCAATAAGAACTAGGAACCGAGCCCCAGAACCAGAGACCACCCTTATTGGCAGTACGAGTCCAGGTTTCGCCCCAACATGTACCTACACTGTATTCACCAGTATTGCAAGCATGACTCAAAACACCTGGGTACATATCTTCATTGGTAAGCTGATTAAAATATGTCTGACTAAAACTCATATCAGCCCAGCTTGTGCTTGATCCATGACCACTAAAGGTAAGCATGGAAAGACCTGAATTAATACCGGTAACAGCCTGGGCAGCATCTCCACCTGAATTTGGATAAACAGTAAGTGTGTTATAACCAAGAGGCTCCAGGTATGTATCAATACAGTAATTATGCGTGCCTTCTGATATATTATAGTTGTCTACAGATGCAATAAACATTGCATTCTGAACCCAGCTTAAAACACCTACGGAACTTTCATAATCAATTACTCGCTGAGCCATTGTATTACATTCAGCGGCAGTTGTAACACTGAAACGGCCTAAGAATGCATCGGGAATCCATCCACCGTCGTCAAGACATGCGTAATAAAGATCTGTAACACCACTGTAAGCTGTGGCAGATCCACCAGGCAGGAATGCTGTATCTCCAACAAGAAGAACATAAACTGTTCCGCTGTTTATTGCTGCCTGAATGTAAGTGCGAATTTCATCAGCACTTGAACCTGTGACAGAAAGATCAACCATTGTTACTTCATTACCAAGCGCCTGCTTGTGTGTAACAAAATCATCCATAACAGTATCAACAAAATCACTGTGACCAATGATAAGATACTTACCTGGGCCTGTATCGACACCGCCACCGAAAGTACCATAGTTTGAAAGAGTATTCTGTAAAATTTCTTCATACCTTGGTGTGGAAAGTCTGGAAGCCTGTTCATAAGAAGCGGCAAGATCGCCACCCTGGAATTCAAGGGTAATCTCTGCCTGGGTAAGATGTGAGAAAGAATTCTGATCTGAATTCCAGACAAGTGGAGTAACCTCTACAAGAGCAAGATTATGACCGCGCATACCGCCGGCATAAACAATTCTTACCCAATTCTGAGGGTAAGCTGAACCTTCAGAATAAACATCACTATCAAAAGCTAATGTATAAGAATCTCTTGGTCTGTCTTTTGAAACACTCTCGATACCAGGAACAACAGCTGCGCCGTCATAACTGATAGTTTCAATAATAGAATTAGAAACAGTAGCGATAACTTCTGCTCCTATTGGAATCTCAATCCATGTTCTGTAAACTGGAAGAGATGGTAATCCCACCTCTGCAAGATTTTCTGCGCCATAAATGCTAACCTCGGTAAACTCTGTTCCCTGTATCGTCACTGACCCGAACTCTGGTGCTGGTGCACTAAGCTCAAGTGAAAGACCAGATTCAGAAGACTGTACCACTGTAAGCCCTGTAGCGAAAGAAACACAAGCAAAAATACTAATTAAAAGAAATGCTGTTTTCATCTTTCCTCCTGTTGGGTTTTTTCGTATATCACCTATAATAAAAAACGGATTACTGACACTCTTATATATATACGAGACTACTAAGATAATTACTAAAAACTCTTGAGTAAAGGAGTAGATTTTGGCTTCAATAACAAAAAGACCTGTTGAATCTAGAATTGAACAGAATGGGGCTAGGGGTATCAGCGAATCGATTCTGGCTGGGCCTGGCTCAGGAAGCAACAAGTTCACCCTGCGACGAATAAAGATTAAACCAGATGGCTGCACTGCTAGAGTTGATTCGCCCATGTCAATTGTCTATTTTATACAGAAAGGCAAAGTAACCCTAAGTCACGATTCAGGAGAGCTTGATCAACTTATAGCAGGAGATACTGCTACTTTGTTACCTTACGAAATACATCATTTTCATAATATTAATAGAATAACTGCTGAAATAATTAAAGTAGCGTCACAGTAAATTTTTGATAATAATACTTGTCTTACACTCATAATTTCAAGGAGGTTTCAAATATGAGAATTTCTTTTTCTATTCTTTGTCTTTTCCTTCTTACCTCTTCCCTAGCCCTTGCGAAATCCCCTCCTTCAACTTCTCCTTCTGGGGTTGCACTGGTTCTAGCAGGAGGAGGCGCAAGAGGATTGGCACATGTTGGCTTTCTTAAAGCAATGGAAGAAAACAATATAGAAATTTCATCCATTGCTGGTACAAGCATGGGAGCGCTAATGGCAGGGCTTTATGCTTGTGGTTATTCCGCAGCTCAACTTGATAGCCTTACCACAAACATGGATTGGGGGCAACTTTTTAGTTCAGACCCAGAGGCAAGACTAACGCTTCTTCCAGACAGAATTAGAGGAAGACAGGATCTTCTTAGACTCAGCCTCCAAGGATTAACCCCTATACTGCCTGGCAGTGCTGTTTCTAATATGCGAGTTGGGTTTCTTCTTTCGGGAATGACAGGCCCTGCTCAAGTATTAAAAGGTTTTGATTTTGACTCTCTCTCAATTCCTCTTAGGGTGGTTTCTTCCGACCTTATAAGCCGAGACAGGATTGTTTTCAGCCACGGTGAATTATACAAATATCAACTGGCAAGTATGGCAATTCCAGGCATTTTTCCACCTTTCATTCATGACTCACTGCTTCTGGTTGATGGAGGAGTTTTTGATAATATGCCTGTGGATGTAGCTGAAAAAGCATGGCCTGATCTACCAGTTCTTGCAGTAGATGTTGGAATGGCCAACCCTACAGAATTTCCAAATGCACCTTCTCTTTTAACTGTATTTGGTTTAACATTCAATGCCCTTTCCACAAGAGTAAACAATGACTATCACAGAGAACCTGATTGGCTTTTCACTCCAGACCTTCATCAAGCAGCCGTATGGAGCTTTGACTCCACAGATTCACTTATTGCATGGGGTTATAACCAGGGAATGGTGTGGATTGCTGCAAATCCCGACCTACCAAGATCAGGTACACAACGGCCTGGTTGGACTCCGCCCGATTTTACCGTAAGAAATATTCTTTTTTCAGGTAACGACAATATTTCCATGAGAGCAATTGATCGCTGGTTAACAATATTCCGTGGAGATACACTAAATACCCAGACCGCCATGGACGCAGCTGAAAATCTTTATGCTTCTGGTTTATTCAGCATGATAAGAATGTCTATGCTTCCAGCAGGCAATCCTAAACAATGTGATCTTGCATTCTCTGTGACTGAAAATGATCCCGGCTCTCTAGGACTTGGATTCTCATATAACAGCGATTTTGGACTCGATGCCAGATTGACCATTGATCATAACAATACTTTCAACAGAGGAATAAAATCAATTATCAATACAGGCGGCGGAAGTGACTACGCTTTCCTAGAGATGAGTACTTTCACCAATACCCAGCATACAAACAGGTACTTCAGTGTTTCTGGAAGCGTCTTTCAAATCAAGGGAAATGAACCGGACCATGAAGGAGAACACCATACAAGAATATGGACAGACCATTCTGCTTCATTAACTCTTGCTAAACCTTTTTCTTGGTATGGCATCTTTGAGGTTGCCACTGAATGGAAAGGGCGCTCATACGCAAATGGAAGCAGCGCCGAAGCATTCCCGCTTCTTTCTTTTTCTGTTCTTGCTGATTCCAGAGAAAATCCCACATCTACTTCTCCCGGCTCAAGAGTACTGGTTAAGGCTGGATGGTGCCCACAAAATTCTAACTCTTTTAGTTTTATCAACTGGGATCTGGGAAAAATTCACGCCATGCCTGGTTCATTCCTCACCGGTTTTTCTGCATGGGGTTCTTTTTTATGGGGTGACAACTACTCTTGGCAGGAATCCAGATTAACCGCTGCCCATGGAATTCCAGGTTACAGATGGAACTCACTACCCACACGAGAAAGAATTGCAGGAAGCTTTTTTACTTCTAGGCGAGTACTGGGCCCTATGTTCATTGAGGCGAAAACTGCAGCAACTTATGACTTCCAAGCAATCGACCAGTACCAAGATGGCGAAATCAACTGGGGAGTTGGATTAACCAGCGGCATTAACATTCCAGGTGGAACTGCAAGACTTGGGCCAGAATGGGACAAAAATGGTAATACTCGCTGGACCTTCTCGTACGGAAGCGATTATTCTTTCGGCCCAGGAAGATAAAGAGTACATTCTCTTTAGGCGCACCTAAAACAGGTGCGCCTAATCAACAATTATTTCAAAAGAACTGTTCGACTTCTGATCTGTTCGTTGCCTAAAAAACCAGAAACAAGGTAAGTTCCAGATGGGAACTCTGCCCCGGATACATTCAGATTGTGTATTCCTGAAGACAAGGAACCTGAAACAAATGTTCCAAGTCGTCTGCCGGTTAAATCAAACAACCCTAAATCACATTCAGCGGTTTCTTGTAAAACAAGCTCGGCACTGAATGAAGCAATGGCTGGATTTGATAAAAAAAGCTGGGATGTTAATGAATTGTTTTCTGCAATGCCTGTTCCACCTGTGAGGAATTCCATGTAGGCTGCCATAAGCTCCTGCCTAGATGTAACATTCTCCTGAAAAACACTAAAAATCACCCCTGAAGTTATAGTTTTATAACCAGCTGCTCCAGTATTGCACCCCACTCTAACTTTGCCATCCTGACTTTCTAAACAAATCTCACCACTGGTTGTGGTAAAAAAGTCGATATAGCCGTCTGCTTCAGACTGGTATGGATAATCAAAATCCATTCCGGTAAAAGCTCCAGAGCCGGAAAGATTCTGAACATTGCCTGTTGTGGCAACTTCGCCGTCTCCAGCCCAAGTCAAACCTGTGTACTGCCAAATGTCATAAGTGTTATTGTTGTAACCGATATCATTTCCCTCAAAGTAAACAGATCCGCCTGCATCAAGGTAAGTGATTAGCTTAACACGCTCCGCCGGAGCGATTGTATTGTTATCTCCTCAACAGGTATACATACCCATCATCATAAAAACAACATCGTAGGAACCCAAATTAGAAGGAAGTTCAGTTCCCGAATCGACTGAATCACCCAAAGCAAGAAGAGTTTGCTCTACCCAATAGCCCGTATCAATTGAATCTCCCACAGCAACATCGTAAATAAGATCAACCTGATCGTAGTTAAAGATATAAACATTGCTAGCAAAACATAAACCTGAAATCAACAGCAAAAATAGAAAAACAGATTTCATCATAACCTCCTTATTGAAAATACGATACCATCATGGTCAGATATATCAGGAATTATGTTCTATCGCAATTGCAGTCAAGTTTTTAGAAGAATCTTGATTTTCTTTTCTAACAACTTCAAGAAGTCTGATTGATCTGGTCTATCCGCAGAAACATCTACTGACCTAATGGTTTTTTCGTCCATAATAGTAAGCAATGCGCTGGCACAATTAGCTCTGAGTGTGTAACTACTGTCACCATAGAGAACAGCTAGAAGTATAAAACCAGCCTGCTTCACATCTGCCCTTTCAGAAATGGAGGCCCATATACTGTAATACTCTCCATAGTTTTCATTTTTTACCATTTCAAGCAGATCGCTAACAGCCATTAAGTCAAATGTTTTTTTCTCTTGATCAGCATTATCTTCCCAAAGAGTTTTCCAATGAGTTTTCTCTATATTCATATCCCCTTCAATCTTTGTGTGTAACACTGAATATACTTCATCCTTCGTTCTAATCCTTTTGTGAAAATGAAACAGAGGAAAATTTAATGGACTGGCTTAGCAGAAGAAAAAGTATTATGAATACTGTATCAGCTTGGTAGGAAATTCTAAGTGTCGTTGTCATTAAGTTTTACTGGTTTATTCAAGAAGAAAGAAGGATATCAATGAGTAGTGACCCTAAAGACATTATTATTGGAGAGATTCAAAACATAGTCTCTAAGATGATGGGTAACTCCGCAGGTGCTCTTATGAGAAGAGCTGGTATGAATGCTTCTTACAAAATCTGGCCCGAGCTTCCAACAGGAAAAACAATCATGGAAGCAGGCGAATTAATGCAAGAGGGCGTAAAAGGTCTAGGTGGTTTTGGTGATTTCTCCATAGTTGGTGACGAAGATGGAATTGCTAAAATTGAATTTAAAGGTTGCTATTTTGCCAGTTTAACCGAGGGTTCTGGAAAATCATGTGGACAACAGCCCATCTGTTTTTTCGGTTTTGGCCTTGTTGAAGAAACTTTCAAGCGTATAACTGGAATTCAGACAAAAGTTGAATTAATTAACAGAGACGACAACACAACGACCTGTTTCGAAACTGCAACACCTCGGTAAATAGAACTAAATATACTGGACGCAATCTTCTATAATTCAAATTTCTTCCAGTAAGAAGTATCGTCAACACCAGTGCGTGCCGATTTGTTTTTCGTATTGCATTGTTGCACACTGTATTAGTTCATGTTGCTTGTTTAGTCATGGCGAAGCCGTACTGAATCGCTTATCAATTACCTATGTAATTGATAGGCATTCAGTGGTTATTCGTTTATCTTTCTGAAACACAAGGAAGGCAGTGCAAAAAATGGCAAATGACGCAAAAGATGTAATTATTGGAGAGATCCAGAATACTGTTTCAAAAATGATGGGTAGCTCAGCTGCTGCTCTAATGAGACGAGCAGGTATCAGTGCATCGTACAAAATCTGGCCAGAGTTTCCAACAGGCAAGTCTATCATGGAAGCTGGCGAGATAATGAAAGAGGGCATACAAGGTATGGGTGGTTTCGGAGACTTCTCCATTGTGAGTGACGAAGGTGGTGTTGCTCAAATAGAATTTAAAGGATGTTATTTTGCCAGCCTCACTGAGGGTTCTGGAAAACCATGTGGCCAGCAGCCTATCTGTTTTTTCGGTTTTGGTCTTGTTGAAGAGACTTTCAAGCGCATCACAGGAATTCAAACAAAAGTTGAGCTTGTCAAAAGAGATGATGGCGCTGAATCCTGTTTCGAAACTGCAACTCCTCGTTAATTTGTAAAAAAAATTCTGATATCCCGTGTGTGAAATTTCATACACGGGTTTTTCTTTCCGATCATTATACAGGAATTTCATAATAATGTATACCTTTTGAATATGCAATAATTGAATTTACAGAGAAAGGATAACCGTAATGAGAAGCAGAACATTCCTATCGTTAATCATTTTACTTATAAGTATATCAACAGGATACAGTCAAAACATTTGGAGTAATAATGTCCAGCATTGTGGGGCATTGAGAAATGCAATGGTAGAAGGAGATATTACAGCAAAAATACAACTATCAGAACTGGAAGGTTTAGAAAACTTATATGCTCTTGGAGCTATAGGCAACTTGGATGGTGAAATTCAAATTTTCAATAGTCAGCCTTTTAATACATTTTTAGAAGACAATAATCTTATTATTGACAATTCTTTCCAGAAATCAGCGTCTCTATTGGTTTATGCTCAAGTTAAAACATGGATAGAGATTGCTATACCCGCTGAGATTAAAACTAGAGATCAATTTCAAGAATATTTAGAAGAAGAAGCCGAGAGAAATGGCATTGATACTGAATTACCGTTTCCATTTCAATTACATGGAGTCTTCCAAGAGAATGACTGGCATGTGATACAATGGGATCCCAATGATGCAGTTCATACCCATGAGAAACATAGAGAATCTGGTTTATTCGGGAAAATGGAAAATGTAAATTTGACAATGTTAGGCTTTTTTTCAAAAGAGCATGCAGGTATTTTTACTCACCACACCACTTTCATGCATGTACATTACATAACTGAAGACCGGTCATCAGCAGGCCATACAGATGATTTTATTCTAGGAGACAATATGATTTTGAGTTTACCTACAGAATAAATTGATTATTTAAATCTTCGATTTTTCAGCGAGAACCAAGCTTCACTGAATTCATCCTGATGTGCAGGTAATATTCTGTAGTGGTTACAACACACATGAGGTAACTACAAGATTCGCAGGATTCCCACACAGACCATTCCTTTATGTTGGCATTGAAGAAGCAGTCAGGTCTGTTTTGGGAAAATAGCTGACAATTTCTTATATCCTTGAAGCGAATGCCAAAGTCTGATAGTCAAAACTCTCGCCCTGAATTATGGAATGTATAAACTCTGCTAATTTTTTATTGTCTATAATTTTGGACAATTCTTGGGAATCAGAAAGTCTTTTAACTTCATCTTCCAAAGAAGAGTAAAACAAATTAGACCTTCTTGCGTAATACTGTTTTTTAGGAGTAAGCCATTCTAAATACAAACTATATGCAGATCTTAGTGGTGTTACATCTATATTTTTTCTTCTGTAAAGAATGATCATGTCTTTCAGTAAAATTCTGATTTCATCATAAAGGCTAAATTGCCCCTTAAACACCTCATGAGGAATCAGATCATCCATAGCAGAATCATTCCATATTTTTCTGTTAAGTTGGTAAAATTTTCTGGTGTAACTTTCAGGTGGTTCTCCATAAAAATTCTCGTTAGAGTACAGATCAACCACCTTGCAGAATACTTCTGGAAACTGGTCCTTAAATGTTTTTAAGAAATAGTCTTTCTGTCTGCCTTTTTTAAGGGTAAGCAGTGCAGGCATGGCAAATTGTGCCTCCGTTGTATTTAAAGCACTAAGTAATGTTTCCAACTGCGGTCTGGAATCGGTAAGATATGGAATAAATGGCATTGCTAAAATCCCTGCATTCATTCCCCTTTTCCTAAATTCACTCACGGTTTTTAATCTGTCTTCAACTGATGAAGCCCCTGGCTCAAGCTTATCACTAATATGGTTTTCTGTCATGGTAAGAGAAATCATAAGAGTAAAAGCAGATTTTTTATTCACTTCCTGCCAATAATCTATGTCTCGCAAAATCAGTGCAGATTTTGTATGAACAATCACTGGGTGATTAAACTGAGAAAGCACTTCAGCACACTGTCTTGTTATCTTGAGGTTTTCTTCCACAGGTTGATAAGCATCACTTATTCCTGATGAAATACAGATAGGTCCAGCTTCCCGAAGTTTCGGCAATTCTTTTTCCAATAAATCAGCTGCATTTTCTCGAAGGGTTATCTGATGGTCAAAGTCGCCCTTCACGTGATACTTTTCATATCGACCATCACAATAAGTACACTTATGACCGCAAGCCATATAAGGAGAAAAACGGTATTTCCCTCCAAAAGGCACAGCAAATTTTTCTTTTTTCAAAAGTTTTTTTACAGAAATTCTATTCAACTCAACCTGTTGCATAACTCAACAACAGGTCAGAGCATAGCAAAGATAAATTTGTCTTTCCTGCTATTACTTCTGTTTTTTTTACTTCATCTATCCCAATAGATTCCATAAGGTTTGAGATTAACTTTTCTACCCCATCTTTCCTGTGAGCTGGAAGATTTTTATCATTTCTCATTACAAGCAATATCAACATTGCCTTGTTTTTTTGATCCATGTTTACTAAGGCTTCAGACATAAACCTTAAAACCTCAAAAGCCAAAGGGATAAGACCTACTGACACAGCGATTTCCAAAGAGTTCAAAAGGAAAACAATAGCTTTCCTGGGTTTCTCTTTAGACAGTTCTGCCTGCCCCATGTTTAGGTTGCAAATTACCTCTCCCTCTCTGTCTCCTATGCTCATGGATACTTTAAGGCTCTTCTTAAAATATTCTATTGCTTCATTGTACTGACAGTTATCAGCATTCACACAACCAAGGTTTCCAAAACAATTTGCAATACCCCATCTGTGACCCAATTTTTCGTAAAGGTTAAGGCTATCCCGATAATGCTGTTGAGCTAAATGACTCTTTCTGTAGGACAAAGCAACATTGCCCATATTTAACAAAGTTATAGCAAGCCCTTGCTGATTTTCCAGTTTTCTATAAATCGAAAGTGCTTTGTGATAGTAAAAGATTTCTTTTTCAAATGTTTTCTCTTCTTCGAAATCAGCCATTCTCATATATGCCCTTGCAAGAATTGCAGGATCTTTTGAAATCTTAGCCATCTGAAAAGCCTTATCAGACAACTTTGCAGCTTCCTGATGTTTACCTGTAAGAATTTTTATCCAGGTTTTCGTAAGAAGAGATTCAGCTATAATTAAATGAAAATTAAACTGTTCAGCTTGGGCGATTGCCTTATCTAACTGGTCTTCTGCCTCTTGATATCTACAAAGTTTCTCTAAACAGCAACCACGATCAAGAAGTAGACGACACATCTGCTCTGAATTTATGTGTTTTTCAGGCGCAGCCAGTGCCCGCCTGAACATAGAAAGAGCTTCTGTATAAGCACTGATTCCCATTGCAGCTTTTCCTGATCTGATCAGCCATTTTATTGCATTGTTCCAGTCTTCACCAGTTTCATAATGATATGCTATCTGGGTAGCAAATTCGGCCACTCTTTCTCTGCTATTTTCTTCAAACCACAATGCAATCAGTCGGTGATACTTTTTTCTTACACTGAGCAGAACTGTTTCATAAGTAACATCACGAAGAATTGTGTGTTTAAACAAATATTCGCCTGAATCAGAAAATGTCGATCTATCCATGCGCTGAACGAGTTCATGTCGCTCTACCGTGGAAAGCATAACAGAAACATCTGCAGAATTCTTAGGGTTTTGAAGAATTTTCACAGCTTTGTCCCAGAAAACCCTGCCAACAACAGAGGCCATCTGCAAAAGAGATTTCTCTTGTTTGGGAAGAATATCCAACCTGGCCTGAAGAACTCCAGTTAGCGTGGAAGGCACCTTTTCTTCAGTAAGAGCTTGTACATCAACTGTCCAATTTCCCTGGGAAATAACACCGTCTTCCACAAGCATTTTGATTAATTCCTCTGCGTAGAAAGGATTTCCGTCTGCATTTGAAATAATCAGATCTGTAAGCTGGGATGGAAGGTTTTTTACCTGTGACAGGATACCATGGACCAACTCCCTGCTTTCAACAGTGGTAAGAGATTTTAAAAATACAAATGTATGAGGAAGATTTTTACCCCAATCTGAATATCTTTCTAAAAGCAATGGTCTTGCCAAGCAAAAGATAAGTAACTGTTTTTTTGGTATCTGCTTAACTATCTGCAATACCAGATCAAGAGAAACAGAATCAGCCCAATGAAGATCCTCCAGATAAATAATTGTTCTTTTATTACCGGCAGAATTCCGAAAAAACTTAATCAGAGCCACTCTGCCTGCATGGGTTAAATCACTAACTCTACCCTGTATAAATTTTGATGAAGACATATCAAATCCAGCAAAATTACATGCAAGATGTATCTCCTCAGTATTCAGGAAATTAAACATCCCATTTTCCAATTTTTCGAAAACTATAGCAGTGGAATCATTTTCATTTACCAGGAATTTATACCGAAGGATATTTCTAAAAACCGAACAGGGGATATCAACCATTCCAGGGGTACACCTTGCGTTAAAAAACACCATTTCTGAATTTTCATTCTCCACCGTAAGTCTAAACTGATGAAGTAATCTTGATTTTCCTATGCCAGCCTGGCCAACAACTGTAACCATTTTAGTAATAGCGTCATTTACTTCATCAGAAACACTTAAGAGTTTCTTTAATTCTTGCTTACGGCCGACCATAGCTGTTTCCATACCAAGAACGGAGGTATTGATTTTGTATGTTTTGGGCACAGATCCAGTTACAAGATAAGTAGTTAGTTCCTCTTCAATTCCTTTGACTGTTATAGGCATTTGCTTTACAAAGGAGAAATCGTTTTGAGAGCTCTTCCAGGTATTCCTTGAAACAAGAACAGAACCTATAGGGGCATGAGATTGAAGCCTGCTTGCCACATTCACAGTATCACCCATCACAGTAAACTCGCCCTTAAGACCAACAGCACCTACAAAAACCGGCCCACTATGAATGCCTATTCGTATTTGCAGAGGAGGAATCAAACCTCTTGATTCTCTACTGATTGAATTTGCTTCTTTCTGCATAAGAAGCGAAGCCTTTATTGCCCTAGATGAATCATCTTCTCGTACACCATTAAGCCCCCATACCGCCATAACACAATCACCAATGTGTTTATCAACAGTACCACCATTGTTAAGAATTACTGAATCAAACGCCTTCCAAAGTGTATTAATCACATTTGTTACATTCTCGGCATCGTGGGTTCGACAAATGGTTGTAAATCCAGAAACATCAGCAAAAACCACTGTTACAAATTTGCGGAATTGACTGGCTGTATCATTTTGTGTTTCCTCCAGCGTAGATAACTTTTCTAATAGTGCATTAACTGATAAATCAACAACATCATTGCCAAGCAAAGACCGCTGAGATTCCAGAACTTCTAAAGCTCTTTTTATGTCTGATGATGCCCTATTGTCGGCCATTACCCTCTCCACAACAAATTAGAGTACACTTTTCATAGAAAAAAACCAGAATAGATAAATACGATAACTCTTTACAGCACAAGTGTTTTTCCTATTCATATCCAATGTAAAAAAAGCAGGGCGCCTACCGGCGTAGTATGGCAATACTACATGAGCATTGGTTCCCAGAGACGCCCTGAAAACAATATAAAACTTCTATCTTAGAAAGTATATGTAGCAGCAAGACTTCCCATGAAACCGTTTGCTTCTCCACCCACAAGATAAGGACCATCGTGCAGGAAACCTTCGCTAATGGTTGCATCCATTTTGAAGTTATTCCAATGCATTCCCAAGCCAAAGTTTGTGTCAAAGCTGTTACTGATAGAGCTATAATCGTCTCGGGAATAGTATAATGTATTACATTCTGCCCCGGCACGAAAGACAAGCCACTTACTTATTTCCTGTTCGATTCCCAAAGAAATTTTTGGAATATCAATCAGCATTTCAGAATCAGGCTCGCCCTCTTCGTCAGGATAATCACCACTGTAACTTGTGGACTGCAGGCCAACAAATACACCAGTTATAAGAGTTGTTTTGTTTGTTATCTTTTGGTTATGACCAGCACCAAAATCAAAAGCAATCTCCGTTACTGTAAAGGCAGAATCGGCAAAAGTATCTACGTCATGTTTATTCATACCAGCTGTTATTATGGGGAACAGATTGAAAAAACCATTTCTGTGCCCACGAATAGAAGTTTCAAAAGTCAGATCACTAACACTACGATTAAGAGTGTCTGAATCTATATTCATTCTATCAAAACCTATGGATGCCACAAGATCTGAGTAATCAGCCAAGAATGAAACCTCGGTTCCCCAGGATAAAGCTATATTCATGTCTTTCTGAGTCACCGTATCGGCAGGAGCAGATTTCTCAAAATCCACTGACAGTATAAGCCCCCAGGCACCTGGACTAAAAAGAATTTCATGGGAAAAATCATTGTGATTTATAGCTACACCATAAGTGGTTCCGCTGAAATCCTTCACCATTCCAAACCAACCATCACTGTTACTTTCAGAAGTTTCACTTCCGCCAGTTACCATCTCATAATCTCCGATAGTACCTGGATATGCCCACATTTCAAGATAGTCATTAACCAACAGTCTAACATCTCCACCAAGAGAAAACAGTCTAGGATCACTTGCAAAAGCTGCCACAGCAAGCAAAGCTAAAATCATCAGAACCTTTCTCATTTTGCCTCCTTGTTTATACCCCCCTGCACAACACGATGCTGTACAATATTCTTTAAAACACATTACTATATAAGCAAACAAAACCATGTGAACAATGACTGAATTCTACTTGACTTGTTTATAAATTATTGAATATTTCTATAATGAAACGAACTATTTTTGCAGTACTAAATATATGGAAAACTAAAAGCATTCTATGGCCCATTTCTTTACTGTGCAAAATGGCAAAGTGTGTGATCACAGGATATCCACGAGGTTTAATTGTTGAGCCTTCTCAAAAATGCACCGGTGGTTGTGCCCAATGCAGCCCAGCGCTTAACCCCGTAAATTTATCACCCGAGTTACTAAAAAGCTGGCTTGCAAGTGCCCCTGCCAGCCCTGTTACTATTCATTTTTCCGGTAAACATTCTGATCCTTTAGCATCACCGAATCTAAAGCTACTAACCCAGATAGCAACCAAGTTCAGCTCAATGGTTTCCATAAGCACCATCGGTTTAGGAATGAAACCAGGTGATGAGCTTCTGCCAGTGGACAGATGGATTTTTTCTATTCCCGCTGCAACAGAAAAATCGTGGCAAGAACTAAGAGGTTCTAATGAACTTTCACAGGTGATTGAAAATATCAGGACAGTTCAGCAAAAAAGCAAAGCAATGACGGAAGTTGTGTTTACCATCTGGAAGCAATCTGCTCAAGACTTAAAAACCTTTGAGCAATTAAAGCAAAAAGAGAACTGGCATCACACCCAAATTGTATTCGGTAGATTTGACTCGGAAGGCAATCACTTCGGAAGAAAAGAAAACATAGCATTGAACCATAAAGACTCACCTTACTCTTTAAAAGGAAACTCACTGATACGCAACTACACACCTAAAAATTGCCCTCTGGTTGATTATCTTTTTTTAGATGCAGCAGGTACTCTTTGGCCATGCCCGTTTGCAAATGAAAAGTCTCTGGGTCTAGTTAAACCAACCAGAGATTCCTGGAAAATAACAAAACAATGGAAAAAGCAAAAACAGCAGAGAGTTTACCCTGAGTGCAAATGGTGCCTGTGACAGTTCTTATATTATCAACATATTTTTTGCAATAATACCACAGAAGGAAAAAACATGCTTACAACCACACAGAAAGAACACCCAGTACTTGCCAATGAACTAATTAAAGCTGGCAGAGTTGGCATCCTGCTTTCCGGTGGTTGCGACAGTGAAGTACTATTAAGAGCCGCTGCCGATGTGCTTGATCCATCATCAATCATAGCTTTTACAGCTGTGACTCCATTTGTTACCTCTTATTATCGTAAAATTGTAAAAAAAACAACAGATCACCTTGGAATAAAACTAATTCAAGTTGATATCGATCCCCTTGCAGTTTCTGAAATTGCAAAAAACACCTCAGAACGGTGTTACTTCTGCAAAAAAGCCATTTATTCTGCCATAAAAAAAACTGCTCAAAAAAATGGTATAACATTTCTAGCAGATGGTACAAATCTTGACGATGCTAAACAGTACAGGCCTGGAAGAAAAGCTGCGGAAGAACTTGGTATTAATCATCCTCTTTTAACTGCAAGGCTAACTAAACCCCAAATAAGACAACTAGGTCGTTTACTAAACATGCCAGACCCGACAAGACCGGCTGATTCTTGCCTTGCCACCAGAATTCCCGAAGACACGCTGATCACCCCAGAAAAAATTTTATTGATTGATAAAATAGAACAGCCTCTTAGACCCCTGGTGCAAGGAAGACTTCGAGCAAGAATTTCTGGCAACAAAGTTACCCTTGAATACCAGAGCATAGACAAAAAACTTGTACATTCCTTTGAAGAGGCAATACAGACCGTGGCACTTGAAAACAAATACATACTCACGCTAGATGAAATTGCCGACTTGTAATTTGGGAACTTTCCATCCCACTTGTTGTCTCTATATAAAGTAGGTAGTATTCATTGATACAGAGGCAATTATTCAAGATTTCTGAATTGGTCGCACGCCCAGTTTTTTGTTCGAAAGGCAATAGCTATTCTAAAGAAAACTGATCAGACTTCTTACGAGGTAGTGGGAGGTTCACACAAATGGCTGAAAAAGTAGTTTCTTTGTCAGGTGGGTTATTGCTGGGGACGGCGCTAGCATTAATTCTTGGCTTTGGTGCAACTCAAAGTATCCTGCCTAATTCCAGTTTTGAAATTCCGTCTGTGTTGAAAATGACAATTGCACAAAATCCACAATCACCATCAGCTTCAACCTCTGACACTGCAACCGTTGGCACCGTAGCAACACCAGCAAGTTCCGATCAAGGTAGAATTACTAGAATTGCAACTCTTGTTATAACTGCCGACCCAATATTACAATCCAATTCTACTTCAACAACCGCTTCTACTGAGCCTAAAGACTGGAAGTTGGAAGATTCACCAAAAATTGATAATTCTCTTTATCGAACTAATCTCCAGCGCTCATACCTAGCAACAAATCCACAATCTGAATCATATTCAGATCTGGATATGGTAGTTGCAAGACAGGTCAACTTCACTGCAATTTGTGAATCAGCTGGAGAAGAATATATAGCAGGCTCTTTACCAGCAGAATTTTCAGATAAACCTCAGACTCATGGATCCCCTCCAGTGGCACAGAATAATCCTGGCGCCTCTGAAGGTCCTGGGGCAAATGATCCAGCACTAACCAGTGAGAATCCAAAACCAGAGCCCGGTTACATAACAAATGGCAACAACAGTGATAATAGTGATAATAGGGATAACGGTAATACAAGAGAACAGCTGAATTCTGGCAGAACTAGAAATTCTTCTAGCCTAAATCAACGAGTTTCTGCTGTTAATAATTCTAGCAACCCCAACCCACACATATCCCACGGTTGTCGTCAGCCTTTACAAAATTAAGCCTTTGTAATAAAGCACTGGTTTTTGCTCCACAAAATCAAGAACTGTTTCATACGTTATTCATTACCTTGATGAAACAGCTCTTTTAAAAAACCTCAGATAGTAACAAATTGAATAAGTTTGCTGTTTCGATTTCAACCTTTTATGCCCCTGTTGTCAGGTGAAACTACTTACCTGCAGTATTATGGGCAGCACTTCACACCTGTTGATTCTTTAAAATACCAGCGTGGTTACAGGTTAACTGGCTGGCCAGATTCCAGCTCTTACTGATTAAACTACATAGCAGCTTTATATAATAAAATCAGTGTTTTGCTGAAAAAAGGCAAAGCCAGCAACGCAATAAAAAAGTCAGGATAACTGTTAAGTAAATCTAAAATTATTATCTGACAAAGCACAAATCGAACTATCTGTGTGCTCTAAAGACTGAAGCAAGAACCTCATCTTCTTCAGCATCCCCAAAAAGCCAAGTCACATTGAGGTTTTTTTTCTTTTCACCGCCAGAGTTAACAGAGAAAAAACAACCATTCTCTGCATAGTCTTCACAGAAGAACTCACCATCACCTATGGAATAAACTTCCACAAATGAATTCTGCCTTTCAACGCGAGCCCACTTACCCATAAGAGCCCAAGTACCTGCATGCTTGCGCCCTTGAACGAGCCCTGGATAAGATTCGCAGGTCAAAATACTGTCTTTTACCGAACCGCCTGGTTGAACAAAACCCCTGATATCTAATTCAGAATCAAGATACTCCCCCGAACTGGATTCACACAACAGAGATGTTTTTAACACCGGAACCCCTGGAACAAGTGCGACCTTCCACTTCACATTAAGTGAACCGTACATCTTGTGGTTGATTTTCCAGCTGATCTGCCAGCCTGTTTCCGTAAGGCCATTAACAATTTCTTCAAAGTCAGTAACTTCAGGATTTTTGTTCTTCATGGAATACTGGTTGCCACCCCTGTCCTGTATCCGAGGTAAGATGCCACCATACCATGGTTTCTCCCATGCAAAAGTTGAAGGCTCTGGGTTTGAAGCAAAAGCATACTCTACTGAATCAAGTTTCACAGAATAAACATGACCAAATGTTTTAGGGTCAATTTTTATCTCAATCCTGTTTGTTGACAAAATCAGGTGACCGTTTTCACCCTTAGATGATTTAACTTCCGCCGCTGAATTTACCAGATATACCGGCAGAACTGTATCTCTTTCAGCTATTGATAAGGTAACATCCACAAAACCATCTCCCACCAGAGTTCCAGGAACATCTATTCCACTTTTGATTTTGCCTGTACATAAATCTTCGTCACAAGCTGATATTCGCCCGTCTCTTTCTCCTTGCAAAGGGTGTGAAAGAGTAACAGTACTTTGGGAACACATAACTGGTTTAAGATTGTGTTTTATAAATGGAATTCTTTCTCTCCAGTTACCCACATCCCATCCCAAGCTTTTTGCTTTAGAGAAAAGAGCCTTTTCATCGCCATCAACCACTAACATTCTGAAAGGAGGTGAGACAATTGACTCTCCTGCAATTACATCAACCTCGGGCACAATGGGATTGCCAAACTGAAGCTCTGTCCACTGGGAAAAGTAACTCATCATAGCTTTTTCCCCACCGCTTACACCTGTCCACGGTGCACCTAGCGAAGAAATAGAACCTGTAAGGTCTTCTTCCGCAACAGGTAACTGATTACTTATTTTAGGTTCTTTGAACAATCCTCCTGCCAGTGGAATCAGGATGTCTCTTTGATCAAAAGCCTTACCAGCATACTGCCTTACACCGAACAGCACTTTCTGTGATGTATCAGAATCGTTGTTTATTCCTCCAAGCGTTTCTATATAACCGGTAGGATCCAACCGAGCAGAAATCCAGTGGGTTAATCCAGGTCGTGAAGGCCAGGAAGTTCTTGCGGTTACAACTCCATCCTTCAACTCAAGGGCATAAACCTGCTTGGGTAGATCAGAATTCCATACTGAGGGTGGCCCTGCTCCCACAAAAAAACCACCAAGGTGAACAGGAGTTTCGCCAGACCCACGGCCCCAAATATTACCTGCTGCACCTTTTCGTGCCACTGATAAAGCCCAATCATTACCTACAATTATTGCTGCTTTCCTGGTATCAAACAAAGCGGGCTCACCACAGTAAACACCACAAACAACAATCAGGGTTTCAAGATAGCCGTTTTCCCCAAAGCGTATTGAAATGGTGTGCAACCCTGTTTCCATAACCGGTAATTCAATAAAACAACTCTGATAAATATCTGAATTAAGAGGTAATACTCTTGAATAGAACTCTCCTTGATTTACTGCGTAACTCACCACAACTGAAGAAATATCAGCCAGTTTTTTCAAACCCAACTTCAATTCTTTAGTGTTAGGGGATAAGAAGTAAAGAACATTAGAAGACAAACAAACTTCCTCTACTCCTACCACTCCAATACCAAGTTTCAAGTTGTTTTCAGGCAAGGAAACAGTCACACAATCAGCTGGTTCATAGACCGATTTTGTGATTCGAACCGATTCTGGTTCAACATGAAATGAATTTTCATTAATACTGGAGTTAGTAAGAGACTTCCCTGAATCTACCGATACAAGAGTTTCATCAATTTCCGATCCTGTAAGTATTAAAGGATATGACCTGCCCACAAAAAACTCTTTGTTAGAACTTTTTAAACGCAAAGCTGCACTAAAACCAGGGTACTCGATAGCAGAAAGGCATCTGCCTTTTTTATCAAATTCTGCTATGAATGAATTCTCTCCTCTTTTGAATACATACTGGAAAATTTCTCTTCCATATTCTGTCTTTTCCACATCAGGCTCAACAAGAAGAGTTCTTTCAAAACACTTATACCAATCTTCTCCATGAAGGAATTTTACAAACTCATCCCTTCCCAGCAGGTAAGGAATGTAATTCTGCATGTAAACAACAGTCTCCGGCACCCAGAAAAAACCGGTCTTCTTGTAAAGAGGAACCGCTTTCATGTTGGCGGACCATGTATGCAGATCAATTCGATTCATTCCGCACTGAAATGATCTATTCACAGCATCAAGTAACAGGGCTTTTCCAATGCCCATTCCGTGAATGTCAGGAACAACATTCAAAAGATCAACATATGATGCATCTATTTCACCACCATAAGGGCTTGTTCTGCAATAACCAACAACTCGGTTTTCTAAAAAAGCCAACACCGTAAAAAGTCTTCCTGAACTCTTCTCTTCATTTGCTACACTGGAAGCTGAAATTTCTGATGCACCAAAAAAACCAGGAGGCCATCCAGGGCGACTCTCCTTCCACATCTGCACAACAGCATCCACATCTGAATCTGAATAATCTTTATAAACAACACTAGAATTCATACATCCTCCATACCACACAACCGTTACGGTTACATAGACATTCATACATTATTAATGATTAATTATAGGCACCAATACACCAAAGCCCACAGAAGAACCCACCAGGGTACATCGTGACTCAGACAAAACGCGGTTGCCAACCTACTTTATAATGATGGAAAACTATCAGAATTCATAAGAAATAAACTTCTGACCGGGAAGGTTAAAGCAACCCACGCTCCTGTGGGCTAAAGTATCTTTTGATCATTTAGAACCTCCCTTCTTGTTGCCGAATGAGTATCGACGATTGAGAACTGTGATACAATTGGAATATATCAATAATAAAAAAAATGGCAAATCTGCTTCTTTAAACTGAATCGAAATGTTTAATAACATCCCTTACTGCAATGATATCAAATGTTGGTTTTTCTTCAACTGCTTTTTCCAGGAGAGGTAGAAGTACTTTTCGCTGTACCTGCAAAAAAAGATCTTCAGGTAAATCATCTTTAATGAACAGAAGCATGTTCCACAGATCAAATACAGGTACAACCGCACTAACCGGATCAGTCTGAGCTGATATTATTTTCTGAACAAAACTAATGTTTTTTAGTTTTTCTTGAATTGTATCAGCTCTCAGAAAATTGATTCGTTCAAGCAAAGAGTGGTTTTCCGGTAATGTTTCAAAGTTAGCAGATTCAGCGGTTTTTTCAGCTCTAGTTTCAATAATTGAAATTGATTCATTCGCTGCAACTTCCGCCTGATTAAATTTTCCAAGTAAAAAAAGAGTACGGGCTCTATCAGCCTGAAAAATATATATGTAGTGGGCATAATCAATTTCGCGCAAAATAAACAAAGACAAATCAAAACAGTTCAATGCTTTTTCCAGTTCACCTTGTCTAAGCAAAGCAACTCCCATATAACCCAAAGCCTCGGCTTCTCCGTAACGAATACCAGTTTCACGGGAAGTATCACAGTATTCTTGAAGCATAACCACCGCCCTGGCATAATCACCTTGATCTGTTTTCAGTATAGCGAGACCACAAGAGTGATATGAAATGTAATATTTGTCACCAATTTCTCTTGCTATCTCTAATGCTTTAATGTAAATTTCTTCAGCTTCTTCAAACTGTTTTCTTTTGTGAAACACCTCAGCAAGATTTCCCAAACTAACTGAATGTAACCTTTTGTTCTTGTGAAGAATAGACAAATGAATTGCCTTTTCTAAAACCTTTTCTTTTTCATCAAGATTTGTAATAGCACAGGCCATATTATTGTATACCTTAGCATTACATTCAGTAGTCTCTTTCATTTCTTCAAATATTTTCAACTGTTTTTCAAAGAGTTTTCTTGATTCTGTCACATGACCTGTCATGAATTTAATCGCTGCCAGATACCCAGTGGATTCGTACAAACCTCGCAGATGCCCCAATTCATTATGAATTTTTAGTGCTTTTTCATTAATTTCCAACGCAGTTTTTTGATCACCCAATCTCCATGTAAGCCATGCTCGCATTCCCATCGCTTCAGCATAAAGTTTTCTGTTTTCCGCAATTAATGCAAGCTGTTCGGTTTTAACAGCCAACTCAACTGCTTCGCGAAGTCTTGCAAACACACCTAGAATCTGAATTTCCTTCAGCATTATTGTTATCTGCATATCTTTTTTGTCTGGTTGGATCTCTAGAAGTTTTCTTAACTTCACTGCATATTTGTAACTAAGCTTGATATCGCCATTTTTTGAGGCTGTCTGAAAAACTTTTTCCAGATAAAAACAAGCAGAATCATAATCTTTTGCGTTTTCCCAATGATAGGCCAGATCTGGAAAAAATGCCTCATCTCCTGGATAAATATCTTCAATGGCACAAGCAGCTATATTGTGAAGTTTAACAAGCTCACTTTCCAGTTGCATGCTGTATGCAATCTCTCTAAGAAGAGAATGTTGGAAAATGTAAACAATTTCTGAAATGGATGACCAGAGTTTTTCTTTTGCTCCAATAGTTAACAATAAGCCTGTTTTTTTGTGGGAAAGCATAATGGAAAGAACCATACTGTTAAATTCAAATCCCAGAACTGAAGCTGTTTTTGCCACTTGCTTCATATCTCCAGATAAACGATCAAGCCTTGCCATGAGTAAATCTTCAATTGCCCGTGGAATCTTGTCTGGTGACGCCGTAAGAAAAACTTTACCATCGTCTTTTTTCAGAAAATCAGACTGAGAAAGAAAAATTGCATACTGCCTTAAATAAAACGGGTTCATTCCAGAATGCTCTGCAAGAAATTCCTTCAAGTTTGCAGAAGGTTCACCTCCAAGAATGTCTTTCACCATTTCTGTAAGTAAATTCCTGTGCAAAGGTTCAAGATTGATAACAGGTGGTTGTTTATCCAAAAAAGATATTTCCATTTTTGAACCGTCATCCCGTGTTCTGGCTGCCATGATTACAACAATTGGAAAATCATCCTTAGCTCTTATCAAACTTTGCACCAGAGACTCTGAACTGTCATCAATCCACTGCAGGTCATCAATGACCAAAAACAGAGGGTTTAACCTGCTTAAACCCAGAAAAAACTCACGCAGAGATATGATCGTATTTTCAAGTTTACCATCGGGCCCAACCTGGTGACTCAAAGAACCAGGCATATCAATGGCCAAAAGCGCAGCAAGAAAAGATTTGGTTCTTTCGAGCTCTCTGGCACTTCCTGGGACTTTCTTGTTTATCTTTCCGCAGGTATTTTGAAACACTGTGTTAAACGATAAATGATTCTCGATATCAGCTGAATCTCGTTTCTGTTTGAAAAAATCTCGCAAATATGATACAAACGGTCCAAAGCTCCTTCGGATTATATCATCACAACGAAGGTGTATTCTATTAAAACCAGATCTTTCAAGAATTGTACCAGCTTCCCAAAGCAGGTGAGATTTACCGGTTCCCGCAGAAGCAGAAACCATCAAAACAACACCTGTTGAATTCAAAACTACTTGCTGTGATAAATCAGTTATTAACAAAATTTCTTTTTCACGGCCAAGTAATTTAATCCCGTATGGATGCGCCGCCTCCATCATATTACCTTCAAGCTGATGTATCTTTACCTGCTCTGATATTCCTTTAATGTGCACAGATACTGCTTTTTCAAATTCAGGAAGTTCTGCTGCTACAGAGTCAGTTACATAAATGCCAGAACCTTTTTCAAATCGCATAATTCTTGCTGCAAGGTTTACCTGAGAACCAAGCACTGTATATGTACCCATTTGCTTAAAGCCTAAAAAGCCCGCATAAACTGTTCCCGAAGAAATGGCCACTCTTAATTCACATGATAATTTATTTTGAATCTGATCTGCAAAAATCAATGCCCGTTCAAGATCATTTTCATGGGATTCTGGAGCACCGAAAAGAGTTAAAAAATAAAAACCGGTGGAGTCATAATGCACACCATTAAAAAAACCGCCGGTTTCAATAGAAAGCTGCATGATTTCAGATGCCATAAATTGTATCTGTTGAAAATTTTCTTTTATGATATTTTCCGGTGTTATGAAAACAGAGAACACTCTGCGAAACTCACCAAATGGTTCAGAATTTAACATCTTTTTAGAAAAAAAGCAGCCTTGACCAGTTTCATCTATAATCCGGCCACCAAGTTTGTTTTGAACAAGATTATTTTCATGAGCCTGCTTTTTTGAAACAAAAGCAAAACCACCCTGTTGTGATTTTTCTATGGCCTGATATGCCTGAGCAAAAACATCACCGGCAAAAAGCCAACCTTTTTTTTCTCCACCAAAAATCCCCCAAAAAATTCTGCCAACCGCACCTCCTGCTCGAAAAACAATTCGATTACTGGATGAAATTGAAGCACGAGATAACCTGTTCATCATCTCTTTGGCAAAGATTTCCACCTTCTCCATTGTTCTTCCAGGAAATACTACAGAAAAAGAATCACCGCTGAAGCCGGATACAAAACCGCCACTTCCTCGAATAACTGATAAAATCCCCATTGTGTAAACTGTATTAAAAGAACTGGATAAAACTTCAGCACCGCTTTTGCCCTGCTGGGCAAGGGTCTCTGCCATGGATGTAAAACCGGTTACATCAAAAACAAGCACAATTCCGTCAAAAGAGCCATGATAATTACCATCAGAATAATTCAGCGATATCAACCGTGGCACCAAGTTGAGCATGCTTCCCCCTTTTTAGCAGATATCTTTTACCATTAGATATAGTATACAACATACTTTTTCCATAGGCTGAATCTTCTATGCTCTACCGAACTAACTCTTTGACACTTCCATAACAGCATCTGTATAATAGTTCCGAGAAGTTATGAACACAGAGAACAACAGTTTGTGAGGTCGGTATTTTGATTAAAATTTCAGCATCTATCTTTTTGTTATCAGTATTGGTTTGTTTCAATATAGCATCAGCGCAGCCAGACAGCACTAGCTGGTTTCCTCTTTCTGTGGGAAACTGGTGGTCTTACAAGTTTGATGGTTTTGCCATAGATGAGGATGATACAGTATTTTACAGCGCAACAGACC
The DNA here is from genome assembly GCA_029938555.1 of Candidatus Sabulitectum sp. Lineage (GTDB taxonomy): Bacteria > Fermentibacterota > Fermentibacteria > Fermentibacterales > JCC-6 > Sabulitectum. The sequence goes on along the minus strand of JAOZUR010000012.1, from coordinate 5,936 downwards.
ACAAAGAAATCACAGCAATCCTTGATCACCAGAATGGAAACCGTGTTTATGAACTTCGCACCATATCCATCAGTCCAACTGACACAGATACTTCTTTTATGTATTTGAATCAGACTGAAAACCAGATCAGGTTTTATCGCAACACCACTACTGACAGATATGATGTGTTAATTTCATCTGCCGGGGAAATTGTAGATTCAGTTAGCGTGCCAGCTGGATATTTCACTAACTGCATTGTAACAACAGAACCACCAAGTTATGATGTTACAGTAAAAATCTACTACCACAGGGGAACTGGAATGATAAAAACGGTATACTCCAGTGTGTTTTTTAATGCAACCGAATTACTTACTGATTTCTACCTGTGCCCAACAGAAAGCCAATAAATACTCAGCGGATCAGCCACCAAGCCACAGATGAGTTTCATTGCCGTTTTCTGAACGGAACCCCTTGTTCTGCTTGTACTCTTCTAGGCTTGAAATATGTGAGGCTCCCTCTTTGTCTTTTTCAAGGAACCATATTTCATCTTCACGGAACAAGGTCTTATCAAGCAGATTAGTATCATGAGTGGTAAATATCAACTGACTTCGGTGCTCTTCATCAATAACACTGGCCAGAAAAGTCTGCACAAAAAATTTAGTTATTGAAGTGTGCAGATTCCTGTCAAGCCTGTCTACAACAAGAACAATATCCTTGCTTCTCGCAGCATTCAAGGCAAGGGTTATCTGAATAAGCCGTTTTGTTCCCTGTGATTCCATGTCTTTCTTTACATGAAAAACCTCACCATCAGTTCCTGCATGACCAAAGCGCATTTCAAGATACTTAATTCCTGAATCTGTTTTTTTAAGTACAGCAGTGGCACCTGGCATATTAACATTTAATATTCCATTTCCCCGCCGGGAAAGTTCGGTAATAATATCTGCCACAACCTCTCTGGAGATACCTCGCAGATGTTTTGTGGGTACAAATGTTTCTTCAGAACAAATAACATCACTGATGCCTGTATTTGCAGCTTTCAAGAATTCTTCAAGAAAACTTCTAAAGTCTGAATCACCGCTGGAATTCAACTCGAGACTTGTGAAAACATTTTCAGATGTAATAATAACGAGAGATGTTTGAAACCAGTTGATTATTGGTTCTACGGTTTTTGTATTCTGTGCAAAGGCCTCTGTTACAAACAATTTTTCCTGCCTGGTTCCAGATGCATATACTTCAAGGAATTTTTTCCCCTTTTCCTTCAGTAGACGGTTGCCACATTTTATCATGGCCTTGCCTGTATCTGAAGTCACCCTTTCAAAAATCAGCGATTCCTGATTTGAAAAGTAACCCAGTAACCACTCTTCATGTATTCTATCTGTAGAAGCCACAAAACCATAAGTATAAACCACACCATCTTGTTTAAACACAACTTCAAATCTGCTGGGTTCTTTCTGTTTATTTTTATCAAGCAAAAATGGAATGACACCGGTTTCGCCTCCAGGTATCACACCTCGTAAAACAATGTCTCTCATAAAAACCAGTGCAGAAATAAGATTGCTTTTACCACTGGCATTACTTCCGTGCATTACAGCAACAGGCAGTAACTCAGTTCTCTTGTTCTCGGTATCCACAAGCACATGATTTGTCATGAACTGACTTTTTCCCCTGATCATATTCAAAACAGTTTCTTCTTTGAAAGAAAGAAAATTAGAAACAGTAAAACTCAGTAACATTTTCACCTCCAGTAATAGCGTGTGACCATTGTAAAAGAATACTTTGCCTGAAACTTTAAAACAAGATGCAAATCCGTTAATTTTCTTTTATGATACGCAGGGGAAAATAGAATATAATTTAACTTCACAAACAGCAGGTGAATTTTGAAAAACAAAAAACAGAAAAAACAAAAAAAGGGGAAAAACAGTGTTCGTCTGTTTTTCACCTCAACCCTTATGGTAATAGCAATAGGTTACATAATCGTTGGAACTTTTCTTTATCTAAATCAGAGGAAATTTCTGTACTTCCCACAACCAGGCGTACTGACCACAGGCGAACAACCCATAGAGATCATCAATGGAGATTTGACCTTAAGAGGCTGGGTGGTACACCCTACTGGTGAGAACACTGGTGATGCAATTATCTACTTCGGCGGCAATGGTGAAAGACCGGAAGCAAGCATAATCGACTTCAAAAACCTGTTCAATACCCACACCATCTATTTTATCAACTACAGAGGATATGGAGAAAGTGATGGTTCGCCAACTGAAGACGGCTTATACCATGATGCAATAACCATATACGATCATGTTTCACCAGAACACAACCACATAATTATCATAGGTAGAAGTCTTGGTACAGGGGTAGCCACCTATCTGGCAACCGAGAGAGATATTCACAAACTTATACTAGTAGAGCCGTATGACTGCCTTATGAACATAGCACAAGCCACTTACCCTATCTTCCCCATGCAACTAATGATGAAGGATAAATACAATTCCGCTGCAAGAGCCTCACAGATCACCACACCAACACTGATTATAAAGGCGGAAAATGATCAGATCATTCCCGCCTCTTCCACAGATAACCTTATAGAACAATTCAATAGTCACATTCTGGAAACAGCAACAATTCCAGGAGCAAACCACAATGATATTCAGAATTACACCCAGTATTACATGCTGTTAAGAGATTTTGTCAATAAAGAATAAACCCATCATTCCTTAAAAACTGTTCTTTATCTCAGTCCAAGTGCTTCTTGAAAGTGCAGTTATTCAATATCCTTAGAGCCACTGCAGCACCGCCTAAGCCATTATCAATGTTAACCACGCACACTCCTGGACTACAAGAACTTAGGGAAGAGAATAAAGCAGTAAAACCAGACATGGCAGCGCCGTACCCAGTACTCACTGGCACTGCAATTACCGGCCCTGGGAACAGTCCTCCCACTACACTAACCAGCGCAGCATCCATGCCAGCACATGTTATACAAACTTGTGCAGCAAGAATATCTGGCAACACATTGCTTAACCTGTGAATACCTGCCACTCCAACGTCAGCAATGAGTTTTACAGATACACCCATGGTTTTTAAAATAATCACAGCTTCTTCTGCAACCGGCAGATCTGAAGTTCCAGCAGTAACAACCACCACACTTCCTTTGGTTTTAAAAGTACCTGAATACTGCCCTACAACAAACATTCGTGAAAGTGTATGCATCTTTCCTGCAGGAAAAGCTTCCATCAAAGAAATTGCAAAGCCCTCTGGCACACGAGACACAATTGCCAAACCTGTTCTGATGAACAAAGATTTTGTTATGGTTACAACCTGCTCCACTGTTTTACCCTGACCAAACACTACTTCTGGCATGGGCTGCCTCTTGCCACGATCCACATCAACCACTGAGAAACCAAGGTCATCCAGCCCAACACCACGGAGAGTTGATACTGCCTCGCCGGGATCTATGCCGGCTTTATCAAGAACTTCAAGTAAATGAGAAATTGCATCCATAAAATCCTCACATAAAGAGATTTGCTGCAGCACCTCTAGCCAACTGCAGAACAATTTTTACCGGTACCCCAGCAGTTTCTGCCAGGCGAACACATTCTTCAAACTCAGGCTCGGCACTAACTAACTTGTTGTTGTAATACCCTAGTTTCACAGCAACATCACCATACTTGGTACTTATTTGTCTGAACTCTCTTTGCAATACCACTCGCTCTACTTCAGAAATCCTTACCCCTAAAGTTGAAGACTGAGCAAAAACAACAGACAAAACAGACTTACGGCTTGCTTCCGGCAGATGCACAACAAGCTCCATTGCCGGTCTACCTTTTTTACCAAGGCAGTTTCGTGCATAACAATCAAGAGCCCCGGCCTCAAGAATATTAGCATTAAGCACAGGCCAAATCCTAGGATCAAGGTCGTCAATCACAGCTTCAATTTTTAAACAGGCACTACTATCTTCAACCATATTTTTTTCTTCTGTGGACCCGATTATCAATCGCAGAACATTCGCCCTGGTTTTACCCTCACGAGACCCAGCGCCCATTCCACTGGATACTCCCGTATAAACAGGAATACCGCCCCATGACTCAACAAGTGCAGTTAAAATTGCCGCCCCTGTTGGTGTTGTCAATTCAGAAGGTTCCTGGGTTGGAATAACTGGCACACCCATAAGCAACCGTGCAGTGGCAGGTGCTGGCACCGGCAATATGCCGTGAGCACACTTAACTGTGCCACTACCAACAGCAACGGAACTGGAGTAAACAGCCTGCACACCCATAAGAAACAAACCAAGGCAACTGCCAACCACATCAATAATGGCATCCATGGCGCCCACCTCATGAAAATGCACCTCTTCAATGCTAATGCCATGCACCGCTGCTTCCGCCTCAGCTAGCCTGGAAAAAACCTTTAAAGAACTTGTCTTAACCCATGGATCAAGCGAAGACCCCTCTATAACCTTTCTTATATCAGACAAATGCCTGTGTACATCCTCGTGGGGAATCATCACTTCAACATGCGTTGCTGATAAACCACCCTGATTAACTTTACCAGCTACAATTTTCCAACCAGGTAAAGCCAGTCCCTGTAACCCTTTTACCAATTCTTCCACAGAAAGCCCGTTATCTATTAAAGCTCCCAGAATCATGTTACCGGCAATGCCAGAACATGGGTCAAAAACTGCTATCTTCATTATAATCAACCTCGTTAAATGTTTTAGGTAGAAACCATAATACAGCTAAAAAAAAGAAAAAACAACAAAAAGTAATAACTCTTATTAACTGTAACATTTAGTACCCGCTCATTGTCCTAAATACAACAACACCCCAAAGGAGCGAAAATGAACAAAAAAACTCGACACCCCTTAATACTATTATTACTTGCGTTGGTATTTGTCGGACTGGGATGTGTAGGCGGTATAGCTTTTAAACTTCTGCTGCAAACTACCGGAATTCTTCATACAATACCCGGCCGTATTCTTCAGGTTACATTTTTCATTTTGATTACCACATTCTTTTACCGTCTCTACCTCAAAAAATTTGAACACTGTACCTTGTGGCAGTATAAAACAGATAAGTGGAAACAAAACATTTTACTTGGAATCACCATTGGTACTGGGCTCATTCTGCTTCAGGTCATACCTCTGCTCATAACAGGTAACTACCGATTTGAAAGTTTTAACCCTTCACCTGAAATCATTAAATACTTTTTCTTTATGATTCTCATCGGATTCACCGAAGAGCTTCTTACCCGTGGAGTAATCTTCAGACTTGTGGAAAAATGGGCAGGCAGCCTTATCGCCCTGCTGGTGGTTACTATTGAAGGTGCCCTTACCCACGCTTCAAACCCAAATGCTACACTCTGGTCCAGTATTGCAGTCGGTCTTGAGTTCGGCATACTCATGTCACTGATTTACATGGCTACCCGAAATCTCTGGGTAGTTTCTGCTATGCACTTTGCGTGGAACTTCACCATGGGAGGCCTTCTTGATGTAGCTGTATCTGGAACTGAAGCACAAAGCCTTTTCAAAGCCAATATTCAAGGTCCTGACTGGCTCACCGGAGGTGCATTCGGTTTTGAAGCCGGAGCCCCTGCAATTGTTGTAACTGTAATCGCAAGTTTAATACTCATTCAACATTTAAGAAAAAATAACGGATTCAGAGCACCCGAACACAGAGAAAAGTGTTAAACGCTACTTAACTTCTTGCCTATGTAAGTATCACTGAACAACTCTTCAAATTGATCTTTTCCATCTGCCCGCTCCTGTGGAATCAACCTTCAATTGTATAATACAGTGCTGAAATTGTATGAACTGTATTATTAGCTTATCTTTGATACCTCACTTAGTACAAGTGGCGAAGTTGTCGCATTCATCAATAAGCAAGTAGAATTTGATATAGTGTACTAGTACACTATACAGCTTAAACTTTCGCATCCTGCTGGCTCTCCAGAGCCCC
>JAOZUR010000098.1 GCA_029938555.1 Candidatus Sabulitectum sp. | reverse complement strand
GCCCAGCCAACTGCTTCCGTAACACCGGCAGCTGTTGCTGCATTCAAAGCGTTGCCTGCAACAGGAATCCATCCAATTAATAATTGACTTACTTTTCTACCTACCATGGTAGCTGTTTGTGTTCCAATTATTGACATTACCGCAGATTTATCAATTCGAGTTCCGTGTTCCAGTGCAATACCGTTTATCATTGCAATTTGAATTGGAACAATGACCACTGAATCAGAACCAGGGATTTGTGCTAAACCTGCTCCTGCTCCGGCAGCTGCTGTTGATGCTGAGTGAATTATTGCTTTTATTCTATTGTTCTTGTTCATGATTCTTCTCCTATTTTGTTCTTTGTTTCTTTCCAATTTTAATTCTTTTTTCCTCTCATACTCCTTGAATACACAAATTTTAAAAAATTCTGACATTCAAGAAAAAAGTATGACTTCAATCCTGAAGCTTTTTCTTTACTTCATACCCATTCCTCCAAGAAGTAAAACAATCAAATCATCAATCTGTCCTGCAACTGGAATGAAATCAGGAATTGCATCTACTGGGGCGCCAATGTATCCCACTACTACTGCAGCTATTATTAATCTTCTCATCATAATTACACGACCTTTCTATAAATTTCAATATTTTTCCGTCTTCTACAATGGTACTGATGCGTCCTGTTTTTCTGACAAATTGCTTAAACACATCACGATAGTTCCCTTAATCAAATCAATATTCAGCTACAATTTTGACAGTAATTAGTGATTTCCCTGAAGTATTGACTTAATAGCTAGGCCGATAAATGTTAAATACAATTATTAATTGGAGGAATTTTTATGAACTTACCCGAATTTGATAGGATATATCACCTGCTAGGTAACCAATCCATTCCAGTATTTATATGCATTAAACTTTTCAGCAATTGCGAACATGTTCTTTATGTAACCTCGGAAACAGAAAAAATTGTGAAAAATATCCAAGATGCCCTTGGGAATAAAGCGAAGCGTCTCTTAGTTGTTAAAGTTGATCCATACAACATTGATTCTTTGAATCAGGTCTTCAAAGAAGAGATAAGTAAACAGAAAGCCAAAAAACTAGGTTTCAACTGTACCGGTGGAACCAAACCAATGTTTGCCGCATTGCTAAATCAATGTCAACGAATCAATGGTATTGCTTTTTATCTAAATTCAGAGGAAAGAAAAGTTGATTTTCTTTTTCCCGAATACAAATCTATTCCACTAATGCCTGTTTTTTCATCTGTTTTTGAATTTATAAAACTTGCAGGATTTAAAGTTAAGGAAACAATTCCAAAACAAAACAGACAAAATATTGATGAATTAACTAACTTCTGCTGGAATAACAAACTATTGCTCTCAACAATTCAGTTCAAGATAAGTGCATTTAACAACACACCCGGAAAACCATTCTTCATCGAAAAGACAAAATCAAGAAGATATATTTCTGCTAAACTTGAAAAAGATGGTAAAGCAACAATCATTACTGATAACAATCAACTGAGTTTCGATAATTTTCCTGATTTTGCAAGATTTCTTTCCGGCGAATGGTTAGAAGAGTATGTTTACCAACTCTTGCATCCCCTTAGCGAAAACAATCAAATTCGTGATATTCAGATAAATATGTGCCCACAGTGGCCAACGCAAATAGAATCTGAACCGCAGGGTAAGAAGAAAAAAAGCACAATTGCTCAGGAGTTTGATGTAACTTTTACCGATGGATTTGATCTTTTTATAATTGAATGCAAAGCTGGCGGTATAAAACAAGAACATGTTCAGAAACTTGAGAACCTTGTTAGGACCTTTGGTGGATTATTCGGTAAAGGTATTTTTGCAGCTTCAGGTAATCAAAACAAGCAAACACAAAATCGTCTGAAGAACTCAAAATCTGTTTCCTCCTTTATTGGCAATTCAATCAGAGAAATCCCATATTCACTTTCTATGCTTGAAGGTGGAACAATCTTTACAAACACACGTTCGTCTAATAGAACGACTCTACAAGAAAGATAAAATAACCCATGGCAAAACATTTCATAACCACTTGTGGTACTTCAATAAGAGGTCGAATCTCGCCATCAGACTTAAACAATCAGGAAAATATTATTCAAGAAAGAATTAGAGATTATTCAACCAAATCAAATTTTTTGGAGAAACTCTCTGCTGAAACAAATAGTCTGAAAGCTCTCAAAGCTACAAAAGATGATCAAGTTACCCTGATAGTTACAGATACTAATGATGGTTTGATTTGTGCTAAACAGCTTCAAAAAGTTATTTCAAAACACTTAAGTTGCACTGTTGATATTGAGGTTATTAAATTTCTTCAGGTTAAGAATCCTACTGATTTCAGATCAAGAGGCATTTCTAACCTATTTGAAACGATTGCAAAAGTTAGAAGTAGATACTTCATGGAAACCATTCTTAATGTAACAGGTGGATTTAAGTCAGTTATCCCATATATGGCTCTTTATGGTTTGTTCTATCAACTAGAAATGGTGTATTTGTTCGAGTTTTCAGATCATATCATTAAACTACCCCCTGCCCCTCTAGGTGTTGATTTTGAGAAGGCTGCTTCTATAAGCGATTTCCTCATAAAACTGAAAAAAGAATCCTTTTTAGAATCCTCACTCTTTGAAAGTGCTTTGGAGAAAGCACCATTTAACGACAGAAGCTGGTTAAAAAGTCTTGTATGTGAAGAAGAAGGCCTTGTATATCCTTCAGCTTTTGGTCAAATTGTAATTGATAAAGCAGACGAGAAAACCCTTTCTGTTCTTATTTCAGGGAACGCTGAAAAACAGTTAAATTCATCCAGTGGAGCTTCCCAAAAACGACTTCAAATTATTCTTAATAAAATAGGTGATCCCTTGTGGCGTGAATCCCATTTGGACCCTGGCTGGAATAGTATTGATCTACTGGTAGTAAAACCTGGTAATACAGCTGAAAGAGCTGCTTTTTATATAAGAAAAGGAATTCTTCATATATGCGAACTTTATGCGGATCATAATAGATACGAACGGCATCTCCCTAATCGTAAAATTAGCGACTATGGTAAAGAAACATTTTCAGAATACATTCCTATATCAGATCCAACACTGGAATTTTATGAATTTGATTCTGATATCGATCTTAAAAACGCAGAACTTGCAACCAAATGCGAACGCCTGACGAAGGAACTTAAAAATTCGAGAGTACAACTAAAAGCGAGAGCTACCGAAGAGAAAAAGAACAAACAGCTAAAAGAGCAGGTAAAAAAATTAAATATAGAAATTGTAAAACATAAGAAAATTGCTAATAATCATAAAACAGAAACAGGCCTACTACAAGAAAAACTAAACGATTTACAGAAATATCAGGATACAATCAAAAAGAATTCTCTGAGTTTTAAAAAACGCCTATCCTTTCTTTTTAAAGGGGATTTTGAGTAAGAGTTAAATCACTGGAATAAAAACACCAAGTCCAAAATGGCTTGCGTAACCAAGAGCTATTGGCCCTTGAATTGACTTCTCAAACTCTAGACAAAAACCATGGCCGTAGTTAATCGCTGGTTGGCGTGCTTCTGAGGAACGAGTTCGATTGAATTTCATCCAAGGGATAATTGAATTTCCTGTGTTTACGCCCATGCTACGATCAAAGACAATGGAAACAGGATCTGAAAAATTCCTGGCAGATAAATCTGATCGAATTCTTTCAAACAATTCCCTTTCAAGGGATTTCTCATAAACCTCTCTTGAGTGTTTTTCACTACGCTTTATGCGTAAATGCCTTGCAAGTAAATATGGTGTTACTGATTTCCAATATTTACTTGTGCCACAAATCACACTCTCTGTAAATGGATCCCCGATATCTGGTTCAAGTTGAATTCGATTTTGCCCAGAAGACCAAAGCTCTGTAATAGTTGAAAGCAATAAAAGGTGTTCTGGTTCAAATCCAACAGGAACATATACGCAGATATGAGATACTAGCTCAAAGTTATGATCCGGCTCACACAAATAATAGGCGTGTTCATGTGGCCCTGCAAGATTCTCAGAAGTTCCAGAAATCTTACCACTAAGTAAACTTGGTACATTATTAAAACCAAACATATTTCCCGAAACAGAAAGAACAGCCTTCCGAAACAATTCACTGACTCTTACCGATTCAGTAAAAGGTGGTCTATCTCCAGTAATCCTATATCTAATAACCTTTATTTTTTCTGAAATAACTAATCTACCCCTATGCTAATCCTACTTCACACAAAACTTCAATCCGACCACACAAAGATATTTATTCATTACACATATTGCAATCTGAAAAAACATCCGTGCTTAATACTATAATCCACAAGAACAAGAATCAAAATAGTAATAAAATAATTGTTAGCAGTCCTAATAAATTTCACTCTAAAGCCGCAAACCTCAATTAGAACTCTGCTCAGCCCTTATTGTTTTGATTAAGTAGGTAAAAGGCCACGCTGCAACTCAAGATTTCGAGCTGCCACCAAGGCGGCTTTGCTGGACCTGTCTTCAATGATACGCAACGAACAAAGGGCGGAACCTATGTCCCTTTCTGTCTTTATGTAATTGTAACAGCCACTTCACATAAGCAGTTTGGGAGAAACCAAAACTCATCGAATTTGAGTTAGATGATCCAGTATGTAACCCGTAGCCCAATCACCACCTCGACTATCTAGGTTTCTTTGCATAGTCCTAGCGTCTGATGTTGATATTCTCCACGCAGTACCACTTTCAACAAATCCTATATCAATATATGTTGATGTCCATGAAGTATCCTTCGAAACTATAGCACAAGCCAACACCGAAGCTATTGTTTGATCGAACGAACCAGAACTAGTACCAGAATTCTCCCATAAAATATAATAACCAGTACCAACACCGTTTTCGTTTTGAATGCTGACCTGAAAAGCCCTCGAACTAAAGTCTGAAGATAACAATCGGTTAACACTAGAGGCATCTGAACGGTGCATAGTACCCGACATAACTGAGGCCATCATGACCATAGAGATCACAAGCAGTAATATTGTTGAAATTTTCATTCTATCTCTCTCTACCTTCTCGCCTTGCTTCACTTTCACAGGCGTATGAATAATTTGTAAGTACCTTTCCACATCCTTCACATTTCATGGTCCAGTTCGATGTTTATGGAAATCCAAATGTAATCTCTCCACACTTAGGGCATGTCCATTCGGGGCAACTCATGCATCACTCCGTAGGTTTCAATTAAGCAGCGCAAAAGGCCACGCTGCAACTGACGGTGCCTGGGTCGAGTTGGCTCAGGGGAAGTTCCTGTTTCAATTAAGCAGCGCAAAAGGCCACGCTGCAACCAGCTCGACGTGGCCCTCTTCAACTTCGACCATCACCGTTTCAATTAAGCAGCGCAAAAGGCCACGCTGCAACTTTTTCTCTCTACTTATGAATATACCTCAGACTTATGATGTTTCAATTAAGCAGCGCAAAAGGCCACGCTGCAACCTATCATAGCGTGGATCCTCTGCTTGGTACTGGTTTCCATAGTTTCAATTAAGCAGCGCAAAAGGCCACGCTGCAACTGGGTCTCTCGCTACCTCAGTATCCGGGCCAAGCTTTGTTTCAATTAAGCAGCGCAAAAGGCCACGCTGCAACCTTTGCAAAAACGGCTGTCAATCTTACTCAATTACGTAGGTTTCAATTAAGCAGCGCAAAAGGCCACGCTGCAACAGACGTAAATTTGCATTGGTCCACGGCGTCGAATTTAGGTTTCAATTAAGCAGCGCAAAAGGCCACGCTGCAACTTGCTACCGAGTTGGATATTTCGTTTGACAGTGT
>JAOZUR010000052.1 GCA_029938555.1 Candidatus Sabulitectum sp. | reverse complement strand
AACGAGAACTCCCTCTTACATACCTTGTGGAATATCCAGCAGACAGGCTTCTTTCTGGCATATAAGCCAGATTACCACAAAAAAAGCTGGAAACGGCGGCGTTAATACTCTCTTATCAGAATTTAGCTATACTGATAAGAGAGTTAATATCTCAACAAAAAAACTCGGAACACATCCTTATCCATCAATACTCTAAGTAACTTCCAAAGAATATCATCTCAATCTTTCTAAATTGTGAACAGCCTTCTTAATTATTAAGACAAGTAGGTGTATGAATTACAATATATTCTCCTACACCAAACACAACACTACCATCACTAAGAAAAGAGCACTCATAGTTTAGTGCTGAAGGTACTTCAGCTATAGTCCATAGGGCCTTTCCCCTAAAGCCCCTAAGATGATATGATGGGAAAGTACCCTGAACACTGGATTTAAACAAGCAATCTCCACCGGATGAAAGCGCCAAGAGTTGGGTGTTTGCCCGTTGGTCGTTAAATATAGGAAGTCTAAATGAGGATATTTCCTCGCTTGTAACCCAGTCTAGAATTCTAACACTGGAAGATTCCCCAGAGGAGTCAATAAATCCTAGTATAGAGTGATCCGGTGACGAAACAATACTCTTAGCATTTGTATCATCAACTCTTTCCATCTCTCCACTTTCAAAATCAAGACGTAATGCTCCTCTTTCCCCTTGAGCTATCCAGGCTACCTCTGTTAGGGGGTTGAATGGATTATTTCGATTTGGAGATAAGTAATGTCTCCAAGGTTCAATTTCATTAGTGTAATAAATTCGCCCCGTATTACTTATCCTCATGAAAAAATCAGAACCGCTATAAAAGACAGCAGACAATTCCTCATTTTCATCATTGAAAAGCTGATCTCGATAATAGACATCATCAGGAAAAACACTAAATAGCGCAACTTCATTTTGGAGGTTACCAAATCTATCATAGGAGCGGAAATATTCATCTCCTAACCAAAGAATTTTCCCAGATGATGAAACGTGGAACTCCATTGTGCTAAACATATTACCGGGCGAAAAAAGGTAACCTGTATGAGAAGTCCATCTGCTTTCATCTATATCTGGCGTAGGATCGAATAGTGAAACTTGGCCAGATTCAAGTGAGATCAAGGCAACGTCTCCAGATATTGCATTCTGCCCGTAAATATCCCAAATAAGTAAATAGCTAAGTGTTGAATCTACTCTGTAATAGAAAGTTGGAAAAGGGAACTCTACTATTGTAGTATCAGCAAATTCATTAATCAAAACTGCCTGTTCGTTATAAACCAAAAGAATCCTGCTTGATGATGCAGTCTCGCCCTGTATTTCAGCACCAAGAAATCCAAACCTTTGTAAGTTCTCATTCCCCCACCTCTTTAAATCAATACAGTGAGCTACGCTGTTACCACTAACAGCCAATGGAGAATCTAAATCAATTGGTATCAACACATCAAGAGTTCTTGATGTATCTACTAAGCCCAAATTTATTGTTTTACCTGGGTAAATCCATAATCGAGTGTGATTTTCACCTGAAGGCAATGCTACCTTCATTGTACTATCATTTACAACCCAAGCGGGACATAAGATTCCTGTATGTTGCCAAACCCGTGACATCGATAAATTTACTTCATACCAGTTTTTTACATTTATTGTAACAGTGTCAGTAAAAACATGTTCAACTTCTCTTGATGAAAGTGATGGGATGTAGGAACCACAGGGTCTTAATAAAAAATCCACACCATCTATATCATCCCCATTGTAGTGTACAACCCTCGTTTCCTCACACATTCCAACCATTCGAGACAATAGAGACAAACTATCACTAACTGGGCAATTCTCTATTAAGTAACACCCACTAGAATCAGTCATTGCTCCAAGAGAAGTACCAACTACCATGACCGTTGCCCCATGAAGCGGATTTGAATCGGCAAAAGTTACTCCACCAGTTATATCAACGTACTGAACTTCAGATTCAGGCGATTGCAGCAGCAAAAAAAGACAGGTAAGAAATGTTAAAACCATGAATAACTCCCAAATGTAAACTGTAAATTCCCAACTTAATATTACACTCACCTATTAGCTTGATACTATATTGAATCAAACAATGTAGCACAAGTTAATCGATTTACCATCACTGTCTTTTCCATAGTATACCATAGGAATTAATATCTTTGATACAGAGCTGTAATTAACCCTACTTCACTCATATAAAAATAGACCTTGATATTCATTGTAACTTTCTATAGTATTACTGTATGCTTTTATTTTATATAATCATGTCTTTGCTTCAAGTTTCTGATACTACTAACTTTGGTATTGATTCTCAGTATGGGTCTGTTTACATTAATGTGATGGATCAAAACAATGAACCTACTACTAGTTATCAGATAACTTTTGTTGATACTCTAGGCAATGGAGAGATGTTTTTTTCAATCAAGCCTGAAGAGTATCCAATAAAACTTCTTCCGGGTTTTTACTTCATAATGGCTTCTTGGACATCAGAACGGTACAGCGACTGGTTTCAGATTGAAAGTGGTGACTCACTTTATTTTCAATTCAATATTAAACCCAATGAGTTAATAAATGATAACCAATGGTCTCTTTTTAAACCCACGCCACAAGACACTGCGATAATCAATCTTACAGGATTAAATGAAGAGGAAATAGGAGTCCTTTCGGTAAACCCTAGGGTTTCTTCAGCAAATGAGACTCGAATCATTCAACATGACGATAGAACCTATCAGATCGCATTTGGTGCAATTAGTAATCCAATACTTGAGGTTAACTTTCCAACTCTTGGTACCAAAACAATTCAAGTTCCCTACAGTAGCATTTTCTCAGAGGGAATGCCCGAATTTGAAATGAGTATGTTACCCAACCACACAGCTCTGAATCAGCTTTCCCACACCGAAAACAATCCGTATGCTATTTGCAGACTCACAAACGATGAATGGCATTCACCTGAGTATCATATTGAAAGAACTGTAATTGACCCATTAGAATGGGGAGACAGTGAGCTAACCCGTTATGGATTTGCAGCTTTTAGGGGATATTTTGACCACACAGATAACAGCAATTCCGCTTGGCGCATTATTCTGGCTTTCCACAAAAGGGTTATTGTTCTTCAAGAAGGAGCTGATCCACAAGTTTATAACCTGGAAATGGGAATGCTGAGACCTGAGTTTTCCTCTTTTGGCAAATACATCTTTTACTTTAATAAATCAGACCTTAAGGAGATTAGCAAATGGGCTGTGTTACTGAATACCGAAACCGGTGAAACAAGTAGCTTGGGGCTTGATAGTGTGCTAGCAGATCCCACTTCTCAACTTCGATCACCAAGAATTTATACTAACGATAACCCCTGGCTTTGCTGGGCACATTTCCCTACCTCTGACGGAGCTTTGCTTTCAGTATTTGAGGATTCCTTTAGGTACTTTCCTCAGGAGCTTGAAAATGAAACTACATACTCTCTTCCATTAAGTTTTCAAGCAGGAACAGCCACCAGAAGAAGATCTTCTGATGGTAACCTTTTCTATTTTATCAGTTCAACTGTATACAATTCTCTCTTCGCTTTTAACAACACAGGTTCACTAATTTTCGAGATACCTAATATTGCCTATCAGTATGCTATAAATTCAGCCGTTAACACAATTGCTTTCGTAACAAAGGATAGCGTAAAGATCTATAATCTCCAAAATGGCTCAGCAATTCAAAGGGTTATCAACAACGATGGCCTAAACAGAGCAAAGCTATCTTCAAATGGAAACCTTATAGGTCTTTCAAGATATTGTGATTATTTTGAGCTTAGAAACACTCTAACATGGGAACTGCTTTGTTCATACACAATACCAACTGATTCAACCTACAAAGCAAGACTGGTTAGTGTTGGTAGTAATGGCACAAGTGTTTTGCTGATTACCAGTAGAGAAGAATGGAGAACAGCACTTTACTCTCCAGAGGGCAATCTAATGTGGGTAAGCCCATCCCGTGGTTCAGATGAGTACCATGCTGGCCCCACCGGCTTTTTCCCTTCACCCTTAGAAGACTATCATGCAATCTCAGATGACGGAAGCCGTTTCATCTTCAATGACGGTGCTTTTATACAAATTCTAGAGTTTGAAAAACTAGAAACCACATTAGATTAAAAAATATATTGGTAAAGAAAAATCTGCATTGCACTAGCTATAAAAATTAGTTTTACAAGGTAAGCATTTAAAGAAGGATTATGAAATTACTAACCATGTATACCAACAAAGCAATCTTGTGTATGTGCATTTTGTTCGCCATTATGCAGGCAGATCCAATGCCGGATCTTGGAGTGCGTCGTTTCAGCAATAGCCGCTCTGGCTTTTGTGGTGAATTATGCCCAGAGACTCAACCCTCCAGATTGGATTTTCAAAAAGGGATGGGGGAACTATACATCATTCTTAGTGACATTCTAATTGGTATAACACAAGAGTCTGACATTGCCGCAATTGATTCTCAAACAGGTTTAATTCTTAACATATTTGATAGAATTACACACCCATCTTTACTTATTAGTAACAACAATTACCTTTATGCAGTGATGTATCCAGAAGGGAATGACACAATTCATGAATCTGCTCTCAATTTACTTGAGTTTCCATCAGGTCGGCTGCTTAGAAGCTGGTTCCCACAAAAGGTAGTGGACTTTCTAATCAAGGATTCATCCTTAGTTGTTTCCTGTAATAGAAATTCTTTGTGCACCTACAACATATCCTCACCTGATTCAAATCCCAGCTGGGAAATAACATTCAATAATTCATTTACTGGAACAATTGCAGAATCTGATAACATTGTTGTAGTTGCTCTAAATGAAAATAGAAATGCCACTTCAAACACTCGTGGCATAGCAGCAATATCTCTCATTGAAATGAAACCAGTATGGATAAGCAACCCTTTACCGTTTGAGAATGAAAATATTGTAATCGGTGATGGGTTAGTTTTCCTAAGAACTCAACAAGAGCTTATCGCGATAAATCTTTGGGATGGTACAATTACCTGGACAATATCTGATTCACTTTCTTGTGATCCGGCTTACCATGCTGGGTCATTGTTCTATTCAGACAACCAGTACTTGATTGAGGTCTCATCTGAAACTGGAAAACAGAGAAATTCGCAATGTGTCCCAGATTATTCACCTCAAACAAGAAATGATTTGATAACACTCTGTACAAATGGAATAATTTTGCGCACTTCATGGAATACCATAATGTTTTTTGATTATTCTCTAAAACCCAAGTGGATATATTCGGGGGTAGGTTTTTCAAGATTTCTTCCTTACAATGGAACAATATCAGGCCTCACCAATTCATTGGTAGAAAATCCTTAGATATTGATTGAATCTCTATTACTACACCATTATACCAGACAACAGCTCTACGCCCATCTGCCGAAACACAAGCCAATTTGGGCCTAATTTCCATCAATTGTGTAGCTGCATTTCCAGCTATTTGTGGAGAGCTATAAAGCGGTGAGGTAACTTCAGACAACCAGATGATGTGTCCAAATCTATTAAAGATAATATATCTGTATGCAGTAACAAATCTGTCGTCTTTCAGAGAGATAGTACACAAAACATCACCTTGATCTGAAACCGAAAGTACTTCTATACCGTAATAAAGATCTGTCTTATTGGTGTATAGAATAGTGTTTGCATGGACATCATCAACTCTCCCAACTATCAAACTTTCATAAACATTTCCACTCTCAGCATTTCTTTCAAATGAACAAGCCCAAAAAACATCTGAAGAACTAATGATTGGAGCCTGCTGACCTGAAAAGGAGAACAAAGTGCTTTCGATATCACCAGTTAAAGCATCAAAAGATGAAATACCGTTAGAACTGGAATAGAGAACTCTTTCCCCTGAATTTGTCAAAACCGGATAACTGAATGTTCTTCCAGTATCAAAATGAGCGATAGTATCATTTGAAGTAGAAACAATAGTTCCCCCGGCATCAAATACTAAAACCAGGTTTTCCGATTCAGAATCAATTAAGTCGCGTCTGGAGCTAAGAGTATATGGTACTCCATTCTGACGAATATTGGTTCTGCCTATGTTAAAATGAAACAGCTCCCCACTAAAGGAAACTACATTTCCATCATCAGTAATTATTGCTCCGCAAGGTTCACTGAATAAATTGTAAGTGTTTTCAACTTGAAAATCTATAACTTCCCCTGTACCTAAATCCACTCGATTCAAATACCTTACACTATCACCAGTATTTACTTGCTGATAAACAAGAGCAAAACCTGAAGATCTTGAAATTGAGAAATGTGTTGGTAATCGTGTTAATGAAATAGTAACGGGTAGTGAATCCCCTTCAGTAAATTTAAGCATAATGGAATCAATTAAGCAGATGCTTTGCCAGTTATCTTCCCCTTCGGTAATGTATCTAACATCTACTCCAAGTTCACTTTTATTCCACTCGGGCACAAATCGAATAAAATCTTCTGTAGAAAAAAGTGTATCTATACTGATTTGATAAAATGGAGAGATATATCCCTGATCAGGTAACTTTGCCTGCATAGTTAATGTATTCAGAATCATGAGTAATCGAACAATGGCAGTACAAAAAAATACAGAATAAAATATACCCAAGATTAATCCTCGCCCCCTAGAAACAAGCAATGTGTTTGATCTCCATCAGAGAAAAAACAGATTCTTTCCCAAGAGGCAAATCTACCCCAATTTTCTTGTCGGAAAAGTACAGTTACACCGGTATCAATGTAATGGCCTAACCAGGCAAGATTTCCATCTATATCTATCAATGCAACTCTAACCCTGTTATTACTCGAAATTAACCTTTCTCTCTCATGTAACCCAAGCAATACCATGCCACTATTTGATACTGCTAATGGGGAACTGGTGTAGGCTAATGAGAAATCATTAAATGACGTTAGCATATCGACCTCAGTTTTACTAATATCAAAAACCGTACAAGATGTGTTACCTCTTACAAAATACTCTCCACTTGGAATTCTATAGTTTCCAACAATCTTACATGCAAGTTTCGTTTCATCCGGAGAAAAGACGATAGAATTACGACTAACCATGCCACTAGAAAAAATCTGTCTGATCTCTCCTGTTCTTTTATCAAACAACCATAGTCCGTTTGTCCTCCCATAGAAAGCCAAGTAGTTACCTGTGTGAGAAATGTCAATATCCAAAGGTGTCCCAATCTGCAAACTATCAATATTAAAACATGAATATGATTCAATATCTCCTAGCATAACTACAGTTTCACCTTCCTCATGGTTGTTATACATGTATGCCCAGCCGGTACAATCATCTGAAACTATAGGATTCACAAAACCATGATCAGGAAGAGCAATATTCAGAATCTGTTCTCCCACAGAGGAGTATGTGCGTAGATTCTCTCTAGAGTCTTCAAAGACTCCAGAATCATCTCTATACCTTGCGATAATGCCACCATCATTAGCAATGTTGATGAAAGCACTTACTCCTGAATAACCACAATCGCTATAGTGGAGAATAGACTTCTCTTGACCGGGATTGTATTCTGGAAACAAGTCAATCTCGCTACTTTCACCTGAAACAGTATTCCAGAGAAGCCAACGGTAATTGAATCCATACGGTTCATGATATTTTCTACAAACAATTAAAGCATATTCTCTGGAAGCGGAGAACCAGATGTGCTCAAAGTATCCAGATGTATAGTCATAATTTGTGTAGTCTTCATCCACGAGTTTAACTACACTGATCCAAAACTTAAACATCTGTCTTTCTAGGTTTTCAATTATTTGAGGAGGATATCGGTTTAAACCCAGATACTGCCCTTTAGAATAGAGATTTAGCACTAAATGATTAATTGATCTTCCATTTGCACAGAATTCGTACATCTCACTGTCCGCGGTAGATAAGGGATAATCAGCACTATTCATATGACTAAATAATTGAAGTTCCTCCTGCCAAGGCGCTGGAAATTCTGATGGTAAGTACAGTTCATTCACTTGTCGCCTAGTAGCTGGGCAATCTCTAAAGTGATGAATTTGCTCCGGAAACCCCGGTAAACTCCAGAGAAGAGTGTTCACACCACTAGGTAACTTAACAGTAATTACACCATCACTGCTTATACGATAGTTAAATCTAACAAATCTACCATATCTATCACTACCAACACTAATCACAAACCCGTTGGGTGATACTTCTTGGTCAGATACTATTCTAAAAGAAAATTCGTTTAATGGAATAAAATTGCTATAACTCTCTCCTTCAGAAATATCAGCAAATGTAGTATCACCAGCAACGACTTCAACGCCATTACTTAATCCTCTTTGAAAATAAATCCCAGGTGGAAGATTAGGAATCGTATAAACACCATTGGAATCAGATTCTACAGTTATCCCCTCAGACTGAAATCGAAATGTATACTGAACTCTCTGTTCTCCATCGTACCAATACCTACCAACAATACATCCGGTACTATCAGAAATCACATCGTTCGAGATGCTTAAGATAAGAATCAACAGTAAGCTAAACAATTTTAAGCATCCAACGCCAGAATGGAATTATTTTTACCTTTTTACCAGCTTCTGTACCTTTTGAGTCTTCCTGATTTATTGTAATGATAGTACCTTCTTCGGCTTTAAAAAAATCCATTGCCTCAGAGAGACCATTCAATTCCCTATTAATATTCTCATCGTCCAAATGCCAGCAAACCTGAATGCAGCGATATCCAGTATTAGATTTTGTGATAAAGTCGCATTCTCCACGGTTTGAATAATACCATACTTCACCCTGCCTCTTCAGTTCAATAAATACTGCGGTTTCCAGTTTATGCCCATAATCAGGAGAGATGGAGAAGGCTACCGATCCGCTCATGCCATTGTCAATTGGATAAATTTTCCTAGGAGACAACATGCTTCTTTTCAAAGACCAGGCAAATCTGCGGAGTTGAAAAAGCAAATACACATCCTCCATATACCCAAGATATTCTTTAACAGAAGTAGCGCTTTTGAACCCTAGATTTACGGCAAGCTTGCCATATGAAATTTTGTTTCCTGAAATAGACATAAGGTAGAGAGCTAAATCAAGCATACTCTGCTTCTCTTGAATACCATGACGGGCAATAATATCCCTTAAAAGTATATCCCTGAATGTTTGCTCAAGCAGCTCTCGCCTGGAATGCTTAAGGTACTCTGGGAATCCACCCGTTTCTAGATAGTCCATGCTGTGTTTAACAATCTCAGCTGTTTCTCTTGTGGATTCAGGACCAGTTTTACTCATTCCAATGTAAGAAAGATATTCGGTAAATGAAAAAGGATACAATTCCTGTTTTAAATATCTGCCTGTCAAATGACTTCCCAGCTCATCACTAAGAATGGAGCTATTTGAACCTGTTACGATGATAGTACATCCCATATCTGATAGTCTTCTAAGAAATCTCTCCCACGATGGTGCCATCTGAATCTCATCAAATAGAAAGAATGCGTTTTCATCCATCTTCGAGTACAGCAATAGTAAGTGATTGTAGTCTTCCATAGTAAAGCCTGAAAGCCTGATATCATCAAAGTTGAAGTACGTGAAGCCATTCTCAGCTGATTCAGCCATTTGCCGGAGGAGAGTGGATTTTCCTGACCTACGAATTCCGGTTATAACGAAAATACGACCTAGAGTAAGTAAGTCAAGCCAATTGACCTCCCGCAATGTACCGGGAGACTTGGCCAAAAATTCCTGACGCTGGTCTTTAATCAATAGCTCAAGCCTAGTAAGTTCCATGTATCCTCCTGACACAACCATATATAAAGCATCCAACATTGTCAATGTGGCTTATTCCTGATATCCAACACTGTCAATGTTGGTTCACGGCACTCAGAGCAAAGCTAACTTCTCACATGCAAAATCAGCTGATGAAGAGTTAACCAAAAAAATTTGCAAACAAAATTAACTCATCAGCTGAAACTTTCCTCTTACTACTCTCAATATTAACTATTGCAGGTCGTGAAATTCCAATAACCCAGGCAAGATCCTCCTGTAACATATTCGCTTCTTCTCGTAGCTTTCTTACCTCCACTCCTAAATGAAAATTTTTCATCCCGACTCCTTAACCACTAATTTTCTCTTGGATCACCACATACCAAAACTATATCCAATATTTAAACATATTATTGTGTATATTTCTATGACTACATTAGAATATTAACAGAAACAGCAAGATTAGAAGTATAGATTATGATTATCAGGTAAAAGCAAATGATTTTCAAAAGTCCTCTTGTCCTTTTGAGGCATTTGTTAGAAAAGACAAAGTTAATTATGTAATCAGTATCCATGATAGTTACTAAAACATAAAATAGCTTTCATGTTTCCAGACAAGAAGAAAGGATTGAACCAAACTCATTTCTTCTCTTGGTAAACCATGACACGAAAGAACAGGAGTTTGCAATGAAAATATTTAACTGCAACTGGGAATCCATTCTTAACCTAATAGTTCTATGGAATGATGTACCTGAAGAATCCAGAGCATACTATCTATATAATATCACTCTACCTGTAACACTGGTAAAAAATACAGATTCAGCACTGACTCAACCACTGGTAAACGGAGGTTTCCTGACCCTCTCACCCTCTGGAGTAAAATACGAACTGACAAGAGATGCTAGACTATTTCACAAACTCATCATGAATCTTGAACGACACGATATTTTCGATAAAGATAATTATTCACTAGACGGTCATATCAAATACCTGAAATCTTATTACACAAATGAAGAACGTATGAGTCTTACGGAAAACTGTCGGGATTTCAGGAAAGACGATGAAGATCTAGTGCTGCAAATCGGTTGTGCCCGTTGGTTAAGCAGGTTTCTTTTTGAACATAATATAAGAGATCGCTATTCATTACAGAATAATAAGGAACAGTTACTTTCTGCCTCTGAACCAATGTCTGTTGATCACATACACCTTGCCCAGAAGATAGTTCAAGAACTTATTGATGGTAACAACCCCGTACCGCTTACTAATATCTTTGACCTTAACAACAGCAGAGACATTAGCAAAGCGGCAAAAACTATAGTTTTCCTTCTCGAAAATATTCTCACCTATCTCTCAATCGATCAGAATACCTACGGACTTGTTATGGGAATACATCCTTTAATTCACAGTTTCATTAATGCAAAAAAAGTTCAACTCATAAAATCAGAAGTACCTGTTACAGAGTGTCCTCCTTTTCTAATTGACGACCTTACAACGCTATTAGTCAGCATGTCACTCAAACCCATACCTGTCACACAGAAAGACTTCCAGCTCTATATAAAATCTGTAAATGAAATTTCCTCTAGATTCTATAAACTTCCTGAAATAATCAATTCCATGCACACTTACACCAATGAAGAGCGTATGCGTATTGCAGTATCTACAGCCAAAAGGTTGAAACTGGCCGAACTGGAAACTTCCAAGAAAAAAACCTATTTAGTAACAACAGATAAAAGCAAAAGCTGGCTTAAACTACCCATTCAGACAAAACTCAAAAAAGCTATGCGTGCTCCGCGCGACCAGTACTTAGCCCGAAAAGAAGAGAATCTGACACGAAACGGAGTAAATGAAAATCTGGACTGGTTTGATGTAATCGAAACTATCTGGGAAAATTACAGCTCCAAAAACGAAATATCAGATATGAAAGGCTCAGTCTTTAATGCCTTCAAAGCACTTGCCGCAGCCCAGGGTCCCGTAAGTGAGCGTTCATTCATTACCGATCAAGTTTATGTTAATAACCCATATCTAACTCTTTTCCACAGCCAGATACTGTTCAGAATTCCCAGAGGATGGTTTAATAATTACTGTATTGACTACAACTATATGATAACAACCTGGCATAAAGATCTTCAGGATTTCATTGTCAAAATAGCAATTCCCTACGGCCTTATGGATATGGGAGAAATCAAAAATACCGACAGTTTTGCCATTTCCGTTAACGATATCGGGCGTTACTTCCTAGGTGAACGAGATACACTCCCACAAACTAAAACCCAAGTTGAAGACTCAATTCTTATTCAACCAAACTTTGAGATTGTTTTCATGGGTTCTGACCCAGCGGCGGAAGTACAAATTGGTCAGTTCTGTGACAGACTCGGCAGCGGTATAGGAACCCTGTTCAAGATATCACGCGCTAGCATCATAAAGTGTGCATCAATCGGTCTTGATGCAGAGTATATTCTAAAAACGCTGGAAAAGCTTTCACCCAAACCGGTACCCTCTAATGTCAAAGAACAGATAAAAAACTGGTCAGCACAGTGTAGAAAAATAAGAATAGAAAACAGAATTCTATTCATCTGCCCAGACAAGGAAACAGCTCTGAAGGTTAAATCATCAGGCGGAGACAAAGTTGAACAAATATCCGACACAATTATTTCCATCTCAGACCGCAAATTTGCTAACACTCTTGCAAAAAAGCTGGAAGGCAAGGGCATTTTCAGGGAAAGCGAATAAAATCCTGATCGACACTTCTGAAGGCTTTTGGAGTCATATCTCTGGCTCCACTTAACTCTAACTACAAACTTCTATCTGCTTGCTGTGTTTACCTATAACGACATGAATGTTGTTTAACATTGAAGCATAACATCATATTTACGCTTATACACAAGAACTAATTTTACAAGGACTATTTACCATCTGACAAGATTTCATTCTCCCTGCAGATCCTCCACGCCAGAGATGATGAAATATGTAGTTCCGGCATAAAAGGATAAAAAATCATTCTATAATAATCACACACTGAACAGCTTCTTTTGCACAATCTTTTCAATTTTTTCTAACTCATCATTCTTCAGAAAATCAAACAGTGTTCTCCTCTTGCTTGTAGATAATCTTCCACCATTCTGAAGACATAGTTTGATAAGAAGATCAAGCTTCTGGTCAGGCATATCAACAACTTCTTGTATTGCCTTTCTTGCCCTATCGTAATCCACCAGGAAATCCAGTTCCAATTCAAGTTCATGGTCAACAGTCGTCTTGAGAAACTCAAAAAGTACTTCGGCCTGTACCGTCATATCTATGTATCGGTAAAAATTCCCAGTATCTCCGGTAACCTTCATTTGACCAAATTCATCTAAATCAAATTTCAGTAATGATAGTAGGGGGCGGGAAAAAGCTTCAAGAGCGTAATCATACAAATCAGGTTTCTTCAACATCGTTGCGGAAACAGGAAACATCAGCCCCTCTGGAACTGCATTTTTAAGAAATAAAATGTTGTGAATCAGAAAACGGTGAATTCTACCGTTCCCATCCTCAAACGGATGCAAAAAAACAAATCCAAATGCCACAATTGCAGCCTGAATAACTGCTGGTAACGCAGCAGCATTCTCCATCATATTTAAATGAGAAGTCAGCAAACCGGTCATAAGCGATTCGACATCCTCTGGTTTAGGGCATACGAAGTGAATTCTCTGATCCCTGAAAGAAATCATCTGCCCTATGTAATTCTGATTTTTCCTATAGTCTAAATCCCTAAAACGCTTATCTACTATTCTGTTCTGAAGCTCAATCAAATCTTCTTTGTTGCAGAAATCTCGCTTTGTAGCCATCTCAAGAGAGACAATAAACCTCTCAGTTCTGGACGCACTTGGTTTAAGATGTTCTAACTCAAAAGAAGATTTTGCTTCCCTAGTGTATAAGTAACTAAGTGCACGCCTTTTAAGTTCAGGAGGATAAGATTCTATAATCTCTTCACACCTCTGTTGAAAATTAGATTCTTCCATTGAAGAAAGAATATCAGTTTTTCTTACAATTGGGCAGAATTCTCTACATCCCAATAGATTGTTCACCACACGCTGCCTTTTTACTTTTATTCCAGAGTCAGTTGTATAATATTCATCGGGCTCAAGAAGCAGTATGTAATTCCCCTGAGTAACATCCTTAACAGGTACACTCTGCCCGGTAAGGAACTCATATAAAAACCAAATTCTGCGAACATATTTTCCAGTTGGTTTTGACTCTACCAACAAAACAATCTCGGTTGCATCAACAACAGAAAACAAAGCAGACAATATTCCTAAGTTCACACCATCATACTTTAGGGCAAACTCAAGATGATCCCCGACAGTCTCCCCCGGCCACCGAACAGCGGGAAAAGTTGTTGTCTCAAACCCATCTTCTAGAACAACAGTTTTTAATGTTCCAGCAAAACTAACTAAAGACTTGTGCCAGTTTGGAAGCACCCTAAGCTCAAAGTGCTCTATAAGAAACTGGTATCCTGCAGCTCTTACTTTTTTCATTACAAACACCTCATTCAGTCACAATACAGTTAGAATTCCTGTTTTTTTGTTATTTTTTCACATGTCTCGCACAATATAGTTACATTTACCCATTCTACAAAGCAAACGATTACATCAATCAATGAGTTAGAATTAAGGGAATAAGTGATAAAACCGTTACAGAACCTAAAAAATCATTAGAAATGGCGCTCAAACACATTTTTCTATTACAAATCTAACACACATCAGAGATAGCGCATAAACAGCCAAGAAACAAAAAAATATCACTTCTAACAAATAAGCATCCTTCAGAACACTCCCCATAACTTTAGAAATCCAAAGTGGGAAACATCTACAGCAGAAGAACATGGTGTGCTTTGATGAAACAATAGCGCGGAACCAGTACACAGTACATCAACATCAACATCAGAACCATAAAACAACACCGATAACTAATATTCCTACCATTGGCCCATCAATATTATCACAAAGGAATAATCTATACTTTCAGGAGTATTTCTTGCTCAAGAGCTTTATTTTTTCTCATGAGGATTGAAAGAACTTGTATTACGGAAGAATCGCTACACTGCCTTAAGCGGGGAATGAGATTACTGCTCTTTTCAAGTAGTTTTGTGTTTCCATACTTATTCACCAGTGTTTCAAAGTTGACAGGAATAAACAGATCTGTTGGTCCTGATCTACCGTCTTTAATTCTCAGGTATTCACTGAGTCCAACAGGGTCGTAGTCACCATAATGGGTAACAGAAGCTGTAGCCATTCCCGAAGAAGCAAGCCAACTGACAAGCAATCCTGATGCTCGACCTCCGGTATAAACAACAAGAATATCTTCTTTGCATATCTTGTGAAATTCAGTAAATACTTCAAGATTTTCAACAGTAGCAATCTTTCCAGAGTATTCAATGTCCATTTTGTCTTTTCGCAGCATCAGTGCGGCAACCCCAAAAGATGAAGTCAGTTCAGATACATCCATTATCTTTGAACCATTTCCCGATAAAAGCCTTACATTGCCTAATCCCCTGAGTAATACCGGAATTGCACTTCTTTCTGAATGTTTTTTGGAATCCCTGTGCCAGAGAACCGAAGAACCCCGCGAACTATCCACCTCTTCTGTCTGTTCCAACCCAGAAGGATAATTTGAATCAATAAATTGCAAAAGATGGTCCATGCTTTCCACATGCAAAACCCCACCTCGCCCTCTTGCACGCACAGAAAGCACATTGGCGTGAATAAGAGATTGAAGCTTCTTCATCCCTGCCCGAGAAACAGCTGAACAGGGAATACTGCCTTTATCCCGAAGTTTTCCCAGTACGCCTGCAAACGCATCAATCCAATTCATTGCCTGCTCCTGGGTTCCTAGCGGTGGGTCGATTTACTTCTATACAAGACATAGAAGGATCAAGGTAAACTTTCCCTCCAGTATCCTTCATTATGTAGATACGAGAAGCAACATCCATTGCCTCCGGGCTGGCCAATACAGCTGGAAAACCCATTTCAAATGCAATATCAACAACTGACGCAAGATTATCTCTGTCAAGACTTGAAGCTTCATCAAGATAGAAAGGGATCTGAGCTTTACCGTGAGGAAGCAAATCCCTGAGAAGTATCAGATTCACAAGTACCTTTATAGTAATAGTTGTTCCGTTTGATTCTATGTTTTCAAGTTTGCCGAATCTTCTAATATTCCCGGCAACATCATGAATCTCAAAATTGAGGTTAAACATATCTCTTAGTTCTATTTTGCCTCCTCTTGAATTTTCCAGAAGGCTGCCCAGCGACTCTAAAGCTTTCTCTACCTTTTTTCTATCGAAGAACAAAGGCATTTCGTCAGCCTCCATTCCCTCCTTTACAAGTTGAGTCCATGTTCTGTTTTCTGAAAGAACCAGCTTCAACTGCCTAAGATCAGAAACGGAAACCTTTGAAAGCCTAGTATTCAGTCTGTTTATCTTCTCCTTAAGAGAATCCAAGCTGGAAAGAAGCTGTTTCATTGCCTGAGATACGCTGCTGGCAAGTCCTGACCATAGTTTCTTCAGAGCCTCTTCCTTCTCCCCGATAGCATCAATATCTGCCTGTAGTTTCTTAAGAGTTTCTGCCTCATTCGCTGCTGAATACTGCTCATATGTATCATTTTCCAGGGCACTGAGACTGTCTTTGATTCGAACAGAAAGTCCATTCCTATATCCATACTTCTCGAAAAAACTGTCTATAAGCTCTAAGGAATCCCTGTCTGTCTCAAGCACCCCTACTTCTGTCCAGCTATCTTCAGGCTCCGGTATTCTCGAAAAGCTTGTGTCAAGTCGCTTTAAGTTACTCTTTATCCGTTCCATATCTCTTTGATAAAAATTCTCTTGCTCTTCAAGACTCGACAGCCTTAATTGGGCTTTCAGCCTATTTTCTTCTGCATCTTTAAGAGCCATGGTTACTGCTGCAAGTTCTTCTTTCCAATCGTCAGCAATATCCACCTTTTGTTGATAGTCCCTCCATCTGCTTCGCCTTTCCTCTTTTCCGGCAAGTTCTAATTCCAGCCCCCGCTTTTCACTCTCTAGCTTTTCCCTTTCACGGATAGCCTGAAGCACTCGCTTTTCTTTCTCCAGAGTATCGCTGAGATCTGCAATCCGGCTACAAAGATCCTTCCTGTCAGTAAGAGAATTCAGATCAGGTTCAGGAACGGAAGAAAGGCTTATATGAATATTCTCATGAACATAACAATCTTCCTGTATTCTGCTTCCCAAAGACACCAGTTCTGTCAGAAACCTCTCTACGTTTTCAATCTCTATACCCTTGGGGCCTCTGGGCAATCTGAGCAATTTCCCGTTAAAGAGCCTTAGAGCAGACAGAGCGTCAGGCGAAAGATTCGGCAGACCGGAAATGGCAAGATTCTCTATGTTTTTCAGCTGTTCTGAAAACTCCAGATACCTCTCTTCAGACTCAGCAATTCGTCTCTGGGTTCTTTCTGTGTCACCCTCTGCGGCATCTCTCAGTGAAATCTGAACTTCTGTCAGGTGTGATTTCAAACTGATGATGCTACTTTCCTCAAAGTCGGACAAATAGTCAGACAAGCTTTTCTCAAGCTCACTGAAGTCGTCCAGTCTGGTCTCCAGCGATCCTGTCTTCCTGTTGTAATCGCTTACACTTCTAGAGAACGCCTTTAGTTGCAGATGAAGTTGTTTCTTCTCGCTGTTAACTTCCGCAAACAAATCGTCGATATTCTCAATCTTTCTTCGCAAAACACCTCTATCTATCTCCAGTGCAGTTAAAAGAGCTGCGTAAAGATGTGGAAGTTCCTTGTTCAACTCCCGTCTTTTCACATCTAATTCAAGTACTTTTAAAACTGTTTCTGAATGAGCCTTCAAGGTAGAAAGCTCCATAGCATTTCTCTTTACTTTCCTATAAGCCTCTGAAAACTCTTTTGCCAGATCAACTTCGGTTCTTTTCAGGTCAGCCCCGTTCACATCAATAAGAAATTTCTTCAGATCTTCCTGGCTGAGATGGGCAAGATGGAGAAGATTTCTAAATATCTTTCTGAATTTCTCGTAGTCATTCCTGTTCTTTACGGGAACTATCCCCAGCACAGGAACATTACCTCTACCGGTTCCGGTAAGTGAATCCCGTAGTTCATGGGGTTTCAATGGACAGTAATCTCGCGTGGAAAGATCCCTGGCGATTTCATCAAATGATTTAACCTCACCTGTTTCACTGTGAATAAAATCGGACTTTTCATAACCTCCACGATATACAAACCGTTCAAATTCATTACCCTTTAATACACCAAGGCCTCTGACACCCATGACCATGTAACCGGTGGAAGTTACGCACTCGAATAAAATGTAACTCTTAGTGTCGGGAAAGTAATATCTCCTGGTCTCATCCATTGATCTGGAGAAACTCATTTGCTTCTGATTAACAATGTACAAAAACTGCAGTGTAGAGATCAGTGTGGTTTTACCTACATTATTCTGACCCACGAGATGCAAAGGTGAACTAAGATCCACCTCTGCGTAACTGAACTTACCCGAATTTATCATTACAAGTCTTTCAGGTCGTGAACCACCGCTACTGGTTCCCATTAGTCTCCTCCTCATTCTTTATCTCTCGGCACAGATCAAGGAACCTAAAAGCAGGCTTTCTGAAGATGAACGATCTTTCGTTCTCGAAGTTAATGAAACCAAGTTTCTCCATTTTCTTCAAAAGATTCATAAGATCATCCTTTGAATCGATACCTGTTTCGATCATGTACTTCTTGTATCTTTCTCTCTCAAGATGAGGCAGGTTATCCACATGAGTCACCTGCTCGAAAAGCCATTGAATTGTACTTCCTCCCTGATCTGAAATCCATTCTACCAGAATGAAGAAGAATACAGCCGCCTTGGCACTAAACGAACTGCTCTTGCTTCCTTGGAAATAAAAAAAGTCTTTTTCATGTCTCTCCAGCAAGAAACCCAGAGAGGCAAAAAACTTCCTGAAAACAGTCTCATTCTCCGCAAGCTCTTTGAAGCATTCACCGTCAACCGAGGACACGTGTCTGCCTTTTCTCAGCAATTCAAAAAGTTCACTCTTCATAGGCAGTTCTTCCCAGTTCATTCCGCGACCAGACCAAGGGGATAAGACTTCATAGTAACTCCTTTTATCATGTAAGACTTTTGTTCAACACCTCGAAAAACAGATCCCGGTGGTTCAAGATATATGCTTCCATAAAGCCTTAAAACCTCTGAGGCACTTCCTGCTTCACAATACTCGTCAAGCCATTCCATCAGGTCTTCAACTGGAAGAGATTCCCTAAGAGCTTCAACTACTTCCAGTGAAGAACGATAGACAGCCTGCTCAAGGTTTTCAGGAGGAGCTGCACTGACAGTTGCACCTGGAATATATCCCGACAATCGGTACAACAAGGCTCTCACATCCTTCTGGCACATCAGACCGTTTGGGCGCCAGTGACAAACAGATAATCTTTCCTCAAGGTTAAGAGATCGAATTCCTGCTCTGTCAATACGCTGCAGTGCAATTGAAGCCCCTCTGGCAAGCTCACTGTCTGCTTTAAGTGACTCGTAAAGAGGAAGGATTTCTGTAATGGAATTGTTGAAATCTCTTGAAGTATCCCTGCGCATTCTCAGTATGCGTGCCACAGCACCTCGCAGAATGTCAACCATTCCTGGGTGTCTGTCAAAACGCACGATACCTGCTGCAAAGGTACTCTCAAGTCCGTCCAGTTGGGTATCGACACTCTTCCCTACACTTATCAAATCTTTCATGGGCATAAGGTACCTGTTCCATAAACGATTCACCTTTTCGAATCTGGCAAGGGGTGATAAATAATCCTTTTGAGCCTTAGAGTTCATGCATTCCCTCAGAACTGCAGAGCAGTTGTCAGATGAATCCTGTCTAAGTCTTTCCACCGTTTCGGACAGCTCGGAAACAGCGTTAAACACTCCGTTTCTGTTGCCTTCTTTTATGCATGACAACAGATCCGAGCGGGAAGTCTCCAGTGCCCTGAGATACCCATGCAAAACCTCCACCGAGGTCAGCCTTTGCTCCCGCAGCAGAAATCGCAAAAGTGAACGAACAGGATGTGACAGCTCCCACCTGGCAGTCTCGCCGGGAACTGCATCAATTATCAGCAGCTCTTGAAGCCTCTTGAAAAGATGATCTACAGAAGTATCATCTTCTTCCCTATGATTCTTGAGAAGCGCAAATAGTTCTCCATCTGAGAAACCCTTCTCGGAATAGAATAAATCCGCAAGAAGAGCAAATCGCTTCCCTGCAAATTTAAAAAACGCTGCTGGTTCTCTGCTCATATTACCCCATCAGTAAGTATTTGAGTACTCATACTGTTGCCTCAAGATATGGCCTAATGACATTGGATACTCGGCATATCTTAGCATTTT
>JAOZUR010000051.1 GCA_029938555.1 Candidatus Sabulitectum sp. | reverse complement strand
GCGGGAATTGCGCGGAAGCACAATCCCTGCTCCACTTTTTTTTGTGGAGCAAAAAAAAGTGGAGCGGGAAACGAGACTCGAACTCGCGACAGCTACCTTGGCAAGGTAGGGCTCTACCAACTGAGCTATTCCCGCTCCGTTTTTTGCATGCGCCGTATATGTTCAATCTGGTTCAAAGTGTCAAGGGACAAATCAAGAAAAGTGCCCTATTCCTGTAGAGTGCATTTAATCTCTCATATTTATCAGATTAATACTCTTGTATAATTTCGTGTAAAATGTTATGTATTGTGTTCTAAAGTATGCTGTGTACTTTATAAAGATTCTGGAGGCAAGACATAAACAGTGAAGCTGTAAATAGGCTCCTTGACCGAGTATCGACTATGGTTGAATCTGGGGATTGGGAGAGGGCTGGTATCATTATAGATAAACTTATCCATGCCAAACCATGGGATAAGCAACTGCTCTTTGTTAAAGCAAACCTTATAAAGTCGTTGTGGATTGATTCTGATTGTAAAAATGATCTGATTCTTAAAGAAGCCGTCAAACATTTTTCAAAATGTTCGTTGCTCACTGGGTTACCAGAGGCAGGAATTAATACAGCCACTTTGTTACTGCTTACAGGGCGTAAAAATGATGCAATCATTAAAGCTGATGAAACTGCAAGGCAATGTGAAAAACTGATTATTGAAAAAGATGATTTAGACGAATTTATTTTCTATGCCATAATTGCAGAGGTTAATCTGATTCAAGAAAGATTCACCGCAGCCGAAACCCTTTATAGAAGAGCTTCAGCACAAACCGACAAACTGCCTAAAGAAAACATTACAAACATAAAACTATTGCTAAAACATCATGCCCCTAAATCTGATGTTATTCAAAGAATAAAAAAAGCAGCTGGCATTCAATAGATGTTACCGCTGAACACTCCAGGCATCAGGATATCCATTGGATCGTAATTGAGCTCTGAGTTCATCGCTTGCCACTGAAGATACAAAAGAACCCACTCTCACTTTATAGTATCGCCCAGTTTGATCCACGAATACCGGGTGCCCGGTATTGGCTGCAATAGTATCACGCAAGGTTAAAGCAGCATCCATTGAAGCACATGCGGCAACCTGCACGCTCCATGAACCACTTATATCTGATGTTTCAACAATCTCTATATTTTCATTTTCATCTGCTGGCAAATTAATTGAAACAACCGGGCCATAACCAGCAAAAGGATCCCCAGCATAACCTGGCGGGTCAGCGTACGGATCAATAAGTAAATCGGCATCACTATCAGAATTAGTTGTTGTCGTCCCACATCCAATAAATAATGTAAAAGCAAACAGTAAATAGTAAAACTTCATATCCGCCCCTCCTCTGCTTTAATGAAAACATCAAGTAGCGGCAGCATCAATTCATGATGTCCTGTCACTTCTACTGTCTGCCCGCCTAATGCATTCACCGGCCGTCTAACTACATTTGATATTGATCTGTACTGTTTAATCATATCAAAATCTGCTGTAGTTATGTTCTTCACTGGAAAACCCAAATTTCGTGCAGCAGACAAGGCTTTCAGGAAAACCTCTGGCATAACAACAGCACTACCAACATTCAAAACAATACCGTTGGTAAGATTACCAACAACCTCACCAAAAGAAACAAAGTCTTTTTCAGCCTCACGCCCCAGAGATGCCCAGTCTACATACTTTACAGGATGAACTATGTCTGAACCCAGGCTAGGGTGCACAGTTGCTGTTATACCCTTTACAGCAGCTGTAGCCAACGGACTTATTGAGACATTTCCATGATTTTTTAGGATTTCCTGACCAATGCCAAGACCAATACCACACTGTTTCTTTAATGCTTCTCCATAGTGTTTTGAAGTTTCCTCCCACATACCGAAAGAACCGTCTTTAATTCCAGCTTGAACATCTTCAGATGTAGCTCCGTATAAAGACATTTCCAGATCATGAATTGAACCGGCTCCATTTGTTGCCATAGCTGTAAAAAAACCCTGATCAAGCCATCTAACAAGAAGAGGCCCTAAACCACACTTAATAACATGACCTCCATACATGATTAAACTAGATGATCCGTTATCTCTTGCAGTTACAAGCGCCTTTGCAAGCTTTCTCATCTGCTGTACAGCAAGTATATCTGGTAAGGAATTTGCAAAATCTGTTACAGAAGTATCGGATTGCCAAGTTCCAGCAAGAAGATCACTTGTGACTTTAGATGTTCTTCCGGAAAGACTTTTCAATTTCAAATCTTCTCTGTTAAACTTCATGGGGATATTTTACCTCCGTAAGTGTCAGTCCTTTTGCCGGTAATGAAGGGCCTGCAAGTTTTTTATCTGTATTTTCCAAAATGCTCTTAATTACTGAAATGGGAACTCTACCTGTTCCTATTCTAAAAATAGTACCAGACCATATTCTAACCACACCTCTAAGAAATCTGTTGGCTGTTATGTGAAATGTCCAGCCCATTTCTGTCTCAACAACAGACGCAGAAAGAACATTTATATCCCAGGTTGAATTACCTCCACCCTCCCGGGCAAAACCTCTCCAATTTCCAATTCCAAGTGATAATTCTGCCGCCGCTTGCATAGCTTCAACATCAAGATTAGTTACATCCTGCTGGTACTCATATCTGCTACTAAGAGGATGTCTACCCTTGCCGATGTGATACTGATATGTCCTGGAACTCGCATGAAATCTCGTGTGGAAATCATCATTTACAACTTTTACAGACAAACATGAAATATCTTTGGGCAGTTTTGTGTTAAGCCCTCGTTCTATTCGTTGGAATTCAATAGGTTCAATATCAAAGTGTGCAGGCATACATGCTGCATGTACGCCAGCATCAGTTCTGCCAGCACCTGTGACTGCTATTCGCCTGTGACACAGTTGCTGAAGTGCCTTTTCTATTTCCCCTTGAACAGTCTTGTCCCTAGGTTGAATCTGCCAGCCAGAATAATCAGTACCATCAAATTCAAAATGTGTAAGCAATCTCAATTTATAACTCCATCCGCAATTCCTGATATTGAAACTAATAGAAAAAGCCATGAAATAACAGCCACAAGGATTGGAGACAAACTTACTGACTGTTTTTCCACTTTGGTAACAGTGGCTTTTGATACAGCATCGCTTGTGGTTTGAAAAATTCGTTGCTTAAATGGCAAATCAGCATTATCTGTCCAAAATTCTTTTGATTTTTCTGCCACGCTGCCTGCAAGTAACATCAGATGGGAAAATCTTTTTGCTGCAGAAAATCCCTTCATTGATTGAAAAACTTGAGAAATTCCAGAAGTGCCCAGTTCAGAAGCAAAATAAGTACCTGCACTTAATGCACATATCCATCTAAGCGATCTTAGGGAACTGGGAATATTACCTGAATAGTAAGCCCAAACCAACATCATGGATGGGGCAATTGATAGAAGGAACAATCTTTTGCAGTAAATAAATTTCCTACTCAATAAAGCAGTAAAAGGAAAAATCAGGAAAAAGTATAAAAAGCTGGAATCACAAATCATTGCCGATAAAGGAACAGCTAACAGTGCTGAAAAAAGCATATATAAACGATTCATTATTCGCCTGTTGTAGCAGAGTCCAACTTCTTCTGAACAAGTCGAAATTCAATAGGAGGTGCCGAATGGAATTCAAGCTCTTCGCTTGTAATAGGATGTGTGAAACCCAAGGTTTCTGCATGAAGCATCTGATGACCTGAAAGCCTTATAACATCTGCGATCAATTCTCGGTTCTGCTTTGTGGATGGTACTCCTTTGGGTGCCATACCACCATATTTTGAATCTGCAATGATCGGACATTGTTTCATAACTGACATGTGTACTCTGATTTGATGAGTTCTGCCGGACTCAAGTCTGCATTCAATAAAACTTGCTATTGAATACTTCTTTATCGTTTTGTAGTTAGTGGCTGCTTGTCTACCACTTTCTATGACTGTCATTTTCTGACGATTGTAAGGATCGCGGCCTATAGGACCCTGTATTCTACCATTAGATGGGGAAGGAAAATCCCAGCACAAAGCCACATATCGTCTTTTTACTGTTCTTGCAGCAAGTTGTTCAGATAAATGCCGATGAGTTTCATCATCTTTAGCCACCATCATCAGACCTGTTGTGTCTTTATCAAGCCTATGAACAATTCCTGGTCGTAAATCTCCTGATATACCGGAAAGAGAATCTTTGCAATGGTACAATAAAGCATTAACTAGAGTTCCCCTGCGAGTACTTGGTGTAGGGTGAACAACAAGACCTGCATGTTTATCAACAACTATTAAATGAGCATCCTCATAAACAATATCAATAGGAATGTTTTCAGCCAGCAGATCGATGGGTTCAGGATCAGGAATAATTATAGAGATTAACTGAGACTCTTTTAAATGAGTTGACGGTTTGGAAAAAACCAAACCGTCAATTCTTACATGACCATTCCTGATAAGAGTATTTATGTAACTCCTACTAAGACCCAGTTCGTCCTGCAATGCAAGAAAACTGTCAAGTCTTATGCCAGAATCACTTATCTCTGTTCTGTACTCAGGAGTGTCCAAATACTTTAATTCTCTCTAAGAATTAAATGATAACCGAATGGAGTTTCAACAACACCAGACATTCCGCCAACAGGAAGAGCAAAAGAAGCTTCTTCAAATGCTGGAACCATTGCGCCACGGCCAAACTCACCGAGCATGCCTCCATCTGCACTGGAAGGGCAATCAGAATAATCTACTGCTGCCTGAACAAAATCAAGTTCTTCAGACTGAATTTTACTGCTAATGTCTTCAATAAGAGCAAGAGCTTCTTCCTGAGTACGACCAAAGGTCTGATCCACTGCGCAACCGTCATAACACACAAGAATATGTCTTGCTGTTACTGAAGTAAGAGGGCCTTCTACCACTTCTATTTCCTCCACTGGTTCAGTTTCTGTAGTTTCTACCGGTTCAGCAACTGGTTCTTCCTGACCACAGGCAAACATAAGAAGCAAAACTGGGATCAGAAACAATAATTTTTTCATTAATTTCTCCTTGCTAGTTGGTTGAAGTTTCAAGGCTGGAATATAGCCTCTTTTTACAGTGTTGACACAGATAGAGCTTACAACCGATAGTATGGTTATGTATTGAATCACGAATTGTTTCGTTTTTAATAAAAAGTAACCGGAAAGGATGTCCAAATTGGATCGAACTTCTTACTTCAGTGACCGTGCTAACGGCATGCAGCGTTCAGTTATCCGTGAGTTGTTAAAACTCACACACAACCCTGATATCATTTCTTTTGCAGGAGGGCTCCCTGCCCCTGAAACATTCCCTGTTGAGTATGTAAAAAGAGCTACAACTAAAGTGTTAAACGAAGAGCATGCCAAAGCTCTTCAGTACGGAGCTACCGAAGGCGACCCAAGACTTCGCAAAAAGCTTGCCGAGATAATGAAAAAAGATGGCATAGATGCGGATCCTGATCGTATTCTGGTAACAACTGCAAGTCAGCAGGGCCTCGAGATCATGGCGAAAGTGTTCTTTAACCCAGGAGACACTTGTATTGTAGGACTTCCAACATATCTTGGTGGTCTTCAGTCAATCAAAAGCTATGGTGGAGTTCCAGTAGGAGTTGAACTTGATGAGTTTGGCATGATTCCAGAGAAACTCGAACAGATGCTGGACAAACTGGAAGCAGAAGGAAGAAGACCAAGACTTATCTACATCATTCCTGATTTCCAGAACCCTGCGGGAGTTACTATTCCTCTTGAGCGTAGAAAAGAAATAGTAAAAATTGCCAAAGACAGAGATTACATTATTGTTGAAGATACTCCTTACCGACAGATAAGATTCGAGGGCGAACATCAGCAGACTTTCCAAAGTCTTGCTCCTGAAAGAGTTTTAAGTCTTTATACCTTTTCAAAGATCATGCTTCCAGGTTTCCGTATTGGATGGGCTTACGGACCCGACTGGCTGATTAACAAATTTGTCAGCGCAAAACAGTCAATGGATTTGTGTACCCCACCTTACAATCAGGCTGTGACTTACCACATGCTGGAAGAAGGCGCCTTAGAAGCTGGACTTAAAACTATCATCGACCTTTACCACACCAGGCGCGATGTAATGTTGGAAGAACTGGATAAAAATCTAGGCAATGTGCAAGGTGTTTCCTGGACCAAACCCGAAGGTGGTCTCTTCCTCTGGTTAACACTTCCTGAAGGTAGCAATACCGATGATCTATTCAAAAAAGCAATTGCCGAGAATGTGGCTTATGTGCCAGGCAGTGCATTTTTCCCAAAAAATGAAGACCATCGATCAATGCGCTTAAATTTCAGTTACTGCAATGAAGAAAAAATAAGAGAAGGATGCAAAAGACTTGGAAAACTCATAAGAGAGTCAATACAATAACCATTCTTCACCTGATAATCGGGGGGTGCTTAACAGCACCCCCTTTGTGGTGCTGTTGTTACATATTCAAAATAGACCTGTTCAATATTAAGTCGTCCTGATATGTTTCTGTATAGAATTAACAAAAAGACACCAACAAAAATGAGAGGGAGTCAATGGATCTTTCAACAATATATATGAGCATGAAATTGCGAAATCCCATAATTGTAGGAAGTTGTGGTCTCACAGGATCGGCAGACAAAGTCAAAGAATGTGCTGATGCTGGAGCAGGAGCAATTGTTTTAAAGTCCATCTTTGAAGAAGAAATTGAATCCGACTTGGGCAATATGGCAGGTGATAGCGCATGGTACCCAGAAGCTGTGGATTACATAAACAGCTATGGTATGCAGAATGCAGTATCCAATTATCTAAATCTTCTTGAGAAATCAAAAAAAGCGATTGATATTCCAGTAATCCCCAGTATTCACTGCTTTGGTAAGGGAAACTGGATTGAATTTGCAAAACAACTTGAAAACTCAGGAGCTTCAGCAATAGAACTCAATACTTTTATTCTTCCTTCAGATCCTAGAAGAACCGGTAGAGAGAATGAAAATACCATTCTTGACATTGTTTCTGATATTAAATCCAAGATCAGTATTCCAGTTTCTGTAAAAATAGGATCTCATTTTTCTAGTATCTCAGCATTTGTAAAAGAACTTGATAACTGCGGAGTTGACGGTATTGTTCTTTTCAATCGCTTCTTCAGAATCAATTTCGATATTAATGCCTTAAAAGTAGTTGATGGGTCTCCCTTCTCTTCACCTGAAGAAGTTGAACCGGTTCTTCGCTGGGTTAGCTTACTTAGCCCGTTAACATCATGTGATATTTCCGCTACAACGGGAATTCATGATGGAGAAGCAGTTGTAAAACAGCTTCTTGCAGGAGCCAATGCTGTACAGATATGCTCAACCCTATACAAAAATGGTCTTGGAGTAATGGCAGATATGCACGGTTTTCTCGCCGATTGGATGCGGAACAAAAATTACAATTCCATCGAGGATTTCAGAGGAAGACTAAGCGAGAAAAAAAGCAACAATCCTGCTGATTACCAGAGGGTACAGTTTATGAAAGCTTCAGTTAACTCTAAATAACTCTGTTCTAATAGCCGGGTTTTCTGCCCGGCTATTTTACTTCTTTCCAGCAATAAGAAAACTACCTGAACCTGCAAGTATTAACCCCATAAGAAAAGTTACTGTTATGCTTTCTTTAAGAAAAATCACAGCAAGAACCGTTGCCACTGCCGGTTTTAACAGAAAAATAGTTGAAGTTTTTCCTGCACCCAGTCTTCTAATTGATGTGATAAAAGTCACATAACCCAGGCCACTAACGCCAATTCCAAGAAACAGGAAAGATGGTAGCTCCTTAAACAAAGGTACGGGACTCATTGATACACCAGAAACCATCAACCAAATTCCTAAAGCGGCAAGACCAAATACAAATGACAGAACATTTACTGTGACTGGATCTATACCCTTTGATGCTTTTTTCCCAAGAAGAATGTAAAGCGCAAATGTTATTGAAGCAAGAAGCGCATACATGGTGCCTGAGCCTGTATTTCTAAAACTGCTACCTGTAACGAGCCAAAGCCCAGCCATACCCAATAGAAGCCCAGCTGCTTTTCTTTTTGTAAATTTCTCCCACCCGATGATAGCAGCAATTAAAACAACAAAAACAGGATTTGAACCAAAAATTGCAGCGGCTCTGGAAGCTTCAGTATTTTTTACTGCAATTTGAAGAAATGACATACTTAAAAATGTATTAAGGATTCCCATGAGTGCTAAAACCGATAGATTGCCCAAAGATAGTTTAACTTTTTTCCTTCTAAATAACATCACAACCGCTAGAACCAATGTACCACAAGCAAATCTCCAGAAAGTAAGCACCAGCGGGTCAACAGAACCCATTAGAGGTTTGCTCGCCACCTCCATTGATGCAAAGAAAAGAAGAGTAATTATGAAACTAAGAATTCCCATGAGATAAACTCCAAAGGGGAGTCCGTTAGACTCCCCCAGTTATATCAATTTAAATATTGCAGTTTTTTACCGTGTACTCAGTGACACTCAGCCACAATCTCTATGAAACTGTCAGCTTTCAGGCTGGCTCCTCCAACCAATGCACCATTAACATCCATGCCAGACATTACTTCAGCTGCATTAGATGGTTTCACACTACCACCATAGATTATTCCCATTTCTGCTGCAAAATCCTTATTAAGAATTTCTGCAACCCACTGCCGTATAAGGGAGTGAATTCTTTGAGCTTCTTGAGGTGTTGCAGTTTTGCCTGTTCCAATTGCCCACACGGGCTCGTATGCAATCACTAAATTATAAGGATTTGCTTCTTCTAATCCCACAAGAGCAGACTGAATCTGACCACGGATAACCTCTTCAGTTTTACCTGCTTCACGCTGTTCAAGCAACTCTCCTACACAGAGAACGCATGACAATTCAGCAGCAAGACCTGCCTTTATTTTTTTCCGTACAATCTGATCAGTTTCCCCTAAAACATGCCTTCTCTCACTGTGACCTGCAAGGAACCAAGAGCACCCAGCTTCTTTAAGCATTCCCGCGCTGATCTCTCCTGTATATGCACCCTTTTCTTCCCAGAAAATATCCTGCGCGCCAAGATGAATTCCGGCTTTCTCCGCCAGAGGAGCAAAAGCAGCAAGAAGAGTAAATGGAGCAAAAAGAACCACATCCGCACCGAAATAATTCACATTACCTTCATCGAGCAAAGTAATGTATTCCAGCCCCATTGATAAAGAACCATTCATCTTCCAATTAGCACCAACAAATGGTTTAACACCTTCTATTTTCAAGTGTTCAAGGGCAGGCAGTTCCTCTCCTTGAAGAAGTTTCAAAGAAGCACCACCACCGGTGGATACATGTGTAATCTGCTCGGCAACCCCCGCTTCACGGACGGCTCGCATGCTGTCTCCTCCACCCACTACAGCAATATTACCATATGAGGTGGCATCAGCCATAAATGCT
Source organism: Candidatus Sabulitectum sp. (assembly GCA_029938555.1). Classification (GTDB taxonomy): domain Bacteria; phylum Fermentibacterota; class Fermentibacteria; order Fermentibacterales; family JCC-6; genus Sabulitectum. The sequence continues at coordinate 10,801 of JAOZUR010000051.1, read as the reverse complement.
GCCAATCGTCTTGTACCAACATCAAAAGGACGGATCTCGAATAAACCCATTGGTCCATTCCAGACAATCGTTTTACTTTTTAGCATGGTTCTGCGGAACAACTCGATAGATTCAGGTCCTATATCGAATCCAGCCATGTCAGCTGGCAAATCATCAAATCTTCTAACTACAGCTTCTTCAGCTTGGTCTTTTGAAGGCGCACATACAATATCAACAGGAAGAATGAGGTTAACACCTCTTTCCTCGGCTGCATGAATGATATCTTTTGCAGTCTGAATTGTATCCTCTTCTACAATACTTAATCCGGTTTCTAAACCCATGGCTTTGTAAAAAGTAAATGCCATGGCGCCACCGACAATCAAATTATCAAGCTTAGGCAAAACATTCTCGATAACTGCAACCTTATCACTGACTTTAACTCCACCAAGAACTACCGTATATGGTTTTCTAGGATGCCTGATAAGCTCACTGAAAACTCGTAATTCTTTTTCAACTAGGAAGCCTACAAAACCACCACCTAGAATTGCTGGCACGCCAACCATTGAAGCGTGTTCACGGTGACTAGTTCCAAATGCATCATTTACATAAATATCTGCAAGAGCCGCTAGTTTTTTTGCAAAATCAAGATCATTTGCCGTTTCCTCAGGATGAAATCTTAGATTCTCAAGAACAAGAAGCTCTCCTGGCCCAAGCCCTGCAGCCATAGCCTCAACTCTTTTTCCAACGCAATCCCGTGCAAAAAGAATTCGTGTCTCAGTGAGTATTTCTTTCAACTTCTCTGCAATAGGTTTCATACTGTAGGCAGGGTTTATTTTCCCTTTAGGTCGTCCTAGATGTGAAGCAAGAATCACAGGTGAACCCTGCTCGATAAGGTATCTGATTGTTCGAAGAACAGATCTTATTCTTGTATCATCAAGTATTTTACCATTCTCGATAGGAACATTAAGGTCTGCCCGCAGAAAAATTCTTTTTCCTCCGGTTTTTAGATCACGAATTGAGGGATACTGCATACTAGAATCCCTTATTTGCCATAAGCAAAAGCATGTCTACCATTCTTGATGAATAACCAAATTCGTTATCATACCAAGAAAGAACTTTAAGCATTCTTGGGCCTATCATTTTAGTGATTCCGCTATCAAAAATGCTGCTGTAAGCATTACCAACAATATCTGACGAGACCAGAGGTTCATTAGTATACTGAAGAACACCTTTCATGGATGTTTCTGAAGCGAGTTTCATGGCTTCATTTACAGCCTCTTCTGTGGCATCTTTACTAAGCATACATACAAGATCAACCAAAGAACCATCTGGTACTGGCACTCTTACTGCCATGCCATCAAGTTTTCCCTTAAGCTCTGGGATTACAAGAGCAACTGCAGCGGCTGCACCGGTTGTTGTAGGAATAACATTTATGGCGGCGGAACGAGCCCTGCGCATGTCAGAATGAGGAAGATCAAGAATTCTCTGATCATTAGTATAAGCATGAATCGTGGTCATAATACCGGTTTCAATACCAAATGTATCATTAATAACCTTGGCCACAGGTGCAAGGCAGTTTGTAGTGCAACTTGCAGTACTAACAACATCATGAATCTTAGAGTCATATAGGTCTGAGTTAACTCCAAAAACAACAGTAAGGTCAGCTCCTGGATCACCTTTTGCTGGAGCACTGATAATAACTTTTTTAGCTCCTGCTTTAATATGATAAGCAGCTTTTTCGCGAGTTCTAAAAAAACCGGTAGCCTCAATAACAATATCTATTCCCATTTCTTTCCATGGAAGTTTTAAAGGGTCTGGTTGGCTGGAAACAACAAATGAATCTCCACCTGCTATTATTTTATCACCATCAACTGTAACATCTCCAGGAAAAATTCCATGTACTGAATCATACTTAAGAAGATGAGCTAACATTTTCGGATCGGTAAGATCATTTACCGCAACGATATCAATATCATCATGTTTAAGTGACTGCCTGTAAACAAGTCTACCAATTCGACCAAAACCATTAATGGCTACTTTTACTGACATAGTGATCTCCTTCTAAAATATCAGCCGAAAAATAATTTCGCTGTTTTTATGTGTTCCTCTGGAACAGTTTTTAAAGTACCAACGGCCTCCGCAAGATCGGCTGCTACAACTTCAGTACCTCTAAGTGCTGCCATTTTTCTGTTCTCGCCTGACTCACCAATTTCAACTGCTTTAACACCAAGTCTTGAACCAAGTACCCTATCAAATGCTGACGGGCTTCCGCCTCGCTGAACATGACCAAGAACAACATGTCTTGTTTCCAGACCTGTTCTGTCTTCTATCTCATTTTTTAGAACTTCGCCAATTCCAATACCGGTACCAAGCTGAACATGACCAAAAGAATCTTTTTCTGCAGAATGATAAACATGACGGGCAAGACCAGGGTCTATTGCGCCTTCAGCAACTGCAATTAAAGCATATCTTCTGCCCTCTTCATATCTTTTTTTCATAATTGCACACACTTCATCAGTATCAAATTCATTTTCGGGAGTAAGAATAACATGAGCCCCACCTGCCATGCCTCCATAAAGAGCCATCCAACCTGCATGTCGACCCATTATTTCCACAACCATAACTCTTTCATGACTTCTTGCTGTGGTTTTAAGTTTATCAAGTGCATCCATTACATAGTTGATTGCTGTATCAAACCCGAAAGTGTAATCAGTTGCAGACAAATCATTATCGATGGTTTTAGGTACGCCAACAACAGAAACACCCATTTCAGCCAACGCATCAGCTACGCCTAAAGTGTCTTCTCCACCAATAGCAATAAGAACATCAATATCATTTGCTTTAAGGGTTTCTATTATCTTTTCAAAACCATTCTCTGTATTTCTTGGATTGGTTCTTGAGGAAAAAAGAATTGTTCCACCCTGAGTATGAATGTCTCTAACTGATTCACGATCAAGTGAAACAGTTGTATTTTCTATGGCACCCTTCCACCCTCTGAGAAAACCGGTAACCTTGTGCCCACCTGCTTCAGCTCGAACAACAACTCCTCTAATAACTGCATTCAAACCCGGTGCATCACCGCCACCGGTGAGTATTCCAAAATGCACTTAACTACCTCCTGTTTTTTTTCTTCAACCTACATGGTGACTGCGGAGCAGCACCTATTTTCTGCGAGTATGATTCAAATTCTTCAAGGGAAAGTGATTGACCGCCATCTGAAAGCGCCTTGTCTGGATCAGGATGAACTTCAATCATAAGACCATCAGCTCCTGCACCTAACGCAGCCAGTGACAATGGTAAGATAAGATCTCTTCGCCCTGCGGCATGGCAAGGATCAACAATTACAGGTAGCCCAAGTGAATTTCGCGCAAGAGGCACAGCAGCAATATCAAGAGTAGAACGAGTCCATGTTTCAAATGTTCGTATGCCTCGTTCACACAAGACTATACTTTCATTACCCTCTTTCAAAATATATTCAGCTGCCAGAAGCCACTCTTCCACCGTTGCCATAAATCCTCGTTTTAACAAAACAGGCATTCCACTACGGCCTATCTCGCTAAGAAGGGTAAAATTATGCATATTTCGAGCACCCACCTGTAGCATATCCACATATTCAGATGCTATTTCAATCTGTTTAGCAGACATTACTTCAGTAACCACAGGGATATTGAACTCATTGCCTGCTTTTCTAAGAATTTTTAAAGCCTCAAGACCAAGTCCCTGAAAGGAATAAGGCGATGTACGGGGTTTCCATGATCCACCCCTGAGCATTTTCGCACCACATTTTACTACAGTTCTTGCGGTTTCAATAACCATTTCTTCATTTTCAACAGAACAAGGACCGGCAATAAGCACAATTTTTGAGCCTCCAAAAACTGCATCACCAACTCTTACTTCTCTTACCAGCATGTTAGCTCCTCCCCAGATTATTCATTAGGGATCGGATAACTTCCCTGACACTGCTGTCAGAAAGGGGTCCTGGATTATGTCCCATTGCATTATTTATCTGTTCTTCAACCCAATTAGGGTTGTATCCAGCATCTATTCTTTCCATAAGATCCGCTCTGCTATTGAGTAACTTGATAAGATCAACATCGAGCCTTAAAAGCTCTGCCCTATAGTCAGGTGTAATATCCTGTCTGGCAATTCTTGCCCGATCCATCTTACCAGAACTCGTTCTAGGAAGACTATTTGTGAAAAAATACTTTCTCGGCATCTTAAAGTCTTCAAGAATATCCGACAAAAAGCTTCTTAGTTCCTGTTTTGTAAGCTCCAGACCACCGGGAAGTACCACATAGGCCACCGGTGCTTCGCCTCGACCTGGGAAATCTTTACCTACGACACAAACATCTCGTACTGATGGATGTTTAAGTATGGCGAGTTCAACTTCACTGGGATAAACTTTTAATCCGGAAGCTTTGATAAGCCCACCGCGTCTGCCAGTAAAGAAAAGACGACCACCTCGTCTGGTGAAAATATCTCCGGTTCTGTACCAACCATCAACTAGAATTTCAGAAGAATCTGACCGTTCACCAAGATATCTATTAACGATACCCTCGCCGGCTATCCATAACTCACCACGACCATTACCTTCTATTATAGAATCATTATCACTAAGCTGAATAGTGTAGCCAAAAGTGACAGATGAAAAACCGACAATTCCAGGCTTTCCTATTAGAACAACACCAGCAGTTTCGGTACTACCCCACACAGGTGTAACATCCACACCTGTTCGTTCTTTAAAAGATACAAGCAGCCTGTCGGTTACACGCATGCCTCCAGTTTCAACAATTCGAAGAGTAGAAACATCAGCATCTTCCCTGTGAGACAATCTGCTTATAGAGTCTAACTGGGGGGGAAGCCCCATTAAGAAAGTAACTTTATGCTGCCTTATCATTAAGATGTGCTGCCTAGGGTAAACCGATGGTTCAAGAACCGTGGTTGCCCCTAAGAACAATCCGCGCATAAATATTTCATGAGGATGCCCTATGACCCCGAAAAGAGACATCAAAACATCATCAGCATTAAGTCCCAGATCTTCGCATACGGAAGCTGTATTGATCAATAGTTCCCGGTGTGAAGTGACTGCAACTTTAGGCAATCCAGTTGAACCACTGGTAACATTCATATAAAACTCGTCAAACACATCAACCCTTGGACTACCCTGAGGTGAGAGTGCAGGAGTGACTAAATCAGACCTACCAAATGATAAAAGAGTACTGGCTTTCCAGCCCTCTATTTCCATTCCTTCCCAGCATAGAATAAATCTTTTATCCCACCGGGTGAAAACCATTTTCCTGTCTTCTGAAAGCCAGCTAGGGTTCAAACCTATAAAACGTGCGCCAACCTTGGAAATTGCAGTAAATGCAACTGGAAGACCGCAGGTTCGCCCCACTTGAACACCAACGAGCGTTCCCTTCTCTACACCGGCTGTCTGTAGTCGCGCAGCCAAATGCTCTGAAGCCCTGTGCCACTGGGCATAAGTAAGGGTACAATCAGAATCTATCAAAGCCACTTTATCTGGAGTCTCCATGGCCCACATTTCAAGCAAGCCATGGATTGTAAGAATTGTTCTATTCAACCTTTTTGCCGCAATCTGGGCAGAATTTACTGCCAGCTGGTATTTCGGCACCACATTCACAATTTTTAGCTCCACCTATTTTTGTTCCACATTCTGGACAGAATTTAACACCAGCAGCAACCGGATGACCACAGCCAGGGCAACTCTCGGCAAGAGGTTTTCCACATTCTGGACAGAATTTACCTGGAACTACTGATTTTCCACAAGATGGACAACTAACAGTTGCAACAGCTGCAACAGCTGCCGCGGCACCGGCACCAGCAGCTGCTGCTACTGGAACACCACCTGCGGCAGGCGCCATTGCCTGTCCCATCTGATTAGCCATTACCATGCCCATTCCAAGCCCTGCTCCCATGCCAACTCCGGCTCCAGCAGCGCCTCCGCCGCCAGCATTAGCAGCATCACCGATAGCAGTTGCAGTTTTGAATCGCATGTATTCGCCCATGTCTCCCAAAACACCCATGCCGCTTCTCTCATCGATCCTTTTCTGAACTTCCTCTGGTGGAGTGATGGCGCTGATGTAAAAATCAACCATCTGGATTCCATATTTACTAAAATCATCAGAGAATCTGGCTTTTGCCAGTGTACCAAGTTCATCATACTTTGCAGCAAGATCAAAAATGGTGGACATTGTTTCGCCTAGAAGATCAGCAAGCCTGCTGATAATAATATTCTTCAGAAAGCTTTCGATATCACCAGTTGAGTACTTCCCTGCAGTTCCAACTATCTTGTTAACAAAAAGAAGACTGTCAACAATTTTCATTGAAAAGCTTCCGAAGGCACGGAGTCTTACCATTTTGAGTTCTGAATCACGGAAAAGTATAGGCTCTTTGGTTCCCCACTTCATGTCTGTAAATGTCTTCTTGTTTATGTAGTAAACTTCTGCCTTGAACGGCGTGCCTTCACCGGCAAATGCCATATCAACCAGACCGGCAAGAATGGGAATATTCTGGGTGGTAAGGGTATGTCTACCAGGTCCAAGAACATCCATTGCCTTGCCATCGCGATAGAATACAGCTTCCTGGCTTTCTCGAACAACACACTGACTACCCAAACGGAATTCACCTGATCCATTTTCCGGTATTCTGTGTGCTATCTCTTTACCGGAATTATCCATGAATTCTATAATTTCAGCTCTTTTAAACATATTTCCCTTCCCTAATCAATTGGTGTATTGTTCTGAAGGTCAACCATAAGAGCGCTTCTTCCCTCTACCCTGTGGATAAAGTCGTCAAGTCCGGTTATGGCCACATCAAGTTTTTTCTTAATGTCAGAACCGGAATCAACCGCTGCCCCAAGAGCTTCAAAATCAACCTGCATGTTCTCGACCTCTTCAGTAAGTGCACAATCAAATTCATATAACTTATCAAGCTCATTCTCTTTAACTTTGTGCATATCAAACCAGCCCTTGTACCCACGAGCAGCAAATCTGACTTTATCGGCTGCTTTTTCAAGTTTCTTAGTGAGCCTGTCAAACCCACCGGCAGCATCAAGGGCAGCTGGCCCTTTAAGATTGGCTAAACCACTAGTGGCTACAGCTAAAAGACCCTCTATTTTACTTGCAAGCATAGATCTGAAGAGTGCATCATTGTCTCTTCTTTCTTCCTTAGCCTTGTATCCCTTGTACCCGGGAATAATTCGAATTGCCTTTTCCAAAAAGTTAAGCTGTCTTCCGTCACTCATCCCATCCTCCTTGCGTATTGTTATCACCCATTATAATCATTAGTATCATACCTATATACAATAGGGGGTCGCGTCAATAAGTGGATTTTAGCGAACTGACCTTATGTTCCGAGAATGTCCTGCTGATGATACTGCAAAAAGATGTTCTCCGGATCCATCACCCTTACTTACAAAAAACAAATATCCATCTGTAGTATCAGGATTTGCTACAGCTTGAAGCGAAGCAATTCCAGGAGAACAAATAGGTGCTGGAGGTAAACCGAAATTTCTATAAGTATTGTAAGGGCTTTCTATTTCCAGATCACTGTAAAGAAGAACTTCTCGAACTTCGCCCTGTGCATACTGAACTGTAGCACAACTTTCAAGTCGCATACTGATGCGAAGTCTGTTTAAAAAAACTCCTGCAACCAGATCGCGCTCACTGTCAGAAGCAGCTTCTCTTTCAACTATTGAAGCCAGAATAAGACCATCAAAAGGCGTGAGACCGATTTCCGCTAAATCAGCTTCCCATTCTGCGTCCATCACTTCCAATCCAGTTCTGACAATTCTATCTATTACATTGTATGCTGGAATTGAATCTGCGAATTCATAGGTTTCCGGAAAAAGATAACCTTCAAAACATGGAATATTCAAAGCGTCAAGAAACTCAATTTCTCTGGACAAGTTCTCCAAATCAGATAATTCAATACCCAGAGAATCTGCAAGAATCGGCAGACTCTGCTCGACCCTTAACCCTGGTGCCAAAGTGACCCAGCTTGTGGCTACTGGAATAACATCACCAGAAATGAATTTCTGAAGAATTGCGTCTACTTCCATGGTATCACTGAGGGTATAAGTACCTGCTTGAAGAGAATAGTTAGAAAAATTTCGCCTGTATTGCAGAAGAACAACCCATTTACTTCGAACAATTAAATCATCCTCTAGAGCCTGAGCCACATCTCTGACCCCCCAGCCACGATTCAATCTGAATTCTTTGGTGATATTACAACCTGGTGGAGTTTCAAGTTTGCGTACATAAATCAAACCGATGAAGAAAACAACAAGCACAAATATCAAACCCTTAACAAACAATTTTCTTTTTTTCATATCAAATTTAAGTACCTTTTCAGAATTTCACAGGCGGCTATGGAATCTACCCTGCCCTTCCTGTCTTTTTTACCAAGTAATTTAGAGGCTGCAGCAGATGAGCCAACTTCATTTACAAGTTCAACATCATAACCGAATTCAGCCAACCACTCAGCGAATTTTTTTACCTCAACACTTAGCTCGGTGGGTTTCCATGTTGCTGAAAGAGGAAGACCAATAACTATAAAAACTTCTCCGTACATGACTGAAAGTTCATTAAGTTTTTTAAGAATTTTTCCCCATGAACCAAAAACTGCACCACTCGGAAGAATTATACCTTCTCTGTAAACAGCAAAACCAGTTTTCTTCTTTCCATAATCCAGACCAATATGCACCATTAAAAAATCCTCTTCCATAAACTTTTCATTCCGGATCTATAAGAAAAAAATGATGTAACTAAACCAACTGGCAACATGATATACAATATGGAATTTCTTACTGGAACTGCCAGTGTTAGCTCTGTGAGGTGTTCTGTCATGTAACGCCTTGTAACCCAAGACAGAACTGAAACAATAAAAAGTACAAAAGCCACAGATGCGAAAGCAGAAATGATACCACCCTGACCGCTTGATACACTTACAGCACTACCAGACCCTCGTTTAAGAAAAACACATCCAAGTGAAACATTCATGGTGGTCAGAACAAAAGAAGTGATAAATATGCACGCAACTGACCCTATCTGTAACTGAACTCCAGCACCTATACTGCTTGTTGAAAGCCATGTAAGAACACTTGCAGATATGGCCGAAAATAAAAAAGTGGGTACCCACTTAGATTGATAAAATAGCTTTCTACCCTGGGGAAGCTGCATTAATACATGCAACCCTGGCGATTCCATACTTGGTGCTGGAAAAGCAAATCGTACCATCATTGTAGCAATCACAAAAGCACTGAAAGATATGTTGATAAATATTGCCACTGCAAGCCAGTATGGATTGGTAAAATCAATGGGAAATCTACTTAGATTTACAACATATATAGAAAACATTCCAGCAAGTAGCCCTAACTGACTCCACTGCACCGGGTCTCGAAGAAAAAGCAGAAGATCCTTCTGAAACACCGTTGATATTCTACCACCATCTCGAAAAAACCATGTAGATTGATAACTGGCGGCCACAGCACCGGTATTATTCCATGCTTTTAAATAACCTTTTGTTGCAAACCAAAGAGCAACCGAAGCCAATAGTAAAGCTTCTACCACTAATATCACAGCAGGATTAATCTCACCATCTCTCATGCTTTTAAGAAAAAGAACATGAGGCCAGTAACCAGAGTCCTGCCCAGGAAGATCTGAAACAAATGACTCAAGCCTATTAAGTTTCATACCTGGAGCTTCTTCTATCACAAGGTCTGCACTGCTTCCGCTGGCAAAAAAGAAAAGAGCGCCACTTCCGGCTATCAAGGTTATTCCACCAAAAAGCTTCCAACCATTCATGCCACCAAACCTGCTTATAAAAACTGTAACAATGGTTCCCATTGCCGTCCATGCAAGCAGCAGAAATGGGTACATTAAAAATCCCATAAGAAGATTAATCTCGGCATATTGAAGCCCGTGAGAAAATGCCATAAGCATTGGAATTCCCATAAGAAGCATTGTCCAACCGGCAAAAAACCAGCTTTCCAAAACTGCTGATACCGCCATTGAAGAATGATTAACCGCCGCTGAAAGAAGAACAGTTATCCGGGATGACTTGTAAAGTGATGAATTTCCTGTAATCAAAGAAGAAACACCAACAAAAACACCAAAAGCAAGCAAAGCCATACCAAACAATCTGGATGCAAGGGCTGTACCAAAACCAAAAAGCTGAGAATCAAGTGATGACAAATAACCAAACAGCGCATTAAACATGTAATAAAACCCAAAAGCCATGACCCATAGAGTAATAGCACCAGAGATTAATTTTAGACGGTTAGATTCCCATTCGTTTGCAAGAGCCCCAAGGAAGGATCTGATCTGCATGGTAATTAGAATAATTAAGTGTTTAATCATACTACTAAGATAGTAAGAAAATGGTTAACAAACCCACATACCCAAAATCTAGAATTTTCACTTTTTACACACTATTAAAATCATTGCATTATGAACTGAAGGCTTTAAGTATTTCACCATAATAAATTCTATGAAAATCTTTTTCCGGATACACCTTCGTTGCTGTATCTGTTACAAAACACGATGGATCCATATTTTGTGCATACATTTTTTTGCACTCAAGAATAAGTGAAGCCTCTTCATAACATGGAGAAAGAACAGAAGATGATTTTTTCAAAGTAAATGGTGTATCTGCCAATTTGTTTCCATCTCTTCCGGAAACCGTTCCCAAGTGAAGAAGATTCTTTTTGAATTTTTCAGGGAAAGCACATAATGTGAAACAATCAGATTTTTCAAGATATTCCATGGTATATCGCTGTGGTCTCACAACAATCTGAGCAAAT
>JAOZUR010000050.1 GCA_029938555.1 Candidatus Sabulitectum sp. | reverse complement strand
TTGATACACGAAATGCCTGTGTCAATGTAATTGAAGGAAAAGAAAAGGTGTTTAAAGCGTGAGATTATTTTGTACCGTAATTTTGATTTCTATCTCCTTTAGTCTTGCTGTAGAGGATTATTCATTACCGGGCATTAATTCAGACGAGATATTGATGGCGGTAAATGTGTGGGGTGAAGTTCGTAACCCAGGTGTGCACATGATTCCCTGGGATTCAGATCTAAGAGATGCGTTGTCTGCCGCTGGTGGCCCTACTTCAAGTGCAAATCTGTCCAGTGTACAGATTATTATGGATGATATTGATTTAGAGTATGACCTTTCCGAGTATCTTTCCGGTAATGGAGATCCATTGCCAGGTTTAGAACCTGATGTCACTGTCTATATTTCTACTTCTCGGTACGAGTGGTGGAAAGGTGCGGTTGATTTTAGCTATAAAATTATAGTGATGGCCAATGCAATACTATTAATGAGTCGATTATGAGCGCACCACAGACTGAGTTTGCAGAAACACTTGATCGTGGGGAAGAGGAATCCCTTGATTTAAGTTACTACCTCTGGATGTTGTTAAGAGGTAAGTGGATTATTCTGGGATTCGTACTTGTAGGGCTTCTTGCAGCTGGTTATGTGAATAAAACCACTACTCCACTTTATAGATCCAGTTCAACATTCATGTATACCAGTGATAACAGCATGTCTCAAACTCTTGATATGCCCGGCACTTTCTGGTTTCAGATGGATGCCCTTAGAAATGATCAGATACATCTGATAAACAGCAGAGTTATGGCTGAGCTTGTGGCAGACTCTATTATGCACTCATCTGACTCTGACAGTCTTGTTTCAATTTTATTCTTAGGCAATGTACCAGACCAAGCTTTTCTTCGAAATTCTCTTGTTGGCGTGGCTCAGTCCATGGTTTCAGTGAGTTGGATAAAAGACACGAATTTCTTTGTTCTTAGTGGTATGGGCTATAGCCCTGAAGCTTCAGCAGTAATAACAAATTTGTTTCTGCATGTGTATACCAGATGGAATCAAAGACAGGCAAGAGGCGAAAATACAGAGATTCGTCTTTTCCTTGAGCAACAGCTTGAGAATACATCTAATCAACTTGATTTGTCCGAGAGTGCACTTCTTCGTTTTAAAGAAGAGAACGATATAACAGATATCGATACAGAGACCCGTAGTTTGATCAGTACCCTTTCCAATTTTGAAACCCAGGCTCAAAGCGCTGCTACTAATGCAGCAGCAGCCAGGGTCAGACGAGATTATCTTACAGGGCTTCTTGGGCAGCAGAGAGAGTCAATTTCCCAAGATATGGCTACCACTAACAGCGAGTATATACGGCAAATACAGAACGATTTGGCCAGATATGAAAGTGCAAGAGCGGCTCTTTTGGCAGATGGTGCTGATTTGGAATCCAGCCCTGTTATTGCAATGGAGCAAAGAATTGATACAAGGCGTGGGGAACTTGAAGATGCTCTTTTTGGAGTGTCTGGAATGAATTATCCTGCTAATCCAGAGCAGGGTATAGAAAGCCTAGTATCATCTATTGCAGCGGCAGAAGGGGAATATCGTTCAAGCAGGGCTCGTGAGCAGGCTCTAAGAGCAGTTGTTACTAATCTTTCCTCTGGTTTGTCTGAACTTCCTGAATTTCAGTATGAGCTGATTTCCCTTGAGAGAAACAGGCGAGTTAACGAGAATATCTATATTCTTCTTAGAACCCGTTACGAAGAGGTAAAAATTGCAGAAATCGGCCAGATGGGAAACGTTACAATAGTTGATTCAGCTCTTCCAGGGGGTATGATAAAACCCACAACCAGAAGAAATCTAATCATGGGAATTATGGTTGGCCTTGCTGCTGGCATAGGTCTTGTTTTCCTTGTGCATCAGATGGATAGCTCGTTGAGAAATCCAGAGCACTTGGAAAAATTAGGAGTTCCACTCATAGGAGTTATTCCAAAGTTTTCACACAAAACTGAAGAAGGCCATATTCCTCTTACTTTGCTTGAGCATTCAAAATCGCCCAATGCAGAGGCTATTCGAGATCTGCGAACAAGTTTGTCTTTTGCCAGACCAGATAAGTCTATCAAAATGCTTCTTGTTACAAGTTCCGGTCCCCGCGAGGGAAAATCAAGTATTTCAGCTAACCTTGCGGTTGCCGAGGCAGAAGCAGGCAAAAAGGTGATTCTGCTTGACTGTGACTTGAGACGACCAACAGTTAACAAAACTTTTGGTTTTAAAAGAAAACCGGGATTTACGGAATTGATTACCGGAAAGGCAGTTCTAGGTGATGTTGTTCGAGAGACTGCTGTGAAGGGTCTTTCTGTAATATGCAGTGGTCATATTCCTCATAATCCATCTGAAATTATTGAGTCTGCAGCAAAGAATGGTTTCTTTTCGCAGATAGCAGATACCTGCGATCTACTTATCATTGATACTCCACCTGCAGCAGTAGTGACCGATGCTGTTGTTATTGCTCCTGTGGTTGATACTGTTCTTCTTGTTATTAGAAGCGGTAAAATTCAGAAAAACGTGGTTCAGGGTGTATGGAAAAAACTTCAGAGATCAGGTGGGCACCTCTCTGGCGCTGTTATTAATGGTTTTGACCCTATCAAAACTTATACTTCTTACACTTATTACACATATAAGTATCAGTATTACTATGAGGAGAGCTCAGAGAACTCAGAGAGCTAACTTATTACATTGTAACTGATAAACACAAAAAACGAGAGCCGTAAAGGTTCTCGTTTTTTTTTGTTTTGTAGGCAAAGTGGGATGAAATGGCATGCAATGGGTTGACAGTGGGGCAAAGTGGGATAATGATAGCGGCGGAGGCGAAAAAATGTCAGCATTCATTGGTACACACAGACACACACTGGATGATAAGGGTCGCGTAAGCGTTCCTGCGCAATTCAGACGGCAGCTCACAGCAGAAGATCTTTATCTAAATGTTGGTATGGAAGGCTGTCTTGTGCTGTATCCATCTGATAAGTGGCAGGAAGTCCAAGAAAAACTTTTATCTCTTCCAAGAACTAAAAAGAACAGATTTGTTGTAAGAAATTTTGCTCAAAATCTGAAAGCTGTCAGTGTTGATTCTCAAGGCAGGATTACAATATCCACCGATCTTGCTGAAAAAGCTGGCATTAAAGGGGATGTTTTATTCCTGGGCAAATTTGATACCATGGAGCTGTGGCAGCCGGAGAAGTACGAAGCCTATATAAGTGATTCAGAGTTCTCGTGTGAAGAAATAGTCGAGGGGCTTGATATACCTCTTTAGGGAGAGTTAAATGGTTCGGGGTCATCTGCCTATTATGCCAACGGAAATCCTTGAATTTCTCTGTGAATCATCACCTGATTTAATCATTGATGGTACATCAGGCGGTGGTGGGCACACAGATTTACTTTCAAAAAAGCTTCCCAAAAGCAAAATTCTTGCTTTTGAAAGGGATTCTTCAGCTTCTGAAAAGTTAAGTGAGAAATTCACCCAAAAGAATGTTGAAGTAATAAATACCAGTTATACGAAAATACCTGAAGAAATGAAACTTAGGAATTATTCTTTTGCGGGAGCCGCCTTGTTTGATTTAGGTCTAAGTTCTATTCAGCTTGATACACCTGAAAGAGGTTTTTCCCATAGAACAGACGGACCATTAGATATGAGATTTGACAGAAACTCAGGAAAACCCGCCTCTCAGGTGCTTCGTTTTATGACTGAAAAACAGATAGCTGATGTAATTTATAAGTATGGCGAAGAAGGTCGATCTAGGGTTATTGCCAGGGCAATTAAACAAAATAGAAATCTAAGCACCACATTTGATCTTGCAGATGCAGTTAGGTCTGTAGTAAAAGGGAATCCAGTAAAACCTCTTGCTAGGGTATTTCAGGCTATAAGAATTCATGTGAATGGTGAGTTTGATCATTTGGAAAAACTCTTGAGTGAAATGCATTTATGGACTACAACCGGCAGTCGCATAGCTATCCTGACTTTTCATTCGCTGGAAGACCGGATGATTAAGTTGCATTTTCGTGATTCTGAGTACTTTCAGCAATTTGATCCTCCTTGGATGTTACCTGAAAGATCGGAAAAAAGGACAAATTCCAGGGCAAGAAGTGCCAGACTTAGGCTGGGGGTTAGATTGTGAAATCACCCGGTAAAAGATTTATTTTGATTGCAGTGGTTGGAGTGGTGGTTTTTTCTGTTGCACAGTTGATTGTTCGAAATTTTTACATTATGGCATCTGTTGAGCTTGCTACAGCATCTGTTGAGAAAGACAGCCTTCGCAGTACAAGACAAGCTCAGTTATCTAGGATAGCTGTTCTTGAGGCACCAGGAAGACTTACAGATATAGGACAGGAACTTGGTCTTGAACCTCTTCCGCTTGAATCATTTCTTCTTCTGGAGGTGGATCAATGAGAGTTGAGGGTACTTGCATGGAAAGAGTCTCTGCTCGTATGACTGTGTTGATGATTTTTGCAGCCATATTTGTTGTTTTATCAATTTCCAAGCTTGCAGGAATACAGTTAAAAAATCATGATGTGTATATGAGTAAGGCTGAAGATCAGCAGACAACTCAGGTTACAGTAGAGGCTCGTCGAGGTGAAATTTACGACAATAATGGTTACCTTCTTGCAGGAAACATTACAGAGGTAACTTTTTCAGCTTATTGGCCGGAAATTCCTCCGGAAAGAACATGTGAAATAGATTCATTAATAAGGCTTTTAGGAGTTTATTCTCAGTTTACCATTCCCATTCAACGAAGTAGTGGCAATGTAATCATTGCACAGGGAGTTCCATGGGAGTTTGCATCGGCAATTCTTGACTCGGTATCAAGATTTTCCGATTGCACTTTTGCAACCCGTAGAATTTATCCTATGGCTGAAAATATGGTTCCGGTAATAGGTACGCACAATGAAAACATATCTCAGGGGTTGGAATACTATCTTGAAGATTTTTTAGAGGGTACAGATGGTGTAAGCTATTTTCAAGCAAGCGGATGGGCTGGTTATAGTGCGGTAGACAAAAGGGCCGATAATATTTTGCCTGTTCATGGCAGGGATATAAACTTAACTATTGACTCCAGATATCAGCAAATAGCACAGAGAGAACTAGAAATAGCAGTGGAAGAGTCCGGTTCTGAATGGGGAGCTATTGTTGTAATTGATCCTAATAATGGGGATATTCTTACAATGGCTAGTTATCCTGTGTATAATGAAAATGGTTCATTGGCACGAAACCATTGTGTTCAGAGTGCAACAGAACCAGGTTCGGTTTTTAAAGCGATAACTCTTGCAGCAGCACTTGATGCAAATACAGTAACACTTTCTGATTCTTTTGATTGCACAAATAGTTTTGTAGAAATTTACGGTCATCGCATTAACGATAGTCATCCAATTGGGGAATTCTTGAATCTTACAGGGGTGATTGCTCACTCAAGCAATGTTGGTACAGTTGAACTTGCTTTTACCATGTCCGACTCTTTGTTTTTTTCATATTGTGAAAGTTTTGGTTTTGGCAGAAAAACAAGAATTGAATTTCCAAGTGAACAAGCAGGAATATTGCAAGAAATTCAGAACTGGTCCGGGCTTTCAAAAGCTAATCTTGCAATAGGACAGGAAATTGCCACTACTCCACTTCAAATGGCCATGGCTTATGGAGCAATTGCAAACGGAGGATTGTTATACAGACCTAGACTTATTGAATCAACCAAAGAAAGTGGATTACTTCGACCTTTGGCAGAATCACCGGCACGCAGGGTTATTTCTGCGGAAACAGCAGCAGAGGTAAGATCAGTACTAGCAGCGGTTGTGACTGAGGGAACCGGCAGTAATGCTCAGGTTCGCGGTGTAACAGTAGCAGGCAAAACTGGAACTGCCGAGAGACTGGTTCAAGATGGTTACCTTTCTGCTTTTGCAGGAATGGTTCCAGCTGATAATCCAAGGCTTGTTGCAGTGGTGATTTTTGATCAACCGGATTACGATTATAGATGGGGAAGTGCTCTTGCTGCTCCTGTTTTTCAGCGAGTAGTCTCACAAATTTTATCTACATCGCCTGAAATTGCCCTTGGTGAAGCATTTCCAATCGGTGAAATGGTTGCAATCGGAGGCGAATTGTGAAACTAGTTAATCTACTGAAACACACTGGAATTGAAATCTCACCAATACTTAAAAATATTGAAGTTGATGGTCTTACTTATGACTCTAGAAATATAAATGCCAATTTTGTTTTTGTTGCTATTTCAGGTTTTTCCAGTGACGGTCATGATTATGTAAAAAAAGCGCTTGACTTAGGTGCAGCTGCTGTAATTGTTGAAAAACCAATGGATGAGATAAATTCTAGTTTGATTTTGTTAAACCCTACAGGGAATAACCGGGATCTTCTTGCAGAAATGTCCGCTGTTTTTTACAACACCCCCTGGAATGAAATGAAAACAGTGGGTATTACAGGAACAAATGGAAAGACAAGTACTGCACATATATTGAGATGGATACTGGAAAAACAGAATATTCAAACTGGAATAATGGGTACAGTAGGGCACATAGCAGGTGGAAGAACTATTGAAGCTTCTGTTACTACACCAGAATCCTTACAGGTGGCTGAATACATGCGAGAGATGGCAAACTCTGGCGATAAAGCTGCCGTGATGGAAGTATCTAGCCATGCTTTATCTCTTTCTCGTGTAAAAAAAGTAAGATTTGATGTGACTCTTTTTACAAATATATCACAGGATCATCTTGATTTCCATAAGGATATGGAAGAATATTTAGAGACAAAAAAGAAAATATTCTCTTTGGTTAAAAAGAATGGGTCTAGGATTGTTGGTACCTATGCAAGTGGCTGGCCTGATGTTGCAGATTCAATAACTTTTGGCGAACGAGAAGAAGACTCATTTAGAATTACAGATATTAAGGTTAGAACCACCGGTTCCAGTTTTACTCTTTGGAAGCAGGAAAAAAAATATCCTGTTGTTATAAAAGCTCCTGGAAGATTTAATGTTTACAATGCTGTAGGTGCCATTGCCTGTGCAACTGAACTTGGGGTTTTAATATCAAAGGCAGTTGAAGCTGTAGCTTCTTTCCCAGGTGTACCCGGTAGAATGGAAAGTGTGGATTGTGGACAGGATTTTTTAGTAAGCGTTGATTATGCCCACACACCAGATGCCCTTGAAAGAGTGATAAAGCAGGGTTCTGCTCTTAAGGAAAACAGACTTATTGTTGTGTTTGGCTGCGGAGGAGATCGTGATAACCGCAAGCGTCCAATCATGGGAAAAATTGCTGTGGAAAATGCAGATGTTGTTTTTGTAACAAGTGATAATCCAAGAACAGAAAATGCTGATTTGATTATTCAAGATATTTTAGCGGGAATTTCTGATTCTTTCAGTCCTGTTGTTGAACCAGATAGAGCGATTGCAATCAAGAATGCGATTCTCATGGCCAATGCTGGAGATGTTGTAATTATCGCCGGAAAGGGTCATGAAGATTATCAGATTCTGGGCAGAGATAAAATTCATTTTGATGATAGAGAGCATTGCAGGATGGTTTTGGAAACAAGAGGGTACAAATGCACTCATTAAAATCATTAGCTGCCAGATTGGGATGCCTTTTTCCCCAGGAGTTTTGTTTTGATGAAGCCATTATAGATTCCAGAAATGCCACATCAACTTCTCTCTTTTTTGCTCTTCCCGGTGAAAACACAGATGGGCATAAATATGTAACAGAAGTTTTAGGTGCAGGTGGTGGTGCTGTTGTTTCAAGAGATGGTTTTACAGGTGCCATTCTAGAGGTAGATAGTGTAGAAGAAGCTCTTCTTGAAACTGGAGCATGGGTGAGAGATCAGATGAGCTTTCCAGTTATAGGCATTACAGGTTCAAGTGGAAAAACTACCACAAGGAAGATGCTTGCAGCAGCACTAGCAACAAAATATAAAACATGGCAAACTAAAGGAAATCTGAATAATCACCTTGGTTTACCAATGACTTTAATAGATACTCCTGAATTTACTGAAATGCTGGTTTTGGAGATGGGAATGAACCATGCAGGCGAGCTTAATAGACTAGGATGGGCTGCAAGACCAGATGTTTCCCTGATAACAAACATTGGAACTGCTCATATTGAAAACTTTGGATCAAGAGAAGGAATAACTCACGCTAAGGCTGAAATTTTTAATAATACCAGTAAAGGCGGTGTGGTTATCATCCCTGCTGGCGAGCCCATTCTTAAAGCAGCAGCAGAATCTCTAAATCTTCGAATAATAACACACGGTTCTGGTGGTGACTGTTATTTGGATTCTGATACAGT
This sequence comes from Candidatus Sabulitectum sp., assembly GCA_029938555.1. GTDB lineage: Bacteria > Fermentibacterota > Fermentibacteria > Fermentibacterales > JCC-6 > Sabulitectum. Next base: position 12,075 of record JAOZUR010000050.1, on the reverse strand, counting down.
TAAACCTTGGGGAATAAAGCTAGATCTTAAATATGATGGTATTCACAATATGCAGAATGCAGTGGCTGTTATTGCCGCAGCTGAGCTTTTTGGGATAGATCCTGTTGAATCAGTCAAAGCAATTTCTGAGTTAACTCCTAGTGCAGGTCGGGGAAGTGTTCATTTTTCACACAAATACACAATTATTGATGAAAGTTATAATGCAAATCCAGAATCTATGACTGCTTGTCTTGTATCCACAGTTTTGTCTCGTAAAAGGCCAATAGCCGCTGTTCTTGGTGATATGTTGGAACTTGGTACAGAATCACTAACCAGTCATAAAAAAATAATCGAGTTACTTAAAGAATTGAAATTTGATATTGTGGTTTTAGTTGGCGATTTGTTTAAAGAAGCAGCTTTAAATTCAGATTTTGAATCCATGCTTGCGCCTAATTGGGAAGAAGCGCTGCATATTGTTAACGAACAGGTAATACTAGGTTCAACTATTCTTATAAAGGGAAGCAATTCCATGAATCTGGGTAGTATTGTTCAGAATCTTAAAAAGGAAGGTATCTGATGCTGTATTGGCTGCTGTATCAATTCAAGGAGTCATCCGCATTTTTTAATTTATTCGGGTACATTACTTTCAGGGCTGCAGGCGCAACTCTTACTGCTATGTTATTTAGCTTTCTTTTTGGTAAAAAAATAATTCAGTATTTAAGGAATCATCAGATTGGTCAGGAAGTTAGAACGGACGGCCCCGCCAGCCATTTACAGAAACAAGGCACGCCTACCATGGGTGGTTTGATCATTCTAGTATCTGTATTGGTTCCTGTTTTACTCTGGGGGCGCTTGAATAGTACAGCATTACTTGTTGTTCTTGTATCCACTGTATGGATGGGTCTTATAGGTCTTCTTGATGATTACCTTAAAGTTGTTAGGCATTCCCCAAAGGGTTTGATTGGTCGTTACAAGCTGGCTGGTCAATTTGTACTTGGTGTTCTTGTTGGTGTGTGGTTGATTTTTACTCCACCACAGTCAACAGCAGTGGTTGAAGATTTTAACTTAACCCCTTCGGTAAGAACCGTTGACCTTACTAATGAAACAACGGAAATCACAATTACTTCCACAGAAACCACAGTTCCATTTTTTAAAAGTATTCGTCTTGATTTAGGGCTTTTTTACATTTTGCTGGTTGTCCTTGTACTTACAGGAACGTCAAATGCAGTGAATTTAACCGATGGCTTAGATGGTTTGGCAACAGGTGTTAGCATGATCTCCATTCTTACATTCGGTGCACTTGCTTATTTTTTAGGTCATGCAAATTTCGCAAGCTATTTACAATTCTCTCATCTGCCTGGGGTAGGCGAGGTGTTCGTTTTTGCTGGTGCTGCAGTAGGCGCTTGTCTTGGTTTTTTATGGTACAATTCGCATCCTGCTGAGGTATTCATGGGTGATACTGGTTCGCTGGCTTTAGGCGGAGCAATTGGATCCATGGCTGTGGTTACTAGGAATGAGTTGTTGCTTCTTCTTGTTGGAGGCGTATTTGTAGCCGAGGCCCTTAGTGTGATGATTCAAGTTGTTCATTTTAAGCGAACAGGTAGACGGGTATTTAAAATGGCTCCGATTCATCATCATTTTGAGTTGCTTGGGTGGCCTGAAACTAAAGTTGTTGTGCGGTTCTGGATTATTGCAGTTATTTTGGCTTTGCTTGCTTTAAGCACTTTCAAGATAAGATAGGAAGAAAAAAAGACATGAAATTAACTGAGAGCAAAATTAAGTATGCAGGAGTTGTTGGTATGGGTCGTAGTGGTACTGCCGCTATCAGGCTTCTTACCCACCTTGATTACTTTGTTATTGCTTTTGATAGCTCCCCAGCAGCAGTTTGTACAATGGATGTAAAAAAGACAGTTTTCGGGGATTTTACAGATACTGATTTAAAAGATGTTTCAGTTCTTGTTTTAAGTCCAGGTGTTGCCACAACGGCAAAAATAGTTGTAAGAGCAAAGGAATTGAATATTCCAGTTATTAGTGAAGTTGAACTTGCTTGTAGAAATACCTCTTCAACACTTCTGGCAATTACAGGTTCAAATGGAAAAACAACAACTGTGGAATGGTTAACTCATGTAATTAATTTATCATCTGTTGAAGCTGAAGCTGTAGCTGCAGGAAATATGGGTTATGCGTTAAGTGATGCCATTCTGGACAATCCTTTGGTTCCTGTTTTTGTGGTGGAATTAAGTAGTTACCAACTTGAAACAACCACAGGTTTTCATGCAACCTCTTCTGTGATTCTAAATCTGACTCCAGACCATTTGGTTAGACACGGAACAATGGAAAATTACGGGGAAACGAAAGCTAGAATCTTTTTAAACCAAAACATAGGTGATACGGCAATACTGAATTTTGATGATACTCTTTTAGAAAAATACAGAAATATTTCCGGTGGAAAACAATTGTATTTTTCTTTAAAACAAGAAGTTCCAGCTGGTGCATGGATGGATGAAACAGGCTATCTATGTTACAAAGATGAAACACAGAATGTTAAAGTGATTCATTCTGACAAACTGGCTTTACAGGGAAAACACAATATTGCAAATGCCCTTGCAGTCATCTGCCTTGCAGTTTCCTATGGCATACCTGTGAAAAAAATGATTAGTGGTTTAATTGGTTTTAAAGGAGTTGCTCATAGAATAGAACCTTTGGGTTCAGTAAGAGGTTTGTACTGGTTTAATGATTCCAAATCCACCAATGTTGATTCATTAAAAGTGGCACTGGAAAGTTTTCAGAATAAGGTAATTCTTATTGCAGGTGGCAAAGAAAAAGACACTGATTACTCTGTATTGAACCAGTTGATAAAGCATAAGGTAAAAAATCTAGTTTTGTTCGGATCAGGTGCGGAATTGCTTTCTAAACAATGGCAGGGTGCTGCTGATATTCATATCCATAAAAACTTAGAAGACAGCGTTGAAGGAGTGTTAAAATTAGCAGAATCTGGTGATACGGTTCTTCTTTCACCAGGATGCGCCAGTTTTGATCAGTACAGTAATTTTGAAGAACGCGGAGATCATTTCAAATCAATTGTGCAGGCTCTTAAATGTTAAATTCAACTATAACTGCCCGTAAAATTCTTATAAGTACAACTTTTCTTTTAATTGTTGTAGGAATTCTTGCAGTGGGAACAGCAAGCTCTTTTTACTCTATGAAGGAATTTGGGTCAGATACCAAATACTTAAGAGAGCATGTAATTCGTATTCTTGTAGGTATTGTTGCTTGTTTTTTTCTTGCCACCAGACCAGTTGCTTTCTTTAGAAAAGGTGCGTGGTTTGTATATGGCTTGAGCTTGCTTGGCATTGTTGCCACTCTTGTACTAAAAGACACTTCATTCGTTCCTGAAGTAAATGGATCGCAGAGATGGGTAAATTTAGGAATAACAAGAATTTTGCCAACTGATATTTTAAGATTCGGTTTTATTCTAGTTTCAGGGCTATTGATCTCACTTGGCAAGGTGGATGTTCGAAAAGTCAGTGGTGTTGTTTTTATATCAATGCTGGCAATCGTTCCAAGTGCTCTTACTATGCTTCAGCCTGATCTATCGGGAACTGCATTTACATTATTTGTATTGCTTATTGTACTTTTTGTTTCTGGCGCTAAATTTTCTCATATAGGTATTCTTTTCGGGATTATGATTCTTCTTGGTGTGTCTACAGTACTTCTTAGAAGTGATTATCAGCTTGATAGAATAACCGCATCATTCCAAGAAAATTCCCTTGAGGAACATGATAATTATCAGACTTTGCAAGCTATGATCACATTAGGTAGTGGTGGATTTTCAGGGAGAGGTCTTGGGCAGAGCAGGCAGAAACGGGGTTTTCTTCCAGAACCTCATACTGATTTTATTTTTGCTGTTATTGGTGAGGAGGCCGGCTTTTTAGGTACATCTGCTGTTTTGATTTTGTTTCTGATTCTATTTGTCTCGTCTTTTTGGATAGCAAGAAGTGCCAATACAGAATTTGATGCAGTTGTTGGTGGTGGTGCCACTGCTATTCTGTTAACAGGAACCATGATCCATACTTTTGTAAATACCGGGGTTATTCCAGTAACCGGCATGCCTCTTCCTTTAATTTCATGGGGAGGCACAGCAATGCTTGTGAATCTGATTTGTATTGGCACAGTGATTGGAATATCAAGGAGGTCAGCTGCATGAGTTTGAAACATCTTCTTATAGCAGGTGGAGGTACTGGAGGGCACATCACACCGGCCATTGCCGTTGGAGAAAAAGCAGAGGCAAAAGCAGCGTTTAATGTATCGTATGTTTGCACGCCTAGACCTGTTGACTCTGCCATGTATGCTTCTGTGGAAAGTACTGTTCATGTTATGAATCCACCTAGAATAGACAAGGGAATGAAGATATTTTTGCCATTCTCATTAATTAGCTCCTTTCTTAAAGCGAGAAAGCTTCTTAAGTCTATTGGTGCTGATATTGTGTTGGGTACAGGAGGATATGCTTCTTTTTTCACAATTGTCGCTGCAAAATCCATGGGAATACCTGCTGCAATTTTTGATAGCAATGTAATTCCAGGCAAAAGCAATAGAGTTGCTTCAAGATTTTGTAAAGTTGCATTTACAGGTCTTCCTGGTGGGCAGTCCGGTTTGAAATGCAAAACTATACAAACAGGAACTCCCGTCACTGATAAGATGAAAAAAACCAATTCTTCTGCTGCAAAAAAAACCTTGGGTATTCCAGAAAACAAACCTGTAGTTTTATTTCTTGGAGGCAGTCAGGGTGCTTCTGCCATAAATGATCTTGCTTTAAAGATAAAAGGGGAAGTTTCAATTCTTCTCCAAGCGGGAAAATCAGATTACAATCGGGTGATTAACCTTATTGGTAGCACCAGTAATATTAAAGCAGAAGCCTTTATTGACGATTTGTCTCTGTGGTATTCCGCAGCTGATCTTGTTGTTGCCAGAGCTGGCGGGCAAACAATAGCAGAGCTGGTGGCTTTTGGTATTCCAGCAGTTTTTATACCGTATCCGTATGCAGCAGAAAATCATCAGATGGCAAATGCGAAAGCTCTTGAGAAAATTGGTGCATCTTTGTGTATAGAGCAGAAGGATGCTATGGCGTCTGATTTTAACTGGATTATTTCAGAACTGCTGAATAATGTGGAAGAACTAGATAGAATGACAGTTGTTCTTAAAAAAATTATGCCTTCAAATCCTTCCTTAACAATGTTGAATTGTTTGAAGGAGCTTGTAACATGAATGTTCATATCATGGGAATATGCGGATCAGGTATGAGTGCTCTTGCAGGCTGGTATAACTCATTGGGTCATAATGTTACTGGATGTGATGGATCGCCATCAGAAGATAAAATTACATCACTTGGGAAACTGGGTATTAAAGTAGAAGAAGGGCACTCAAGTAACCATCTTATTGGTATAGACAGACTTGTTTATTCAGCTGCTGTACCCAGGGAAAATATTGAAATATCTTCAGCAATTACGCAAGGAATCTCAATAATGAGAAGAAGTGAAGCCCTTGCAGAGCTTACAATTTCCCATGAACTGGTTTCAATTGCAGGAGCACACGGAAAAACCACAACAACATCAATGGCTGGCTGGATAACCCAGGAAACAGGGTTAAATCCAACTGTGTTTATCGGTGGTAATATGGATTGCTGGAATGGCAATTACAGACCAGGTGGACACCTTGCAATAGTTGAATCCGACGAATTTGATAGAACTTTCTTAAGGCTTACGCCATCCCATGCAGCTGTGACAAGTTTTGCTCTTGAGCATCTGGAATGTTACGGTTCTCCTGAAGCTCTGGAATGGGCTTTTCAGGCATTTCTTGAGTCTGTTCTTCCAGGGGGTACTGTTATAGTGCCCATGGAAAAACCAGGTCTTGGATATTGGGCGGCAAGATTGGGCCGAAAGGTACTTACAAGTGGTCCAGGTGGCGATATAGACGCAAAGATGGGTTTGTATAAAGGTTGGGGAGAAAAGTACAGGCTTTTCGGTTATTCCGGTTTTCTTCCAGCGCCAGGTGTTCACAATGTGAGAAATGCACAGGTTGCAATTGCTTTGTCCATGGCCTGTGGTGTGTCTGCAAAAGATGCCATTAAGTCACTTGAAAGTTGGCCTGGAGTTTCCAGAAGACTTGAAAAAATCGCTGAATACAACGGGACTTCAATTGTAAGTGACTACGCACATCATCCAGATGAGATAGCTGCTGCATTGAGTTCTGTAAAAAAACTATCCTCAGGTCCAGTAACAGTAGTGTTTCAGCCTCATCTTCCTTCAAGAACTTCACTTCTTTACAGAGAAATGGGTAGTGCCCTTAGAATTGCAGACAAATCGTATGTGTTACCTATTTTCCATTCCAGGGAAGATCCAATTCCATTAGTAGACAGTAGTTTAGTCTGCAATGCAGCAAAACGAAGTGGTGCTGATTGTGTGTATATAGAAATGGATCAGATTGAAGATGTACTTAAGGCATCCACTGGTGGAACATTGGTATTCATGGGAGCTGGTTCAATTGATTCCAATATTAGAAGGATTCTTAAGGAGGTAAGTCAGTGAATAAAGGAATGAAGCTCACTGGATTATTCACTGTAATTATTATGCTTTTACTGCTTGGCATTCGTTGGGCTGAAAGAGAAAATAAGTTTGACCTAACTTATGTAAGAATTGATAATTCAAGTAATGTTGACTCAACTGAGCTAGCTACTGTATTGCATCCATATTTTGGAGTTTCTCTTTTGAAAATTGATATGGATTCTCTTGAAATGAAAATTTGCACAGTAGAGGGTGTTGATTCAGTATTGATAGAGGTTCATTATCCCAGCACAATTAATATTTTATTTTCAACCGGAGAACCTGTGGTAGTCTTGGCATATCCCGATAGACAGGTTCCAGTTACAAATTCAGGAACTTATCTTCCTGAAAGCTGGGTAAATGATCAATTGCCAGTAATAGGCGTATCTGCTGCCACAGACACATGTGTGATTCTAACAGCTCTAAATTTATTGTTAAAATATAATTTGGCAAATACAGTTGAAATGCAGGTTTCTAATAGACAGATTGTGATAACCGAGGGGTCCACAAGAATAATTTTAGATACAGAAAATGCTGTTAATAGCTGGCTGTGTTGGTTAGATATTAAGAGAATAATTTCAGATAATACATATGAAGTAGATCTTCGATTCAATAATCAGGCGGTTTTGAGATCTGCGGAGGAAACATAATGGAAAAACAGATCATTGCAGGTATTGATATTGGTTGTTCGGGAGTTCGATGCATTATTGCCCTTGCTGATGAAAGTTCGGTTATGGAGATAGCCGCAATAGGAAGATGTAAGTGCAGTGGTCATATACGGCAGGGTGTTCTTGTTAATGCATCAATAGCTGAAAAAGCAATTCAGCTGGCAGTTGAAGAGGCAGAGCAAATCTGCGGTCTTGAAATTGAATCTGCTTTCATCAACATTACCGGTTTGCATGTACGGGGTATTCTTGCTTCCGCCTCTGTTCAGATCGGTGAAGGCAAGGCAGATAGTCCTGAAGTAATAACTGATATTGATATTGAAAAAGTTAGGGAGAATGCCGGAGAGATTACTCTTCCATCAGGTTGTGAAGTTCTTGAAAGAACAGTTAGAGATTATGCATTTGGAGGATTCTCGCAGTTGCCTGACCCGCCAGTTGGTCTTAAGGCGGTATCAGTGCAAGCAAGAGTGTATACGATTTATGCAGATAGGATTGCTGCTGAAAATCTTCGAACAGTGGTTCAGAATGCTGGAATTGAGGTTGAAGCTGTTATTCCTTCAGCTATAGCCAGTGCAGCCGCTGTACTTAATCGAGATGAAAAACTGGTTGGTACAGTTGTTATTGATATTGGCTCAGCAAATACAGATATTGTGATTTATTTTGGCGGTTCACCTATCCATCTGTCATCATTTTCTCTTGGAGGTAACAAAATAACCTCTGATATACAAAGCCTTGGTATTTCTTGGAATGATGCTGAAAAAATCAAAATGGAAAAAGTAGCCGCCCTTAATGAATTCGCTGATAAAAATACATTATCCGTAAGGCGTGTTGGTGGTAGAGGCACTGTACCTGTGGCACTTCCAGTTCTTACCCAGATAGCGTCAGACAGAGTTCAGGAGATATTCCGTTTCGCTTCAGAGGAGATAGTAGCATCAGGTATTGGTCTTGCTAATCTTACTGGGGGCATTGTTATCACAGGTGGAGCTGCAAGAATGAGAGGAATAATCGAAGCAGCTACTTCTATTACAGGCCAACAGGTTGAACCAGGATTACCAAGGGCAGTAAAATCAAACAGTAATGAAGCACAAACCCCTGAGATGGCCACTGCAATAGGCCTTGTGAAGCATGGTTTAGAGCTTAGAAAACTCAGTGTGGGAAGAAGTAAACACATTGGCTATGGGGACATTAAAAAAAGAATGAAAAATTTTATAAATAAACTGAAATAAGGAGTAATCATGGCCGCTGTATTTGACATTAGAGAGGTTGGCGAGGATCTTACCGGAAATATCAAAATTCTTGTGGTTGGTGTTGGTGGCTGTGGATGTAATGCCATTACTAGAATGATCAAGGATAATATTACCGGTGTAGAATATGTAGCTGTTAACACAGATCAGCAGGATTTTAAGGGATGTCTTGCCCCGGAGCAACTTCTTATCGGAGGTAGAGTTACTAGAAATCGTGGTACTGGTGGCAATCAGGAGCTAGGAGAGCAAGCTGCTGAGGAGAGCGTTAATGGAATCGAAGATGTCATTAGAGGTGCAGATATCATTTTCATTACGGCTGGTATGGGTGGGGGAACAGGCACTGGCGCAGCCCCAATCATAGCCCGCATAGCAAAAGATAATGGTATTATTACTGTAGGCGTGGTTACTCTTCCATTTAGTTATGAAGGTGCTATCAGAGCGAAGCGGGCAGAAAACGGGATTCAGCGGTTGAAAAATGCAGTTGATACATTGATAGTGATTCCCAATGATCGTCTTGACAGCGTGGTAGATGAAGATGCCACATTTGATGAGGCAATGGGAGTAGCTAATGGTGTTCTTTCCAATGCTGTTGAAGGTATAAGTAGCATTATTTCTTGCCCAGGTGAAATCAATCTTGATTTTGAGGACATAAGAAGAGTAATTGCAAGCGGTGGTGGTGCTATGATGGGTACCGGAGTTGCAACAGGTCCTGACAGGGCGGAAGAAGCGGCAAGACAGGCTATTTCAAATCAACTTCTTGATAATATTTCTATTGAAGGTGCCCGTGAAGTACTTGTGAATATCCATTCATCCCAGAAGTTAAAATATTTTGAATTCAGCAAAGCCCAGAAGATTATTTCGGATGTTGTGGGGGATATGGTTGAAATCCGTATTGGTAGAAGTGTTGATGAAAAAATGGGGGAAGAAGTTAAAGTAACTGTTATTGCAACTGGATTTGGTCAGTCAAGTGATGTTCAGCCGGAAGAGTTGCCAATGCAGCGTAATCAAGCCACTTACCCATTCAGTTCTGAAAGACGCGGTACTGAGGATTTGCCTAAGTCTTATTCAACTGCAAGCCCTGGCAATATGAGTACCGCTGAAGTGGAAATTCCTACATTTCTTCAGAGAGACATTGATTGATAGATAGGAGGAATAAAAAGAATTTATTTGGGTGCTTTCTTTTAGTTTTGTATATTACATTCAAATATACTAATGGGGAGCAGAGAATATATGAGTCGTAAATCGGCCGGAGATAAGTATGATGAAAGAAGAACTGATCTTCTTTCAGCTGAAAAAAAACTTTTATCAGGTAACTCAGTTGGGGTTTTTGAGACTCTAGTTGTATTTTCTCGTGAGTATGCTCAGGCCATGGGGCATCTCGCTTTTCATCGTCTGTTTAAACAGCTTTCCACTTGGCCGGATACCGTTTGTTCAAGAGGGTTTTTTCCAGCCAAAGATGAGTTCAACTGGAGGAAAAGGCAGAACAAACCTATCGAGGCTCTGGAAACAGGTAAATCAATTAAGGAATCTGATTTACTTGTTTTTTTGATGCCATCGGAAACAGACTGGTTTCCATCTCTGCAAATGATGGAATTATCTGATATTACATTACGCAATGAGCAGCGTGAGCACAAATGGCCAATACTTCTTGCTACAGGTTTAAGCGTTACAGCTAATCCTATTCCAATGAGTAGCTTTTTTGATGCATTTATTATTGGTGAAACGGAACCTACTCTTGGCCCTGTTCTTGATATAATCAAGAGCTTGGGTTCGCGTCGCCGGCCTAAAATAGAGATACTTGCAGGTCTTGCAGCTCTTCCAGGTTTGTATGTACCATCAATTCATGGTATTGCACCTAAAGCTTCCATTATGAGGCAGTGGGCCAATCTGGACAGTATCGGAGCCTTAACTAATACAATTTCTGCCCATACAATTATGCCTGATACGTACATATTAGAAATTGCAAGAGGTTGTCCTTTCAACTGTCGTTTTTGCATGTCTGGTTATCTTCTTCTACCATACAGAGAACAGCGTTCAGAAGATCTTCAAAACAAAGTTAAAAAAATGGACACAGGAACCTCTCTTGTTTATGCTGCCTGCACTCCTGGTAGCCATGACGAGATTAAGGAACTTATCAGCTTTGCTGAAGAAATCGGTCTAAAACCAAGATTAAGTTCTCACATGAAGGAATCGCCTGAATTATCAATTGAACTTCCTGTGATTCTTGATGAGGAAACACTTGTTCTTGTTCCTGAAACAGGCAGTGAAAGCCTTCGTAAGGTAATCGGAAAATTCCGCACCAATGAATTTTATTTCAAAAGAGTTCGAGAAGTTTCTTCAGTAGTTAAACAAATACAGATTTGTTTTCAGTTTGGAATACCATTTGAAAAAGAAAGTGACAGGATTGCAATCATTTCCTTTGTTGAAACGATAATGAAGTATACCAAACTTCCTGTTATTATTCGAATTGATCAGTTCATCCCAAGACCTTGGACTGCTTTTCAATGGACAGCAATGGCCAATCTAAGAGAAGTAAGAGAAAATCTTGTTATGTTGAAGGAAAACCTTGAAAAGGCAGGCGTACAGGAAATACACGGTTTTGATCCAAGGGAAACCCATATACATTCTCTTCTTATTCGTGGGGATATTGCCGTTGGCAAGGCTTTGGAAACAAAACTTGAAGGGGTAGGCTGGAACACTGCTTTTGACCGTGCAGATATTGATATGAATTGTGTTTTTGAGAGCAAAGATCAGACCAAGAAACTTCCATGGGAATTCCTTAACATGGGCTTTGGATACACCAGACTTGCAAGAGAATATCAGATGGCACTTTTAGCTGAAGAGGAACGCAATACAGATAGCAAAGGGTAGAATAAAATAGATAAAAGAAAAAGGGGAAGCATTTGCTTCCCCTTTTTGTATGAATCAGTAATCTAGCCTTTTATAACTTTACCACTTTTGATGCAAGTAGTACAGGCTTTAATCTTTTTGCGTCTACCATCAATTATTGCACGCACACTCTGCAAATTTGGTTTAAACACGTGTTTTGTACGCTTAACAGAGTGACTCACTCTGTTACCAACTGAAGGCTTTTTGCCACATATATCGCACTTCCAGGACATGATCGTCTCCCTTGTTTTTGCTATTATAAGAGCAACATATAGCACATTCTCAAGAAAAAATCAAGTTGGAACCATTCTAACAAGAAATTGTATATATTCCGAACATGAAATTCGTGGGGGCGACTGGTCTCGACGGGTACGGACGTGATTCCGTGGGAGCATGCCGAGGTTCCATCGGCCTCGTAAAAAAGGTGGAAAAAGAAATAATTGCCGCATAATTAGCGACAGCTGACCGATAGAGGTCAGCCGTTCCCCCAGGTTGTGTCTTCAAGCCTGGACGGAGCGTCGATTTGGAGACTGGCCGCCAACCCGTGTTCTCCGGGGGAATCGGTGAGATCAATGAGAACTGGCCCGAGTGCGGCAGTCCGCAGCCAACACTAGGGCGAGAAACAACAGCGGACTAAGCATGTAGTGCCTACCGAGTCCCCGTGACCGGACGCGGGTTCGAATCCCGCCGCCTCCACCA
>JAOZUR010000049.1 GCA_029938555.1 Candidatus Sabulitectum sp. | reverse complement strand
TTCATCGTAACACCATTTCATGGTTATGTCAATCTATCCAATTCCGTACTATTCTAGTATTTATAACTTTATTGCATCTGATTTTTGTTGAAATGGAGGGGCCATTGGGGTGTTTTTTTCCAATGTTAAGTGCTATCTTGATAAATTACCACTAGGAGGGGTGATGTTTAAAGAACTTTCAAAGGTAGAAGCAGAAAACCTGCTTATTTTAAGAGGAGTTTCTTCAACTGCGATTACAGACATAATTGGAAGATGCCCTGTTATTCAGCTTGCTGAAGGTCAGGTACTTTTAACAGCAGGTCAGTTAAATCAAAATCTCTATTTAATCTTGTCGGGGAAACTATCAGTGTATCTCGAGTATCCTGGAAGTGACTCAGTGGCAACACTTGACGCTGGAGAAACTGTAGGTGAATTGTCTGTAATTGATGACAGTCCAACATCAGCTTATGTGGTTGCAGCAGAAGACAGTCAAGTTCTTGAGGTGAATGAGGATGCATTCTGGCGAATGATTATGGAGTCACATGATTTTGCTTGTAATATGCTTTTATTGCTTTCTGATCGAATGCGTTCATCGGATCATACGTTGCTGAAAAATATCCGTTTACGAAAGAGGTTTCAGAGAGACGCCATGGTAGATGCTTTAACTGGCATGTACAACAGAAGATGGTTGGATTTGCAGTTGCCTAGATTGATTAATAGGCATGTTCGCAACGAAGAACCTTTGTGCATTGTGATGTTTGATGTTGATCATTTTAAAAGATTCAACGATAATCATGGGCATGATGCTGGTGATGATGTTTTGATACAAGTGGCAAAAACAACACTGCTTAGCTTAAGACCAACTGACCTTAGTGCAAGATTTGGTGGAGAAGAATTTGTTGTAATGCTTGCAGGAATAAAAAAGGAACTGGCTTGGATTGTTGCAGAAAGATTACGAAAATCTATTGAATCTCAGCGAGTTGTGACAGAACAGGGTAAAGAGCTTCTTCCTGTTACTATTTCTCTTGGAATTGCTGAAAGCAGAATAGGAGACACGGCAGATTCACTTTTAAAAAGAGCGGATACTGCAATGTATAATGCAAAACAATCTGGTCGAAATAGAACTTGTTTGGAATAGGGCATCTGAAACATAGTTGTAACAGATGCCCCATAAGTTATTCAGTAATTCCAGCCTGGTTCAGAAGAAAAGCATATTTTGATGCAGTATCTCCCAGCCAGCCATATCTACCGGAAGCTCCTCCATGGCCAGAGCCCATTTCGATTCTGAAAATCACATCAGCATCTCCTGTATTTGCCTGGCGGATAGCTGCAACCCATTTCGCAGGTTCCCAGTAACCTACCTGAGAATCATTAATCCCGGAAAAAACATACATTGCAGGAAAATCCATTTCAGTTACATTGTCCACAGGTGAGTAAGACTGAATGTATTCGTAGGCTTCAGCGCTCTCTGTGGGGTTGCCCCATTCTCCGTATTCTCCTGTGGTAAGAGGAATTGACGGATCAAGCATTGTGGTTAACGCATCTACAAATGGTACTCCAGCAACAATACCCTTCCATAAATCAGGCCTCATGTTGGTAACAGCACCCATAAGCAGACCGCCTGCACTTTCACCCATGGCAAACAGTAAGTCTGAGTTGCAGTAATCGTTTTCAATCAGGTATTCACCGCATGTAATGAAATCGGTGAAGGTATTCATCTTGGCCATCATTTTCCCTTGATTGTACCAGTGTCTACCCATTTCACTTCCGCCTCTTACATGGGCATCTGCATAGACAAAACCTCGATCAAGCAGAGAAAGATGACTTGAGCTGAACATTGGATCAAGGCTCATTCCATAAGCTCCGTAACCATAAAGTAGCAGTGGGTTTTCACCAGGAACAAAAAGGTCTTTTCGGTAAACAATTCCAATTGGAACCAAAGTACCATCTGAAGCGGTAGCCATTACTCTTTCGCTTTCATATAGATTTTTATCAAAGTTCTCGCCGGCGAATTGAGTTTTCAGGATGTTAATAGTTTCATCTGAAATATTGTAAGAAATTGTAGACCATGGCGTGGTAAGTGATGTGTATATAAGGCGAATTGAATCTGCTTCAGGAGAGTAGTTGGCAGAGGTATAAAAAGTTGCAGCCTCTTCACCCAGGTCTGCAAAATAGCCCTCACCGGTGATTTTGTCTGCTAAAAACAGTTTTTTAAGCCCTTCACTTCTCATTGTCACAGCTAGAAGATTTTCGAAAATATCAACATCTTCTATTAGAATTTCAGGATCATGTGCAATTACCGTCTCCCAATTTTCCATGGATGGATTTTCTGCATCTACTCTCATTACAGAAAAATTTTCTCCATTTAGGTTGGTCTCGATAAAAAACACCGAGTCCGCAGCGTATATGTAATACTCAAGACCTGCGGTTCTAGGGTGAACAAGGGTTAAGGAATCAGTGGGATTGTCAGCTGATAAAACACGATACTCAGATTCATCCGAGCTGGCGGCGCCAATGAGTATCCATTGCTTGTCTGATGAATTGGATACCCAGGGCCAGAATGTTAAATCCTGCTCAGTGTAAACACAAACCATATCATCACAGCTTATGGTTTTCCGCATGATTCTGTCGGTTCTTCCTGTGGCATCATTAAGACCGAAAAATACCATTTTCGAGTCAGCAGCCCAGGCAAGGTCGCCAGAAGCATTGGAAACAATATCAAGAGTATCGCCAGAGTTAATATCGGTAAAAATTAATGTATTCCAGTGACCTCCTGTGGTATCATAAGCCCATGCCATTGTTCTGTTATCTGGGCTTATTGAAAGTAGTTCAACACTGAAATATTCGTGATCAACAGCGTATGTATTCTCATCAAGCAGTACTTCAGCTTCTCCGTCTGGGTGCCGCCGTCTCATGTTTACGCTGTAATCTTCATCTGGTCTGTACTGGTACCAGTACCAGTATCCATTTCTGTAGTAGGGTACTGATGCTTCATCTTCTGGCATTCTGCCCAGCATTTCCATAACAATTGTTTCTATGAGTTGATCTGAATTTGCCATTATTGAATCGGCATAAAGGTTCTCAGCTTCAAGGTACTCAATAACTTGTGGGTTCTCAATATCATTCAGCCAGTAGTAATTGTCAATTCTAGTCTGCCCATGGGCTGTGATTTCATAGGGAATCTCTTCAGCCACAGGTGCAATCAGTCCGGTAATAACAAGCAGCAAACCTATCAATTTATTCTCCATTTCATTTTGCAGTGTACTCGATTATAATTAACAGTTAAAGAAAATAGCTCATTGGGTTATGGTAACCACAATGAAATTGTAGTCGAAAGGAGAAAAAGTGAGACCTAGCCTTTATGTATTTAGTGCAATTCTTATGTCCATTCTTTTAGTGGCGGCATGCGGAGATGCGGAAACAAATCCCCAGGGCAGTGGAACAAATCCAACTGCATCCGTTCTTACTGCTGCTGTGAGTTACAATACAGCAACACTCTCATGGACAGTGTGTCCTGATGATGATTTCGCTTCTTATGTTCTTTACCGTTCCGAAACCTCAGGAATAGCATCGAACCCATCCGCTGCAGCGGTTGTTACAACCATTACCGATATTGAAACTATTACTTTCGCAGATAGTGATCTTGCCTGGAACACTGTTTACTACTATGCAGTTCAGACTGTTGATAGCTCTCAGCTCACAGCATGGAGCAATGAAGCAACAATAACCACCCCTGATTCTTCCGGTGGTGGCGGCGGTGGATCTGCTCTTTCCTGTTATGAGATCCAGGGTCAGGCTGATGAATCACCTTACGATGGTGATGATGTGACTGTTACTGGAATAGTCACAGTCGGTGGAAATGAATTTTACGCAGGAACAGGAACAGCTCAGTATGCTGTAATTCAGGATGTATCTTCAGGTCCATGGAGTGGTCTTGTTATTTACGGTTACGATGGCATTCTTACATCTCTTGTTAGAGGTGACAGTGTGGTTGTTTCCGGTTATGTGAGCGAGTACAATGGGCTTACTGAAGTAGTGGTTAACTCTGTAGATCTTGATGAAGCTGGTTATACTGTTCCAACTCCAGAAGAACTTGCCACAGTTGATGTTCCCGCTGAACAGTGGGAAAGTGTACTGGTTTCTGTTTCTAATGTCACAGTAACTGATGATGATTTGGGATACGGTGAATGGAGTGTTACAGATGGCTCTGGTGATGTAAGGATTGATGATATGGGTGAAATATCATACTCTCCTTCAAATGGAGACACTTTTTCCAAGATTATCGGTATCTGTTTTTACAGTTTCGATAATTTCAAAATTGAACCAAGAGACGATAGCGATCTAATTAACTAGTTCTATATACAAAGGGGTTATCATGAAACGACTTGTTTTCTTTGCCGCAATAGTAGCTCTGATTTCAGGTTGTGGACCTGATAACCCCTTTGGACCTGATAATCCTTCAACCTCGGCACTTACAGGGGTTTACAGCGACATTACCACAGCCAAACTTTCATGGACAACCTGCCCTGATTCCGATTTTGTTAGTTATTCTTTGTATCGATCATCTACTTCTGATATAAGGAACAATACCGGTTCTGCATCTGTGATTATTGTTATTGAAAAAAAGACTACCACTGTTCATTATGACCCGAACCTGTTACCAGGTTCAATATGGTATTACGCTTTACTGACTACAAATGAAGGTGGGGGAACTTCCTGGAGCAATGAAGTAAGCGTGAAGCTTCCAGGAAAAAATTAAGCACCGCAGTTTTACCACGGTGCTTAATTATATTCGACTTTTAATCAGAGTTTCTACCAGAGAATTATAGAATTTATCCCTGTGTCTGCTGGAACATCACCTTGGAAATCACCCATCTGCCACCAGTCACCTGGTTCAAGCACAAAAGACATCTGTTGCTCTTCAATAATAACCACAGGATCTCCACTGTCACCCCAGGAAACTTCTTCAAAAGTGTAAGAATTTTCTAAATCTGCATAGGTTGAGGAACAACCAATTCCCTGGGCTGTAGTGAATAAATCAGAGTTAGTTTTGATTCGATATACAGTGTTATCGTCTTCATTTAGATACAGAAGCATGGATTCACCGGAATCTAAGGTTAGCTCAAGAGCAGGAGTTGGATATCCTTCAATATTTAAATCTATTTCCTCAACTTCAATATTTCCATAGATATTAACAACTTCTCTTACTTTATCGCCGGTAATTCCAATTTCAAAACCGCCAGCAGCGCCTACCAGGATGTTGTAGTTGTTAGGCTCTTCCTGCTCAGCAGATATTTCCGCTGCATGATTGTCTGTTACTTCAGTATCAGCAACCTCTTGGGTCTCTTCTACCTGAGCTGTGTTTTCTTCTTCAACACTGTTAGCTCCGCAGGCTAAGACCAGTATTACAGGAATTAAAAACAAAATTGACTTCATAGTATCTCCTATTCTTTTTGCGTGTTCAAAAATGTATGATAGATTAGTAACTGTATTTAACATGCAAGAGCAATATAGCATTGTTTTGCATTTTTTTACAATATTTCTGATTAGTAAGTTTACAGTAAAGATAAAAGGCAATTTATTCATCGTTATCCGGGAGGTTCAAGTGTTTGTCAGACATAGAGGATTTCTGTTTTCAGAAGTATTTGTAGCTTTGGTTCTTTTTCTTCCTCTAACCAAGATAAGTGCATCAGATGATTATTCTGTAGAGATAACCCCTGGAGGTTATGCCTGGTCTCTGTTCTCTGAGACGCTTGAGTTCGGTGATTTTGAAGTAGTTAATACTATTTCGTCTGGCCCTCTGGTTGGTTTTGATTCTGTACTGCCGGATATTGCTCTGCAAGCCATACAGTTAAGCGAAGAGTGGTTGCGGTGGGATCTTACCATTAAGTTCACAGATCTGCTTTACCAGGAAGTATACAGTGAGTCGCCAGCGGTTCCAGCATTCGCTGATGTTAATGGAGATGGTCTTAAAGATCTGGTTCTTCAGGAAGAGTTTTCTATAAGAGTTTTTGCTGCACCAAACTGGATAGAACTGGATGAATTTGATGTTTCAGTGGCGCTGTTAAAAACTTGCGATCTTGATAATAATGGCACAGCTGATTCGTCTTTTTTGAGTGATCAGGGGGTGCTTACCCTTTACAGTGAAGGTTTGCCTATTCAGACAACAACAGGTTTTAACATTTTCGATGCCAGCGGTACAGCCCTTGGAGATATGGAAGGGGACGGTCTGGCTGACCTGGTTGTGGTTACGGAATCGGGAAATGTTCTTATTTTCAGGAACAGAGGCACTGTGGAAACTCCATGTTTTCAACCGTTTTTTTCTGAGTCTCAGACTATTTTTCCAATGAACCCTGGTGTTTTCAGTTCTCCTGTTTTGTTCTTGGTTGATTCACTTCCAGTATTGGCCAATGGAACCGGAGAGAATGGATTGTTTTTTTATGAATCGGGAAGTTTTCAGTGGTCAGCTTTAAATAATGCCGGTAGTAGCCAGGGTTTGTTAAACATTTCACCTGTAGCTGTAAATTTTGATGGCGGAACTCGTGTTATATGTGGAACCCGTGGGGGAATTCTGTACGAGGCTGTTTCTTCCTCAGATTCTTTAAAACTTCTAAATCTGGCTCCGGTACCGGGAACTTACCCAAACCTGGCTGTTGCCATGGTGAATGATGACATGTTTCCTGATCTGGTTGCTGGAACCATGGAAGGTGGGGTTTATTACCTTTCAGGTCTTGATGGTTGGTTTCATGGGGAGTGGACACCGGTGGAGGGTATTTCTGATATTGCTTCCGGGGCACCAGCCTGGTGGGAAAACGGACTTGTTTTTGGTTCAGCAGATGGAACACTTTGTTACTATTCCAGAAATACCAGTGGTGAATGGATAAATGTTACCCAGGGTTCTGAATTCAGCTTGATTGATGTGGGTGAGTATTCAACTCCGGTATTTTTTGATATGGATAATGATGGGAATCAAGAGTTGATTTCAGGTAATTCCAAAGGCTCTTTGTTTTTCTTCGAGAAAAGTGAAGAATTCTCAAATGTTTTTCAGGAAAGCTTTTCATGGGAGTTTCAACCAAGTGGAGGGGTAACTTCCATTGAAGCTTATTACTCACGATATTTTACCCCGTATTCTGTTTTTCGAACTCCATCTGGCCTTTCTGTTGTAAACACATTTGCAGGAGAAATCATCAATGCAAACCCCAGGTACAGAGATGAAATTGCTTTTTGCATAAACACAACTCCAGTGAATATTTTAAGAGTGATGGAGGAAAACGGTCACGAAGATATTTTCAATCTAAATGCAGAACTTGTTTATGAAAATGCTGAGATGCTTAGTTATGTTCGCCTGGAAGAAAAAGATGGTGTAACATCCTGTGAGTTAAAAACAGCAGATGGCTGGTTTGAAATTTCTAGAGAGAACTATTACCGTTTTGTTGTTCACCCAAGAATTTTGTTTGAAGTTCCCGGCAGAATAGATGCTACTTATTGGGATTCCCCATGGGATTCTTTGACTATGTCAGAAAGAGAATACTTAAATTATGAACCAGACAGCCTGTATGGTCTTTCAGCCAACCATGTTTTCTGGCGGCAGTTTATACCATCAGACAGCATTGGTGGTAGAACTCTTGAACAGAGCATGCTGGAAGCCGACACTTATGAGGAAGCTGTTTTAAGGCTGTGTAATTTCCAGTCTTTTGCACAACCTGATGGAATCATGTCTTTCGGATACCAGACAAATGATTTGCAGCCCATGACTATTTACGGCAAGGCTTATGGTTCATGTGGGGAACAGTCTGTATTGCAGACCGCTTTGTGTCGAGCTTTTTTTGTTCCAGCTTATGTGGTTGGATGTCGTGGTGAGGATCATCAGTGGAATCAGTATTTAAACCCAGCGAATGGAAAATGGAACCACTGGGACGTGAACTATGGTATGGCTGGAATTGGAGATGTGTGGATATCAGCAGAAGGTGTGGACCACAAAGGCAAGACAATTTCCACAATCTCTGCTTTTGGTCCAGATGGAAGAGTATGGCCGGTAACCACCGATGTTCTTACTCCTGCAGGATCCGGTTACATGCAGGGTGATTCAGGATATACCAGAACAGCAACTGTAAATGTTCTGGTAACTGACCCGGAAGGTTTACCTGTTGAGGCAGCCATGGTTCTTGTTAAATCTCATTGGAATAACGCAAACGCTGTAACCGCCTTTGATTATACCGATAGATCCGGATTTTGTTCTTTTGAACTTGGCTGGCAGCCCAACGGAGGATACACAATTGATGTTGTATCTGCTTATGGTTCTGCTGGAAGTGTAAATGTGGGTTTTGATGAGGGTAACCAGTATTCGATGACTTATACAGTGCCATACAGTATACCACAGAGGCAGGAAATCACAGTTGATGAATCCGGCTCTTCAGAAGTTACATCTGCGATTGAAAAGTTGTTTCCGGTACCGTATTTTACCAGATCTCTTTATTCCATAGGCAGTGAAGAGAATGAAGACTTTTTAAGGAATTCAGACTGGGTTCCATGGTCACAGGTGGAGTCTACCGGTACTGTTCTTTATATGGATTCAGAAAATTTCAGAAATTACAGAAATGGGCTTAACTGTAATGCAACTGATTTTCCATTCATTCCAAACGAAGGAGACAGCTGTTTTGTGGTTCTTGATAACAGGAACAGTTTGTTCACTTGGATGGAATACACAGGGTCTTTGGGCTCAAATATGCAATTGGAAAGTGCCCCTGTTTCACTTGGGTATATCACCGAAGAACGGATACCGGTTGCAGGTATCAGTAGTTTAGATAACAGTACTGAATTCGAAGAGAACAGAGAACAGTGGATAAGCAATTACATCAATATGGAAATACATCAGGACGATCCGGATGACCCACTTTCAAGTGATTTGATCATAGGTCCATTCAAAATACCATCTGGGGAACGAAGTTTAAGTATTGGTACATCTTCTGAAATAACCAACCTTGATCTTGATCTTTTTCTTTTTGTTGACCGGAATGGAAACAGGGCTGTTGATGGTATGTCTGAACTTCTAACAAGTTCTACAACGGCAACTGCAAATGAAATGATCATTATAACTGAACCGGATACTTCAGCGGTTTACTGGATTTATCTTCACGGCTGGCAAGTGGAAGAGGAACCAGGATTGATAAACCTTGGTTTGTCTTTTGACCCAGTGATGGTGCAGGTTCACTCTTTAACTCCAGTTGGTTATCAAATGGCTCTGCCACAGCAGTTCAGTTTTGCTACTGTTGATTCTTTCAACCATGGTGATATTTACATTAAGTCTGGTGAAAGTTTTATTCACCCTCAGAAACAGGAAGAGTTATGGTATTTTGAAACAGATTCACCTTCTGATTTTTTTGCAGATGGATCTGTAGAAATATGTTTAACCGGTGGTGAGATGATAGAGGAATTACAGTGGAGTTTTACCCTAGACAGTATTCCGCCGGAGTTTACTATGCAGCCTCAGGGTGTGGATTATGGAACAATGCTGGGTATCATTCACGTAAATTGTGAGGACCTTTTGTCTGGAATCGAAAGTGTATCTCTTTCTGCTGATTCCATGGAAAGTGTAAATCTTAGTTTAAGTGGTGATTCAGTTTGGAGTTGTACCTTAGATTTTTTACCATTTTCCCAACAGCATGTTTCTGTTCAAGTATGTGTGGTTGATTCTGCAGGCAACAGGGCAGAGGAAAATTTTCAGATGAGTACAATTCCCAGACCGGAAGTGGTATTCAGTTCCATATACCCAAGCGAAACAGGAACTGTGTATGACCATACTCCTGTTCTTCAGGTATACATAGATTTAGAAAATATAGTATCAGACTGGACTGCCGAGGCCACAGTTCACGGGCAGGTACTTGAACCTGTAATTGATGGTGAACTAGTTCAGTTTATTGTTACAGAATTTCTTCCAGATGGTGAGCACAGGGCGAAGATTCAGATTCTGGCACCAGACGGGGAAATAATAGGGGAATATCGTTGGACTTTTACAGTGGCTACAATGACCGTAACCAGTTAACTTCTCGCTTAAGCCCTTCTTCCAAAGAGATGGAGGGCTTCCAGCCTAATTCTTTAAAGGCTAGCTCTGCCGAGGCCCAGGTATCTGGTACATCCCCTAGTTTGCTTTCAGAGAACTCTATTTTTATTTCTTGTTCCATGACTTTGCCAAGAGTTTGTATGGTGTGAAGCAAGGTTACTCGATTTCCACCACCAAGGTTCATGGCAATGCCTTTTGTAGAGTTTTCTGCAAGACGCAGACCTTCAACAATGTCATCAATGAATGTGAAATCACGGGTTTGTCCACCATTGCCGAATACTCCGATTGGCTGGTTTTTAAAAGCCGCTTGAATGAATCGGTTAAAAGCCATGTCAGGTCTTTGCCTAGGGCCATAAACGGTGAAGAAACGCAGACTTGCTGTGGGTAAACCCATGTTGGCAGTATAAAGCCTTACAAGGTTTTCCGCAGCCAGTTTTGTTACACCATAAGGAGAATATGGTATTGGAACTGTTTTGTCTTCAGTCATGGGAAGAACCTTAGGAACACCGTAAATAGAAGAAGATGAAGCATAAACAAAGTTTTTTATGGAACCTCGGGTATGTGCCCATTCCAAAAGGTTTTGCGTAACATCAATGTTGTCTTTTGTGTATATGCGAAAATCAGAACCCCATGATTTTCGAACTCCTGCCTGTGCAGCAAGATGGTAGATGACCAGTTCGTCTGAAGGGTTTAAAAATTCATTCAAAAAATCAAGGTCAGTGGAGAGATCTTTTTCAATCAGTGTAAAATTAGAATTTTTCAGAGCACCGGAGATATTGTGCCTTTTAATATTTACATCATAGTAATCTCTGAAAACATCCACCCCTACAACAGACTCTCCCTGTTTTAGAAGCTTGTCGGTAAGAGTGCTTCCAATAAAACCTGCGCAACCTGTTACAAGATATTTTTTCATGAAATTATTCTCCACTGTCTTCGGTTATACACCAGTTAGCCTGCCCTTTGCTGTTCAGATGAAGAAGATAACGCATAGAGCCAACTTTTAATGCCACAGGAAGGAAACCGGGGCCGAACGGGGCAAGGCTGACAAATTGACTGGGGTTTGGTAATTCTTCCAAAATCAGATCAATATGGGGTTTGGGAACCGGGTTGGTTGGGTATTCGGTCATATGGGTTATCAGGTGCTCCCGTAACTCAAGCCAGTCTGTACCTTCATAGGCAAACCCAGCTGCTCTGTAATGGCCACCTGCACTGGAAAAAGTATCACGCATGCTTATGAGAAAACCGGCCATATTCCAATCACCGATTGATCTTGTATCGCCTGCCAGTTTGCCGTCTTCCCGCCTGGTTACAATAATAGTTCCTCTGCGGTAGATCTTGCATAATCTGCTGGCTAGTGTTCCACCCATTCCACCAGGCATGTCTTCAAGATAAACAAGTATCATTCCAAGGGCATCAGCTTCGGAATCTTTGTGCTTGATTGCATTGGTTACCACATCGCTTAGAATGCGACCTCTTTCTTCGCTGCTTCTGTGCATTCGGTTCCACAGATTAAGACACCACTTTGCATCATAACTGAACATGAAATCTATCATGGAAGATATACCGGAAGTATCACCTTTTCCGATTGTACTTGTTATCTGCTGACGGACCATAGCACCGGTCCATGCATGTTTTCTGCATGGCCATTTTTCCAGGAGAAGTTTTAATCCTTCTGTAAGTTTGTTTGTATCCACCAGTGAGAAACAGTGAAGCAGGTATCTGTTCCACTCTGTAAATGGTACTCGATCACTCACAGTGCCCAGGGCAACTGCTGCCAGCAGTTGAGCGTCATTATCCCACTTAGGGTATATGTGAGACAACGCAGCATAAAGAACACCACATCCTGCCAGGTCAGCTGCGGCTCCACCGGTTACCTGTGGGTTAACCATTCCGTGGCATGGAGGTAAGGGAGGATTCAGCGTATGGTGATCGGTGATGACTATTCTGGCCCCATTGTTTCGTGCCCAGGTTACACCTTCTACAGCACTGCAACCGTAGTCTACAGTTAAAAGAAGATCTCCCGGTTCTAATACGCCTTTTAGTCTTCCTGGTCGTATGCCGTATGTTTCAATATCTCTTCGAGGAACAATTGGAACCACATGAAAACCTTCATTGCGAAGGATTCTTAGCCCGATAAATATGCCAGTAACACCGTCCATGTCATCGTGTCCGTACAGTACGATTTTGCCGCCGCGTTTTTTTAACGCAATAAGTTCGTCTTTTAGGATGTGCAGATCTGGAAGTAGCTTGCCCCAGTCTGGTTTTGAAGGCAACCATGTTTCTACAGGATCTTTTGCATCAGGAAATCTACTTTTAAGAACCGCTTTAGCCAGAGGGCTTAGCCTGGTTCTTTTCATTATTCGTTCGCAGTCGAAGGTTCCCAGGCGTGCCATTATATCGCTTTCCGTATTATAATTATATAGTTCAATTAGTTTCTCTGACCGTGTAAGATTGCAGACTTTCAAGCCACTGTCAACGGAAAAAATTAGTTGATGGTATCTTCCATTTCCTGAATTTCTTCCCGGGCACGATTTCTGTACTCTCGCAGAGCTTCAAGCGCTTCGTCGTCATCTGTGTATCTTAACCTCTCGTAAGGATTCAGCTCGGTACGGTTTAAGAAAGGTCCAAGATTTATTTGAAGAGCAACAGTAAATTTGGCACTCTGCATTACATCTTGAGTAGTTGAAGCACTATCCTCTGATGTGAATAGATGTTCCAGTTCAGAAGCAGCGGCCAGAACTGTGAAATTTCTGTTAAGCCTGTAATAACCACCTGCATTAAGATCACGCCCATCCCACTCAAATACAACTTCACTGTTTATACTAGGGTGAACAAGAATGCTGCCAAAAACCCCTGGCATGGGGTTTTCAAAACCATCAGATGCTTCTGTAGACTGGGTAAATCGACCGGTTCCGTAACCTACATTCAGACAGATTGGTAAGGGAATGAAATAACTGAAATCTTTAGTTATCAGGCCGTAAATGCTGAAATTCTGATCATTGGGATAATGGTAAAGACTATCATTAGGATTTCGATAGAACTCGTAATCTTTTTCTCCGATAATGTTTTCCATGCCTATGGAAATTCCAGGTCTGTTCAAAGATTCATTCAGAAGTAAACCGCGAACTGTTCCTGAAAAACCCGCTTCACCAAGATATGTTCCACCGATCTGGCCTCGGTCAAACAGGCCTACTTCAAGAAATCCCGCAACAGCTACATTCATGTTTGAAACATCTGTAGAATCTGTTACAGAATAGGCAGTTCCCCCAGCAGCTAGGGCGACTTCGGTGTGCTGAAGCAGTGTTGCGGAAGGGGTATCAAGTAATCCATAGTGGGCAAAAGGCAGACCACCAGCTAATGCAATCAGCGGTAAAACTAAAAGAATTACTGTTATCAGTTGGAAACGCATTATTCCTCTTTTCTATGTATGAAAAAGTTTAAACATTTTATCTATAATGAACACAAATTCCTCTTTAGTCAATTGCACAACTTTGTTAAGCAATGATTACAGTTTATTTCGTTGTTGTTTTTCTATCAAATCTGAGGGTTACTAATCTTATAACAGGCCATAGAAAGGGAAATGATGTTAAGTTTACTTCTAACTATTCTGCTAGTCGCCTTTGAACCTCAAAGTGAATCCCCATGGTTGTCTGGAGGGGTGGCAACAGTTCTTTTCCCCCGTTCGCATCTTGGTTTATCTCTTAATCCTGCATCAGTTGGGTTACTTGAAACAGGAATATCTGCTTCTGCCTCACGGCCTTTCGGGTTTCGCGAGCTTGATAGAAGTGCAATTGCAGTAGGAAAATCTACAGATAGAATGGCTTTTGCTGGGCTTTTCAGTTACTCTGGCCGAGATGGATATTCTGAAGTTACTGGAACAGGTGCAATCGCAATTCCCCTACGGGCTGGTATAGTGGCTGGAATTTCTGCATCTTGTCATCGATTGCAGATACAGGGTTTTGGAAGTGCAGTTGCATTTTCCACTGATGTAGGAGTAATCGCTAGGCCTGTTAAAGGAGTCTTTTTCAGTGGCGCTGTAAAAGGTCTTTACAGTTCATCTCTTACTGAAACTGGAATGGGGGCTGTTCCTATAATGATTTCCGGTTCTGCTGGAATTTGCCCTATTGAAGGTATTACTGTTTCAGCAGGAGCTGCTTTCCATGAGTATGCTGGTGAAGAGTATTCTTTTGTAACCTCGGTTGAACCGTACCCTACAGTTGCTTTGTTTTTCTCTATCCAAACACCGCCGGTTCGACTGGGTATGGGGTTGGAGGTTTCAATTTCAACTGTAGCGGTGCAATATGGTTATGGAACTCACCCTGTGCTTCCCGGTGGGCACGCCATGTCTTTGAGTTATGGAAACCCTGCTTTTCGTCCTGAACCGGTGCAGATATCCCAGAGTTTGCCCGATCAAGAGAGTGTTACTTTTCCAATAAACATAAACACAGCAACAGAAGAACAATTAATTGAAATACCAGGTATAGGCCCTTCAAAAGCTTCCACCATAATTAATTACATTGAAACCTTTGGGCCGTTTCAGTCTGTCGACCAGATGATAGATATTCCAGGTGTAGGTACCACTACCCTTGAGAATTTAAAGCCTTATCTTACCGTATGATGATTGGAATAATTACAATATTAAGTGTACTTGCCACTGTTTCAGGTGATTTCAGGGCAAGAGCAGAATACAGCTGGCCTGAACCTGCAGGAATTAGTGAAAATTCATGGTGTGGCAATGCCGTATCATTTTACGAAAGGCTCCGTCTTGATATGGGATTGTGGTCTGCTGTTTTTTTTACCGAGAAAGATCCCGGTGAAGAATGGGGAGACTTAACAACAGGTGGTTTGGCTTATTCCAATTCAGATAATTTCTCAGCAGCAGTTGGTGCCTTGCAGGTACAGGTGGCACAGGGTTTAATTCTTTGTCATCCAGGTCCTTGGTCCGGTGGTGATCCTCTTTCTTTAGCAAAAACAGCTGGCAACAAATTACGATTAAAGCTTTCTGAAAGCCCCGGGGCAAATGATGCAGATCAGCTTACCGGGTTAACATCATTGTATACTTTTGGTAATATGACAATTTCAACAGTGTTGGGTTGGTCAAAAATAGACCCTGGTTCATCAGGATTACACAGAACAGAAAGTGAAATTCAAAGCAGAGGTTCAGTTGATGAAAAGCTGGTTTTTGTCAGGGGAAGCATTGGTTCCATTGGTCTGTCAATGGCACATATCATTCAAAATCAGGACTCTACTGAAAGTTCTTTTTCAAGGATTGGGGGGGATTTTCTTTTCGAGAATGAATCTTCTAAACTGGCCGGTGAAGTGGCTGCTGATTTTGATAGTACATTCAATTTTCTTGTTTCCGGTAGCAGAGGTCTTGAAGATGTTCGTTTCGCTCTTACCATCAGCCGGTACACAGGTTCCTGGCCCCGAAGCGGTGGTAGTTTTGGAAGTAATCATAAAATAGGAGCCGGATATGGTATTCGCTGGTCTCCATGGAATGGTGTAGTTCTTGATACAGGGGTTCTGGTGTTAGACAAAGAAACCGATGATGTTTTGAAAACCGGTTTTCAACTATCAGAAAGAATAGCTAACAGAACAACCCTTACTCAGCGGCTGAAGATAACCATGACCCAGCAGGAAAGCACTTATAGAGCTCAAGCCACAGCTTCCTGGAGTCCATATTCTGATTTGACTCTAAGTCTGAAAGTTCCTTTTACCTGGTATAGAAGCAATGAAAACCCAGATGAAAGTGGTACAGGAATAGAGGTAAGGCTTAAACACAATCCTTGGGCTTCCACACAGTTTACTCTTTCTGCCGCTGCAGCCAGTACAAATGGGTGGAACAGTAGAGTTTATGCATACAGCCTTTCATTCCCCGGTGAATTTGGTTCAAAAGCATTGTATGATTCATCTGTACTTCTTCAAGGTGCAGTTTCTTTTGATGTTACAGATAGTGCTACTTTTCGCTTGAAGGCCGCTTGGTATAACAAAAAAGATGCCGAGTTTCTTGGAAGTGGCAGCAGTGAAACACCAGGTTCTTCACGCACTTCAGCAGGTGTACAATTAGATTGGGATTTTTAACAGGAGGGGTAAAAATGAGACCATCATGGGATCAGTATTTTCTTAAACTGGCAATGTTAGCCAGTGAGCGGGCCACATGTCCTCGGATGCACTGCGGGTGTGTTCTTGTTAAACACAAACATGTCCTTGCCACAGGGTATAACGGTTCTTTACCTGGTCTTGCCCATTGTGAAGATGTAGGTTGTCTTATAGTAGATAATCACTGCATTCGCACCAATCATGCCGAGATGAATGCTTTGATGCAGGCTGCCAAAAACGGAGTTTCTATTAATGGTGGTACTGCTTATGTAACCAATATGCCATGTTCCACCTGTGCTAAAGCACTAATTGGCGCGGGAATTAAACGAGTAGTTGTTTTTAGTGATTATCATTCTACCCATGCAGAAATGTTTTTCAAAGAAGCGGGTGTTCGTCTTGATAGGCAGAACATGCCTGAAAAAGTTATAACTTATGATTTGGAAGGTTATTCAAGCGCAAAGAAATTCTAGCGAACAAATGCCTTGATGAATGCCCATGTGTTCTGACCGAAACCATTGGAAAACACACTGTTCTGTTCTCCTGGGGTTCCAAGGTCGCCAGCTCCAAAAATTAGTGTGCTGTGTAACCAGCTTTCTCTGTCGGATGCAGCCCATCCAGGGTTAAGTCTTTCAAGAGAAGCGCCGGGTTCGATATCCCAGCTATTGTTCCAGCTGAAGAATTCCTGTGAATCAGCCATGTAGCTTTCAAGAATCAGGCTTCCGGTTTGATCCAGAGAAAACCTGTTCCAGACAGCATCAGGGGTGTAATTGCCATTCTCGCCGGTTAGAGCGCTGGCTCCTACTACAAAAAAACCATTCGGTGGAATTACATGGGAAGAAAACTGAATTTTTTCGCCCTTCTGATTTTCAATAGTCCATTCAGAAAGATTAACCCAGTCACCTGTATTGTTGAAAAGTTCGATCCATTGCCCCATACCGGTGGTGGAAGAAGAGATGGGATCAATCATAATTTCATTAACAACAAGAGTGCCACCATCTGTGGCTGTTCCTAAGGGAGCACTATTGTACGACAGTATACTTATCAATAATATAATTAACATGATAAATCCTTTCTTGTGTACCTAAACAAGGTATAGACAAGATTTGCTCCTCAGTCAAGTGGGTCTTGTTACTGCAACAGGCTTTGCCAGTTTCTTCATTCTCCAGCTCCAGTTACCTGAAGCTACTGATGGCGTATTCATTCTAGACCATGAACCTAGTTCTAGAAAATCTTGCATAGGGAAAATAGCCAGAGCTGCCGGTGAGTTTAGCGCTTTTTCTATAATAGAACTTACGGAATTCAACCCCAGGGATTTGCCGGTAGATTCAATCCAGCCAGCTGTTGTATCGTTATCATGTGTGCCTGTGTAGATGATACTGTTAGGATCAATTTTATCTAGGGCAAATGTTGGGTCTTGAAGGGCAAATTGAAGAACTACCATGCCAGGGAATCCACATAACTTTCTAAGTTTGTGAACCGATGGTGTTATCAAACCAAGATCTTCTGCTATCACAGGTAGCTTACCTAGTTTTTTTTCCATTTCCCGGAACAGTTCAATTCCAGGTCCTTTTACCCAATTGCCATTCTCGGCAGTTTTTTCGCCGGCAGGTATTTCCCAGTACTCTGCAAAACCTCGGAAATGATCTATTCGTACCACATCAAACAATTGAAGAGCTGATTTTAATCTATTCGTCCACCATTTGAATTTTGAATCAGCACACTGCTGCCAGTCATAAACTGGATTGCCCCAGAGCTGCCCAGTTTTGCTGAAATAATCAGGTGGTACACCGGCTACAGCAGATGGTTTGTTGTGTTCATCAAGTTTGAAAAGATTTCTGTTAAAAAAAACATCAGCCGAATCAAAAGCAGTGTAAATTGGAATATCTCCTATTATTTTTATTCCAAGTGAATTACAATAATTTTTCATCTGTTGCCATTGTTTCTTAAACAGGAATTGAATCATGGCCTGAACCTGAATTGATTTTTGGTCAGGAATTATTGAATTCTGCCATTTTATCCAGGGTTTTCCTCTGTTCATCGATTTGTTAGCAGCAAACCAGCACCACTCTTTCATTTGTGGTTCATTCTGGAAGTTGTCAAATCCAGGAAGATTCAAGTCTAAAGCTCGGGTTGCTGCAAGTTTGAGTAAAGAAATTCTTTCTGAAAGCTTGTTCCATGACACTTTGTTTTCATTTACAATTTCTGCTGAAGACAGTTCAGAAGCAGTTAACAGTTCCATTTTGAAAAGTTCTTCAGGAGATATAAGCAGTGGGTTTCCAGCAAAAGAGGAAAGAGCTTGATATGGAGAATTAGCATAAACCGGGGGGGCAACAGGTAATACCTGCCACACATCCAAATTAGAATCTGACATCCATTTTGCGAATTGACGGGCTTCAGAACCTAGTGTTCCGATTCCCCATTTACCCGGCAATGATGTTGGGTGAAGCAATACACCTGTATTTTTATGAAACAGCATTTTTCTCCATTCATTATAAGAGAAGAAAAATAACTAAAAAGTACAACTCCCGCCACCGAAGTGACGGGAGTTGAAAGGAAGGAAGGTACCAGAGAGCCCTTTTTTCCCCGCACGCCATTACAGGTGCTCTCTGATAGGAAGTAGTATACATATATGAAGGGCATTGGTCAACCCGTATATATATAAGCTTGTATTTTCGATATTGTTTTAATGGATTGACTATTTCGGGTTTAGTTTTCGGAAGGTTTCCATGTGATATCAAGATTGGATGGAATTACAGGAAATTGCAAAAATATACGAATTGTTGTGTAATTAAGAGGGTTGAGATCTCGCAGTTTGAAGATGTCCTGAACAATCTCATTGTAGTTTTCCACACCGTTCAGAGAATTTTGTTCAACGGTAGGTTTGATTTCGAAACCAGGGGTAACAGGAAGAATTGACTCTGCAATACTAATTAGATTCTCATTGTAGGTGTCAGATTCTTCAAGAATAGACGAAACAATTCTTGGCAAAAAATTTAAATTTTCCACATAAGAGGTCGGTATAATTGTGTCCAAGACTGCCAGCTGACATGGGGTAATAACCTTGGCTGAAGTGGAACTGTCTTCATTCATTATGAAATTATCCAGACTAAGTACCTCTGCAAAAACCAGATCCATCAGGCCGGCATTGCCTGTTTCAACTGGAAATATTTCTTCAACGCTTTCCACAAAACCACCCTTTGAGGTGATTCCAGGTAGTGAGCAGTTGCAGAAGTCGGTGTAGTATGGAAGAGTAGAATCAGAAGAAGTTTTTATGAGAGGTTCACTATCAGGTGCATGAGGGCTACCTTCAAATTCTGTGAAAACACGGGGATGAACATAAAACCAAGGAATGTCAGGTCGATTTCTTCTTAGTCCGAACGAGCCTTTTAGAAGTATCAGTTTCCATTTGTTCGGTAAATCTGTCGGTTCAAATAGTGAAATAGTTAATCTGGTTTTTGCTTCCAGCCCGTAAAGAAAACGATTGCCTGTAAAAGCAAGCTTTCTGTGGTCAAGAGATGCCTGAGAAGTTCCTTCTTCTGAATAAGCAAGCAGCATCATTTCCATGCTGGGTCTATCGCCTGCATGCAGTTCAACAAGGTCTTCAAAAATTAAAAAATGCTTTTCAGCTTCCAATAAAAGTTTTTCAGGTGTTCCTTTTTTGTCAGCAGCCCGAAGAAAACCCTTAAAAGCAGATTTTCTTGGTATATGTCGTACTGAAAGAAAGCAGTCTTCCACTTCGTGGAGTTTGAAAATATTCCAACCGATCATACGGTCAATTCCAAGGGTTTTGTACACATCTCGAGGTTGCTCAATATCACCTGGAAGAGATAGTAGAATCTCGGTAACAGAATGTTTCAACCCCATAAGACACGCTTGTGCCTGTTGCCCCAGCAGTGATGACTTCAAAAAAACCCCCTTCTATAAGGCTGTAAGATAATATATATATAAGAAAAGTGTTACCTTTGTATGACTGCAAAAAAAGATGTTGCAGTAAATATGATTCTTTGTCATATTCAAACATGAGTTATAAAATTAATATTCTGTTGTTTGTGTTTCTTTTGTCTGTATTTTCCGGTTGTGCCACTAGGGATAATGCGGATTTTGACCTTTTTTACACTCAAGTTTCTATTTTGTCTGAAGAAACCAGTATTTCCATTCAGCAGGCTCAGCTTTTTGCAGAATTGAATATGGTTGAAGCCATTTCAAATGGTGATTCAGATCTTTTAGAAAGTATTGTGCTAAAAAGAACAGGCACTTTTGTTTTAACCACTGATTCCACTTCAATTTATTCTAAACTGATCCAGGCTGAAGCACAGTTTAGTGAAACTACTCTTTTGTTAAGGCTCTATGCTCTTTTTCTTGCAGAGATTACAAATTATGATCAGTTAGACTTTGATCTTTTTCCATCTGATGTTCCA
This sequence comes from Candidatus Sabulitectum sp., assembly GCA_029938555.1. Lineage (GTDB taxonomy): Bacteria > Fermentibacterota > Fermentibacteria > Fermentibacterales > JCC-6 > Sabulitectum. The sequence goes on along the minus strand of JAOZUR010000049.1, from coordinate 1,122 downwards.
GAAAAACAATTGCTGCGAGCTGTGATTGTATCTCTTACTGAATTTGGTGTAACTGAGTTTGATGCTAAAAAAGTTAGTCTAACCATGGATGAAGCGTCTGATGAGATTTTATTGATTTCTACTTCAGCGGCAGAGCTGATAGAGGCTACAGCAAACGCGGTTCAGGCAACCTATTTTGATATTGCAACAAGAAGGCAGATAGATATAGTTACCCATGGCAATCCGGTGGAACTTGTTGAGGATCTGGTTTTTATTAACAACCAGACCACAACCTTGCTGGCAAATCTTAAAATACTACATGATTCGTGGTTAGAGATTCCTGCAATTCATGCAGAGTTGAACAATTCACTGTCTGAAGAAACCGTATCAATGACCTTAAGAATCCTAATTGAAAGAATGTTACTACTAAGAGAGGAAGAGCAGTGAAAGATAAACTGCTGGATATGTTGTTCAATGTAACAGAAAATCTGCGGAAAATTGGTATCAATCTTATTATAAAAGAATCGGATTTTGAAAGAGCAGAACAGATTGGTAAGTTAATTGCAAGCTTATCAAAATTAAGGGACAAACTCATTTCAGCGCAGTTATCAACGGTTATAGATGGATTGGAAGAAGCCGGTGATTCACTCAGTGGCATTGTAACTGACCTGCAACTTTATTTGAATTCTAAGGAAGATGCTGATAAAAAACTAGAGACAGTGCTAAAAAATCTACCGCTGATAATAACATTTCTAAATACAGTCATTAACTAAGTAAGACAGCGCCTGTTATGAACATTACCAGGGTGCATAAAACACTTATAATGTAAGCTTTGTGGTATGGCCCAATACTACCTGTTTCAATTATGGTGAGTTCTCTGTATTTCAACATATATGTAAACCATTTCAATCTTAACAGAAACCAGTTTATTTTTATCCCCTTGCAGGATAGATAATTAACTATTTGCATCATGTAAAAGATACTGAAACCAGCAGATAGAATCCCTATTCCAAGAAAAATTTTACCTGTTATCATAAATGACCTCCTCATATTCGGTTTTATAATAACAGTACAGAATGAATTTGGCAAATCACCAGCTGCCCTTGTTTTTAGTAATGAAATGAAACAGTATCCAAGGAGTAT
>JAOZUR010000097.1:2178-6434 GCA_029938555.1 Candidatus Sabulitectum sp. | reverse complement strand
TAAAGAATGCGTAGATTGCACACCTTCCAGACACGAGCGAGGCTTTAACTGTGGTTTAATTCCATGGCAAGGGTAGATTCTTCATCTCTTAAGATATTATAATTTCTCATCTTTAAATGGAACGATTCATCTGACAAAATAAGTGACACATCAATCGATTTCGATTTGGTCAATCCAAACGGTAAATAACACAAAAAACTGGTATTTCCGGAACAACAATCAGCAAATATATTTCTTTACGCAGAATGCAAACTATAACTTTTGATACCGTTTGTATAAACAGAAAAAAATCACTATGTAATCATCTTCATTGAAAAAATAAAATGAATTGGAGAGTTGCTGATATGTCTGATCTTACCATACTGGATGTTGTTTTAAAACTTGAAGCTGCAAAGGTAAAAAAAATAGCCAGAATACTTCAAGTCGGAAAGAGTTTTACAAGGAAAACTGATCTAGCAGCAGCAATTACGCGCCTTATAAAAACAGATATCCAAGCAGTATTGAAACACTGTAGCATTGAAGAAAAACAGGTACTTTCTGTTGCGACATACAGAAATGGTTGTGTAAGTGCTGAGATATTTCACAGTCGATACGGATACGATTTTCCAGAACGACTAAGCCTTTACAAAAGTAAAAATATATCACCCTATCAGGCTTTAGTATTTGCTGACATCTACCAAACCACAGATCTGGAAATTAGTAATGAACTTGTTAAAATCTTGGAGAAAATATTTCCCAAACCAGCAGCAGATGTTGTAAAAACAGTTGAAATACTACCTGAAAAATACGAAGAAAAAGATATGCATATTCACCTTGGTGAAAGTACTGTTTTTACAGAACTAAAAAGTATACTTCGCCTTGTTGACCTCGGGAAAATTAGTGTTTCTACAACCACCAGAAAACCCTCATCTGCCACTGTAAAAGCAGTAGAAAAAGTTCTTGCTGTGCCGGATTTTCAATTGGAAGATCTTACCTATGCTTCCAATTATTATTACGAACCTGCTGGACCAGTTCGTGCCTTTGCCTGGGTTATTCTTATGCAAACCTGTGGCTGGACCAGGTACTCTAAAGGAAAACTAAAACTGTCAACCTCTGGGAAGAAGGCCATGAGTGGGGATTTTAAGGAATTCATTTCCGGTGTTTGGTCCTACCTGGAAAGCACAAAATTTGATGAACTGAACAGGGTGAAAACAATTAGAGGACAGACCGGAAGAGGTAAAAGAGGTTTAACTGATCTTGATTCCAGAAAATCAAATCTACTTGCGGCAATTCGAAAATGGCCAGTGGAAGAATGGATTTCATTCACAGAAGTATGCAGATTTCAAATTGCGTCAGACAACTCTTTTTTAGTATCAGAGAATAAGTGGCATCTGTATTTTAGCGAAAAACAGTATGGCAGCCTTGGTTATGACGGAAGTGACGGAGAACTGGAAAAAGTATACACCAGAGTTTTCCTATTCGAGTATTTTGCCACACTAGGGCTTATTGACATTGCTTATGTTTCTCCTCATGAGCTCTGGCCTGAATTCAATGGTTGGTGGGGTTCTGATCCACATCTATTCTGCAGTCGCTATGACGGATTGCAGTATGTCAGGTTGAATCCTCTTGGTGCTTACTGCCTCGATATTAGCGATTCATATAACCCGCCGGAAATAAAAGAGCGTAAGTTTTTCAAGATTCAATCCAACATGGAAATTGTTGTTTGTGATTCCGCGCTAACTGCAACAGAGCAGTATTCTCTTGAAATGTTTGCAGAACAAACTTCAGATATGGTCTGGCAAGTAAGTAAGGAAAAAATACTGCTGAACATTGAGCAGGGAAATTCTATTGTTAAACTGATTAAATTTATAGAAACACACTGTGAAAATGAATTACCTGAAACAGTTCAAGTATTTCTGAATGATATTGGCAGGAAAATCAAATCTATATTGTCTATCAGTGATGCATTTCTTGTTAAATGTAACGATTCAGTAACTGCAACAGCTATCACTTCAGACAGTTCATTAAAAAGAATCTGCCAATTAGCAGGAGAGAATTCTGTTGTTGTCGGCAAAAAAAATGAAAAAGCTTTCAGAACTAGGCTACGCAAGAAAGGATACATTCTACCTAAATGAGCGACTTTAATCCCATAAATCCGCTGATTGTACAGGGTGACCACACCGTTCTTCTTGAGGTGGACAACCCTCTTTACCTTGAAGCCCGCAACAAGTTATTGCGATTTGCAGAACTGGTAAAATCACCTGAACACATTCATACATATCGACTCACACCTCTTTCCATCTGGAATGCATGCGCTTCAGGCGTTGAAGTAAATGAAATAACGGATACGCTCACAGGTTACTCAAAATACAAAGTACCCACCAATATTCTAATTGAAATAAATGAATTCGCGTCACGGTATGGGCGTTTAAAAATCGTAAAACAAGGTTCAGACCTTTTGCTGATTACAGATGATCAGGCTCTTGCTTTAGAAATTTCCATGAACCGACAAGTTACTCCATTTCTTGGGGAAAAACTTCCAGACGGTTCTTTTGCGGTTCACAGAGATAATCGCGGACGACTCAAGCAGGCTCTGATAAAAATAGGCTATCCAGCTGAAGATCTTGCTGGATACACCACAGGTGAGAAACTTTCCCTTACTCTGCGGAAAAAAACACTTGAAGGTCTGCCCTTTACCCTACGCCCTTACCAGATTGAATCTGTAAATCTATTCCATGCAGGTGGTGCCGATAAAGGTGGTTCAGGTGTGGTAGTACTGCCCTGCGGTGCAGGAAAAACCATAATAGGAGCTGCTATTATGGACAAGGTTCAGGCATCAACTCTTATTCTAGCAACCAATATTACTGCCGTCAGGCAGTGGATTTCTGAGCTACTTGACAAAACATCACTTACGGAAGACCAGATAGGCGAATACAGCGGACGAAAAAAAGAGATAAAACCAGTAACCGTTTCTACTTATCAGATTATGACCTACCGTAAAAGCCGAAACGATGAATTCAAGCACATGGAATTGTTTGATGAAAGAAACTGGGGACTGATCATTTATGATGAAGTTCATTTGCTGCCAGCACCTGTTTTCCAAGCCACTGCCGGATTGCAAGCAAGAAGACGCCTTGGTCTTACTGCTACTCTTGTGCGTGAAGACGGGCTAGAAGATGATGTATTTGCACTCATAGGCCCTAAAAAAGCTGATGTACCGTGGAAAGAACTAGAGCACGATGGATGGATAGCAAAAGCAATATGCACAGAGATACTTGTTCCCATGCCAGAAAATCTTCGAATGCATTACGCAGTATCCAATGCCAGAGCTCAGTTTAGAATAGCTTCAGAGAATCCTGACAAATTACCGGTGATAAAAAAATTAATCGCACAGTTTCCTGATGAACAAATCCTTGTGATTGGTATGTATGTATCACAGGTAAAATCAGTGGGTGAAGCTTTGAAAGTTCCTGTTCTTACAGGGTCAACAACCCAGAAAAAGCGAGATAAACTATTTGGTGATTTTCGATCAGGCAAAATAAAAATACTAGCAGTGTCCAAGGTAGCTAATTTCTCAGTGGACCTTCCTGATGCAGGTGTGGCTATCCAGATAAGCGGTACATTCGGTTCCCGTCAAGAGGAAGCCCAAAGGTTAGGAAGAATTCTACGGCCTAAAAAAGGGCTAAATCAGGCACACTTCTTCTCACTTGTTAGCCATGATACAAAAGAACAGGAGTTTGCCATGAAACGACAGCTCTTTCTCTGCGAACAAGGATATGAATACAAAATAGGATACAGCAATGAAATTCTTTGATACTAACTGGAAAAAAACTCTAAACTTCTGCCTGCTTTGGGAAACCATACCACTAGGGTCACAAAATATTTATCTGAGCATACGAACTTCACCAGCAACACCTGTGAAAAGCGTTAATGAACTTTTGGCTAAATATCTTATCGACAGTGGATTATTGGAGTTCTCGCCTTCAAAGAAGAACTATAAAGTTACCAAAGAATCAACACAATTTCAAAAACTCATGAGAAATCTGGATTCATTAAATTTCTTTATTGAAGATCAAGACACTATATACAACCTAGTTGAATACCTTAGAGCATTCTATACAAATGCTGAGCGTCTGCAATTAACTAAAATATGCCGAGGTTACATAGAAGATGATGACGATCTTGCAGCACAGGTAGGTAGTGCTTACTGGTTGAAAACATTTCTGGAGACCAAAAGTCTACAAAATTGCGAAACGGAAACTGCATCGAATGATCAG
>JAOZUR010000097.1:0-2078 GCA_029938555.1 Candidatus Sabulitectum sp. | reverse complement strand
TGATCAGCACTTCAACCATGCACAGACAATTGTTAAAGTGCTAATTGAAGGTGAGAATCCTATCCCCCTTTCAGGTGTATTAGATATAATTGAAACTGAAGATGCTAAAATCATATCACAAACAATGCATTTTCTTCTAAGGAACATGCTTATTTTCTTGGGAATTGACTCTTCCACTGGTATTCCTGTGATTGGAATACGCCCTTCAATACACGAATTCATTAAACCTATGAATATCAAACTAGAAGAGATAAAACCAGAAGAGATAAAACTACCCCAAGCAAAATGCCCCCCATTCCTCATTGATGATATGACAATTGTGCTTATTGAAATCTCTATTAACCCTATTCCTGTGAAGCAAAGTGATAATAGTCCTTATGCAAAATCAGCGAATGATATATACTCTCGTTTTTATAAACTTCCTGATGCCTGCAACTACATTCACCGATTTACTGCTGAAGAAAGATTGCGAATAGCAATATCAACACTGATCAATCGTAAATTAATCTACATCAAGAGACAAGGTAGCAAAAAATATCTTGTAGCTTTGGAAGCAGGTGAAAAATGGCTTAAACTGTCCGAGACAGAGCGTATTGAAGAAACATTACGATCCGCGTTCCAACATTACTCTTCTGCAGAAAATAACGATTTAAGCAGGAATAGATTTCAAGAAAATTCTAATTGGGTAAAAATAATCGATGATACTCGAAAAAAGAACCAGATTCTCCATAGAACCCCCAATATGACCGGGTCTATCTACTCTGCTTTTAAAAAGCTCACTTCATTTAAACATCCTGTATCCGAATTCTCTTTCATGAGAAAACAACTTTTTGTTGAAAATCCTTTTTTCACCCTTTTTCACAGTGGATTACCGCAGTTTGAATCTCGTGGCTGGCAAACAAATTACGTTATTGATCACGAGGACATGGTAAATTCATGGCTTAAAGAGCTGGAAACCTTTATGGTCAACAAACTTCTTCCCTACGGTTTAATCAACTTGGGCAAAATGGAAGACACAGATGATTACTATATATTTTCACTTACTGATATAGGGCGATATTTCTTTGGCGAGTTACATTCTCTTCCAGAAGTAATCAAACCCACAGGACTTATTCTTATTCAGCCCAATTTTGACATTGTTTTCATGAGTCAAGATCCCAAAGCCGAGGTAAAACTTGGACAATTCTGCGAACGGCTGGGTAGCGGTATAGGAACACTATTTAAACTAACTCGCTCTAGTGTTCTAAAAGGCGCTTCTAATGGTCTTGACGTAAATTCTGTTCTGTCGGTTATGGATGAGTTATCAAACAAAGCCGTGCCCACAAATGTTAAAGAGCAGGTAAAAAACTGGATGTCACAATGCAGAATCGTTTCCATATCAACAAAAGTTCTGTTTACTTGCCCTGATAAAGAAACCGCTCTTCAGATTAAATCATCAGGCGGAGACAAAATTGAACAGATCTCTGACACTGTGATAGCAGTACCAGACACAAAATTCGCAAAAACCCTTGAAAAGAAACTGGAGAAAAAAGGCATATTCAGAGCAAAACAATTATTTTAACTTTTATGATTTAACTGATTACGCAAAAGGATGCATTCAAACACTAATCTGAACTACCTATTTATAGATAGTATTCTGGGAACAATGCGTACTATATTGTTTAAAGACGAGAAAAGCATTTCTCAATGAGGTTGAGTATACTAATATGAAACACTATAATTGCGACTGGGTCATGATCAAGAAATACAATAATTGGTGGGAAAAATTGCCATCGGGTTCCCGTAAATTTTTCCTTGAAAAGTTCAATGACTCATCAATTATTGTTCCTATGAATAAAACACCAGAGTGTACTGCTCTTATTAAAAATGGTTTCATTAAATACAATGGTATCAATATGGGGCTTCGAGTTGTTCAGGCAAGAAAAAAATTCCATCAGGCTGTTTGTTCAATGAATAAATTTCAACTATTCAGCTCTGACAATCCTTCAACTGAAACTCTAATTAATTACATCAAAAATAACTATTCACAAACGGCTGCAGTGCTTCCACTTTCAGAAAACCTGTCACACCATTGGAAA
>JAOZUR010000096.1 GCA_029938555.1 Candidatus Sabulitectum sp. | reverse complement strand
TATCACAAACTCTGAAGTATCCATTGAGTAATATGGAAAATTATTTAAAACCTGACCTAATTACAAAAGAAGCCTGTAAGTGGCTGCTCACAGGTGCTGTTAGTGGTGGTTATGCTCTTTTCTGGCTGGTTCTTTCCCGCCAGCAACCCCTGATGAAGGAGTGATTGTGACAGCTGCAATAAACAGGCTTCAGGAGATTACCTCGGAGATGTATCTGGACGCTTTGAAAGTATACCGCAAAAATGACAATTCACTTGCGGAAACCACATGTATCAAAGCTTTGCAAATGCTTAAACAGACCTCCGGACTGGTGTATGAAAAAGCACTGATTTACAGATTGCTTGCCAATATCTTCAACAAAACCGGAGACTACAGGAAATCACTTGAGAACAGTCATGTTTCAGCTGAGCTTTTTCTGAGCATAGGTAAAATAGAAAAAGCAGTTCCTGTGTACTCAAATTGCGGAGTTCTGCTTCATTACCTGGGAGATCACGCAGGAGCATACAAGATCAATCTGCAAGCTCTTGAACTTGCAGAAAAGAATGGTTTTGAGCAAGAGAAAGCTAGGATTCTGCTTAATATCGCACCGCTTCTAGTGGCAAGAAAAGAGCACAAGGAGGCTCTGGGAAAAATCGCCCAGGCAGAAGCAGTCTTTAAGAAATACTCCAATAAAAGAGGGATTGCTTTCTCCAGATCAGAAACTGCAGAGATAAATCTTGAGATGGGCAACATTGAAGAATCAATCGCTAATCATAAGATTGCTCTGGAGCTTCGAAAAGAACTCGGTGTTGAAAGAGAGCTGCTTCTTTCCTTCAGCAAACTATCCAGTGCTCTCATAAAAGCAAATCGTCCGGAAGAAGCCATTCATTTATGCAGGACAGCGCTGGAAACTGCGGATGAATCACGGTGGCCGTCTTCAATGGCATCCCTTCTTCTCCGATTGGCTGAAGCGCTACTGGAAACAGGATTACCTGATGAAGCAATAACGACTGTAAGAAAAGCTGAAAAAGTGTTTGACCTCTTTGAAGGGTTTTATGAAATACGAGCCCAACTCAAGCGTGTAGAGTCAAAAGCCCTTAGAGACACAGGTGAGTTTGAAAAGGCTTATTCAACTTTATGCGAGTACCTGAATATGGAAGAAATGCGTCAGGGAACTCGCAGGACTGAAATAATTTCAAGACTCAAAATAGCAATGGAGATAAGGGCAAGCCAGAGGGAAAAAGAAATAATAGCAAAAAAGAATGATGAGTTGACCACCACGAACAATCAACTGGTGCAAGCAATGGCCCGAGTAAAAACCCTCAGTGGTATGCTGCCTATCTGCGCTTCGTGCAAGAGGATCAGAGATGACGATGGGTACTGGCAACAGATAGAATCCTACATTTCCAATCACTCGAATGCAGAGTTCAGCCATGGCCTCTGTTCTGATTGCGTGAGTAAGCTTTATCCGGAGATTGCAGATGAGCTGCATGATACTATGCAAAGAAACACGCTGGAATAAACAGATAAATGAGAAACTCAATAGGGATGAAAATAATTGATCTATACTTTAAGAGTTGAAGCCAAAACTTCGCTCTAAACTATTACACAGGAACAAATTATAGAATTGTATTTTGTAAGACCCCTTTATGGATCAAGTGAGCAAATGATTTCAGTATTTCAGCTTAAATTTTGTTCGGTTCTTCCAGAAGTTGTTCAGCTTTTTGTTGTGACTATCTTAAACCTGAATTCCCTTCAAATCAAACCTGCATCAGCATGGGAATGGCGAACGAATGCGTGGTACACTGTACACCATATTGTTTCGATATAATGCGCCGAAGCGGTAATACAACTGGGGCCCTGGAGAACCAGCAGGATACAAAAAAATTATTCCTCCTGAAATAGCAAAAGAGTCCGGCCAAGAGTCCGGCCTGCGGCTTCATAAGAGAAGGATCTGATCACAACAAGCACTTCCCCGGAATCGGAAATATCTACTATTGAAGAGCTGTTCTCCAGGGGATAATCGAAAACGGTCCGCCACAATTCCCGGCCCCTGGGGTCGAGCTTCATAAGGAACACATCTGTATTCTGCGGAGGCATAAAATAGCCGTCATCCCTATCATATCCGGTATACCCCGAAATGTAGATATTTCCCGATTTATCAAGAGCGACATCATCACATCCTGCATGGAAACGGAAATCTTCCCTAACCTCAAGAAACTGATTGCCACTACTGTCTATCCCAACAAGGTACATAAAAAGATTCATCCCCAGATCGTCAGTTGTTCCGCTGATCAGAAAACCGGCATCTGCTGTTTCCACCACTTCATCAATACTCAACACAGGGCCACCCTGCATCTGAAACTCACCACTCATAAGCACCTCACCGGAGCCGCTGAGACGATATACCTTCCAGATGAAATCCTGCCAAGTCGGGGGAAATACGGCAAAGCATCCACCTTCTCTGGATGAGATCACTCGTAAACCGCTCTGTTTACGATCAAGACTGTCCAACATAACAGTCCACAGAGTATCTCCCGATGCGCCGATACAGATTACTCCGGCAAAAGTATCCGCACTCTCAATATCATCTGGGAATGGAACCGGAACATAAAGTGGCAAGAAAGACTTATCTTCCGAAATATGAATTTCACGGCGTGGAATACTAACGGTCTGATTGCCATGAATATCTACTGATATGTCGCTAATGAAAAGAATACCATCAGTCTCTTCAAGAAGCCCATATCCGTACTCTCCATTACCATATGCTCTGAAATAATTTACTAAAAAAGCGTCAGGCAGTTCAGCCAGTACCGTCCACCCACCACCCCACGCCATAGAAACCAACGCTACACAAACAAGAATACTCTTCACTACAACCTCCAGGGGAAACAAACATTCATGAACAACTTATACATTCCTTACCTTCTTCAACTTCAATATCCAGGATCTTTGAAACATCGTAGAGCACTTCTATATGGTTTCTGAAAGCATTCTGGATGTTTTGGTGTCGGTTGGGAATGAGCTGATGATATCCTCCTGTAAAAGTAACAACACACCGAAAAGCTGTCATTGCAGCATTCCCGCGTTCATTGAAATACTATTGTCATAGGGAGTACTCACCGCAAGGGACAGGCAACAGTTCTTTGTATCCTGAAGCAATAAAACTATGCCATGGCTTTCTGTAACCGTATGAGTTAGCTATGTTATAAACACTTGTGCTATTGTTCAATACAAAAGAGGGGATTACTCCAGGTAGCCTGAGGAAACCTGTTAAGAGTTCTTCATAAAGGGGGAAAGAATTACTTCAAATACAAAAAAGGATGACCTGACAGGTCTGCACACCCGTGGTATTCTCGCTGAACTCGATATTCAATTCTCTGAAGTTGCCGCTGATACTATCTGGTCTCTCATGGTGATTGATATTGATCATTTTAAACTTGTTAACGATGTTTTCGGCCATCTTCAGGGGGACAGAATTCTCCAGCGTGTGACCAATATTCTTGCCCGTAACTGTCGGGGAGAAGATACGCTTCTTCGTTACGGAGGAGATGAATTTGTAATTGTAATGCCATTCACTGAACAGCTTAAAGCGGTTAATCAGGCAGAAAGAATTCTACAGGGATTGGAAAGAGAGGTCTTTTCAGAGGGAATGGAAATGGGTCTTTCTATTGGAGTGGCCGAGAGTAAGTTTGAAGATACCCGCCTCGCTCAGATGTTTGAACGAGCGGACAAGGCTCTCTACGAAGCAAAAAAAGGCGGACGGGGAAGAGTGTCTTTCTACGATGATGTTACAACAGGTAGCCTGGGCGATGAGATTTCCTTTGAACATTTCGTAGGCAGAGAGCAGGAACTGTCCACAGTACGAGGCATCCTCAATGAGGCAGTGGCGGGAAAAGGGCAATTTGTTCTCGTCTCCGGAGAACCAGGCATAGGCAAGAGTAGGCTGGCCCAGGAACTGGAACACTTTTCCAATTTCAAAGAATGTCATTTTCTTAAGACCAGATACGATGAGCTGGGTATCGACAGACCATATCAGCAACTATCCAGTTCTATTGCCCAACAGCTGGATACTCTCTCTGGAGATGACCTCAAAGACCTGACCAATACTCTAACTGAGGTTCTGCCTCAGACTGCCGAATTATTTCCCGGATTGGATCTAAAATTGTCTCATGCACCATCTACAGACGAAGAAGGTGTAGTAAGGTTCAGGATATACTCAGAGATCTTTTCTATTCTTAAGTGGGTCGCAACCAGGCGGTCAGTAATTTTCGTAGTGGATAATCTGCAATGGATATCAGCTAATGACTTTGATCTACTTGCCTACTTGGCCAGAGCATCTACTGATCTTCCGATTCTTTTTCTTGCCACAATGAGAGAACCCCAGAAAGATTATCCAGGAATTCAGAAGAAGATCAGAATTCTCTCCACTCTTGTTAATTTCACATCACTCAAGCTGGAAAAGTTGGGTGAAGAGTACACCAGACACATGGTCATGTTCGCACTTCGCGACCCGAAAATTCCCAAGGAAGTTCTTCAAATGCTGGTAAAACAATCCAGCGGCAACCCTATGTATCTTATAGAACTTCTTCTTTCATTGCGTGACAAAAAAGCAATTATGCCGGTAATTGGAGGAGGTTGGAAGTATGAGATAAGCAGTGATCTGCCTCTTCCTGAAACCCTTTTTCAATTAATGTCAGTGCGACTAGAGAACCTTGGCCGGTTCGCAAGAGAAGTTCTGCACACAGCATCACTCATGGCTGGAGGTTATTTTTCACCGGAGCCTATATCCGCAGTTCTTAACAGAAATGAATTTGATATTGCAAAAGCGCTGGATGAACTCTTGCAACGGGGTTTAATTAGTGAAAAAATTTCCCTAACCAATACCATTGAATACCGCTTCGTGAATGAAACCATGCGAAGCTACCTTCTTCAGGAACTAAATCTTGGAACAAGAAAAACTCTTCAGTCTAGATTCGGGCATTACTACGAAAACATCTACAACCATGGGAATACCAGTGTTATTCCTCTGGTTGCCCATCATTTTGGTGACAGCCTGGATTCTGCCAGAGCCATGCAGTTTACCCTTCTAGCTATGAAGCAGGCAGATGAAAGGGACGCAAAGCGGGAAGTTCTTCGATGGCTCGAGCTGTATATGTCTTTCGCCGACTCTGCAGAAGAAAGCAACTCTGATGCATTTCTTGCCCGACTGGAACTTGGGAAAGCCTATACTCACTTCGCAACACATGATAAGGCCGCTGAAATGTTTAAGGATGCTGCAAAGTTTACCACACACAGCAGTCAGATTGGATTGCTTCGCTTTAGTGAAGCAAATCTTCATTTGAATATGGGAGATTACAGCAAAGCAGATAATCTTTACCAGGCAGCCGTTCAATTTCTTCCTCCTGGAAAAGGCAGAATAATGTCGCGTCTTCAGATAACTTTCATAAAGCATCTTACCGGCTCTATAGACCAGAGTATAGAGCTGCTGAAAGCTGTCAAAAAAGACATAGAAACGATTAAAGATCAGAGAGAAAGAAAGCAGCTTCGCGCCACCTACTACATGAGACACAGCACAATTGCCCGGAAAGCACTCTCAAGAATAGACAGCACAGAGGAATGCCTGAAAGCTGTTACCATATACCGTCAACTGAACGACAAAGTCGGTGAGGCAAAAGCCCTGATGAATACAGCAGTCTCCCTGTTTGCCACAAGCAGATATAAAACGAGAATTGATATACTCAATGATGCTCTGAAGGTCTTCACTGAAACAGGTGATACCCATTCTATATTAGGTGCCTATGTTAATCTGGGCCAGGCTTACTACAGTGCTTTGGAATTTGATCTTTCCAGAGACTATTTCCAGCGATGTCTTGAGCTGGTGGAAGCAACCGGCACTAAGCGATTTGGAGTATGGGCAAACAGCTATCTGGCCATACTTGACACAAATGAAAACAACTTCTCCAGTGCCGAGATCAGATACAAAAAAGCCATTGAAACCGCAGATGAACTTGGTCTTGCTCCCATGGCGTTAAATGCAAGAATGAACCTGGTTACAATGCTCATAAACAAAAAAGATTTCAAAAAAGCCGATATCCTTCTCTCCGAGCTGGAAACTGATGATATATCAGGAAATATGGATGAAACTACACTCAAAACCCTGCAGGGATTCAGAGGAACAGAGCGTTTTCACAACCCAACACTGGAAAGAGCCAGTGCCCTAGAGCAGGCCGAGAAAAATCTCCGCAACGCAACAGCAAATATTGAACAGGATCCATCTATCAGAACCATCGACCTGGTGGGTACATTAACCGAATGCCTTTATGACCGTGGGCGATTATATCAAGCCCGAAAAGAACTGGCCAGAGCACAGAATCTATTCCAGGAATTGGTATCAAACACCGACAGCACACACTACAAACAAAAAATACTTGAATCCAGTACAGCCGATAAGTTAAATAAGTTGAGTAAACTGCTGGAGAATCAATGACTTCGAAGTATC
>JAOZUR010000011.1:12326-58408 GCA_029938555.1 Candidatus Sabulitectum sp. | reverse complement strand
CAGAGAAGGTTGTGCCTTCAGGAAGAATGAATCTGAATTTTTTGATTCTTATTCTAATTCTTTCTTCATTATTGGCATATCTTATTTTCAGTTTTTCAAGCTCTGCCTGGTACAGATCACTCATGTACTTATAGAAAAGAAACATTAAGACATAATCTTTGTAAATACTTGCATCTACATTTGACCTTGATGAATCAGCAGCATTCCATAGTATTCTGTTAAGGCTTTCTTGTGAATAAGTCATTTTTAAAACTCCAATTTTGCATTAAGAATATTTTTAAGTAAATTAGTTTTTCTTGTTGTTAACTTTTCATATCTTGAAATTGTGCTCATAAGATTAATGAGGTTTTTCTGTTTGTCTTTGGAGGGTATGGGAATATCTATTCGTTCCAAATTGGTTCTTGTGATAAAGGGAATTGAACTAAATTCAGTTACTCTGTTAAGTTTTTGTCGCCCTTTTGAAGAATTTAGGTAAAGAGCAAGATATTCTGGTAAGATTTTAGTTGAGTTTAGAGTAAGAATTATTACAGAGCCTGGTGTAGTCCAGCACTCTTGTTCTGATTCGTTAAAAATAGCTGCAACAAACCTTCCTTTGTTTAGAAATAAAACTTCACCTGTAGCTAATGGATTGTTTGGTACAATCTTTGTTTGAATTGGCGGATAGTTTTTTAAATCGAGAAAACCTGTTGAAGAAATATTCTTCGGTTGTATTATTTTGGTGTTTCCCTCAGGGTCATTGACCAGTTTGTGTCTGAATGAATGACCAATTCTTGTCTTTGCTAAATCTTTTATCTGCATTATGCCTCCAATGTTCTAACGACAATATGCAAATATCGTTCTATTGTCAATACTTACATTGCGGTATATCTATATTGGTATTTGAGTGTTTGCGTTTTTGAAATGAATTGAGGATTCTCTGCAAGCATCAAAACGCTTATCGGTCGCCTAGTGCACTAGAGCTCTGCATACCAGAGCTGGGACTCTCGATCTGAATATTCCAAAACTTAGGAAAAATAGTTACTATCCCAACTGGTTGCTTGAGTCGAGAAAGCGTTCGAAAAGAGCCATGGTTCAGGTGAAGCGAAGAGCAGGAACATGGGGATATTTCCTAACAGGGACTCTGTGATCAGGCTTGTTGGGATGGTTTTATTGGAACAACACGAGGATTGGATATCGGGAAGAAGATACATGAATCAGGAATCTCTCAGGTCCATTGATATCAAAGTACCGGCGAAGACAGAACAGTTAAACGAGATTGAAAAAAATGTGCCTAAATGTCTTGGTGTTCATGCACCACATTGACGGACTGAGCCCTCTACTTGTTTGCTAAATCTTAATAACAAGAAAGGCGGAGCAAGTGCCCCGCCTTAGTTGTTAAACAATTTGATTTTTTCTAGAAAGACGACTTAATGGCGCCCCATGTGTTTCTCTGGAGGGAGGTTCCCGTAATCTGAAGTTCGCTGATGTGATAACCGGCGCTTTCATCTAGCCAGGACCAGAAGAAACTATCCCGAGTATCTGCATAGGTCAGTCCGAAAGATATGTAACAGTCAGGAAGTTCGGCTGAACCGAGCAGTGTCATGTTGTTTCCATCAAATTCGAAAAACCAGATGTACTTATCAGAAGATGTACTATAAGCAGTTACAGCAATTCCAAGTGAACCGGAAATAGGATAAGTGGTTAGGCCACTGAGCTGAGTTGTGATACCAGGTAAGTTATAAAAAGTGTGCCCTGTACCATCAGGATTCATTCGAAGACAAGCACCTGATGTTGCATAAAGTGGTCCATGAGCTTCCCAAATATATGTGCCGTCGAAGTCCATCCCTCTTCCATCAGCTTCATATGGATTTACATATGAGTTATCAAAGCTTTGACCATACCATATCATAGTATCACCAAAATCATTGCAATGAGGTTCACCGCCTGAGGAATAATTATCCGCAATACCAAAAGGGTCGGGAGTGCTCCAGGTCAATGATATTGCGCTCACTTCAGTACCATCGTCTGGATTGGCAACCCAAAGAGTTTCATTATCGATAGTATTGTCTGTGAAAAGAAGGAGTTCTTCTGAACTTACATAATCCATACCAAGAATCATATCTGCATACGGGCACACAAAGGTATTAATCACAATAATTTCAAAAGTATCTGTTGCAGGTTGTGCAGGTGCAGGATTATTTGTAGTTCCGTAGATTCCTGGATTTTCTGCGAACATCATAACGGTAACTAGTAAAACAAGAAGTATTGACAATTTCATAAACATATCCTTTCATTGTATTTGTAGACTCTCTGCTAACTTTGATTAAATTAACCTTTTATGGCAATCCATATAGTTTTCATAAGGCTCTTTGGGTCCATAATTATATTTGAGTATGCTTGATTGGCAAGCGGGCAGGCACATTCGCCTGCTTTTATGCTTTTTCTTATATTGTTTGCTTCTTTTGAATTCCATACTTCCAGGAAATCAGAGTTTTCACCAACTTTACCCATCTGACCGTTGTAGGCTAATACCGCACATGGCCAGATTCCACCATCAGAATTGATGTGTACATTAAGAATACCGGCATAACATGGGATAACTTGTTTGTTCTCTTTAAGAATATCAGCAGCAAGGTCATAGTAGACTAAGCGCATTGCAGTTGTTATTCTTGAAAGAAGTTTCATACCTTTCATGCTTGCTCTAACATTATCTTTGAAAGTGAGCATGATTTTTCGATAACTGTCTTCGTCAGGGGTGATGCCACTGCCTAGGTTAAAGAATTCTTCCCTTTCCTCGGCAACTTCATTGATGTAGGTATTAACTCCTAGAGTGCTTGCATAATCAATTATTGATTCAAGGCTGTTCTGATTAAATTTAGAAACAACAGTGCCCACGCCTACATGAAGGTATTCAAATTCATCTCTGAGTATTTTGAGTCTTGACAAGGTATCAAGAAGCTTGGTGAAGTTACCAGGAACACCCCTAATCTCATCATGCTGATCACCAATTCCATCAAAAGACGGTTTGATAGTTAATACGGTGCCTGGAGCTTCCTGATGAATGATTTCAAGAATTTCTCTTGTGGTGGCCTCGATTTTTTCAGGCATTATAGCATTGGTTGGAATGTGTACAACTGCCGGTCTAAGGTGTTTGCACGCCAGCCTTACAATATCTGCAAGATCATTTCTAAGGAACGGTTCACCACCGGAGACATTAAAAAAGTAAGTCCAACCTATTGATCTAAATAGTCGTTCTATTGTAACAAGATTTAGGTCTTCAGAAATGTTCTTGTGTTCTTTGTCTTTCCATATGTAACAGGTTTTGCATCTGGATTGGCATCTTCCAGTAACTGAAAAAGTAACATTAATAGGATGTGGAGGTTTTGCCATATTGTGCCTGCAAAACCATGCCTGCATTGCACTCCAGCTTAAGTGTGAGAGTTGATTCAAATGGTTCATCTTTACTGGGAAATGTTTACAAAGGAATTGATAAATTACTGCCTGAAGTGCAAAAAGTATTTCTACAAGCATAACAACAGCTCGTTGTGCAAGGGCTATTGTTGTTGCTACAGCCATGCCACCAACTACAAAAGGAGCAAGAAACAAACCTCTGATTGATTCTCTTACACCAATTCCCCCAGGAATAAAAACCATAACCAGCGCTATCAACCAAGATGCTGGAGCCGCAAGAAGACATACTGCCACCATGGCAACAGGTGGGGTAGATTCTGGAACACCAAACCCTCTGAACCATACATATAGTGCGAGACTTCTAAGAGACCAGGATAGAATATGAGCGCCAATAAATTTGAACTGGTCTTTATGACTTATGTGAGGAAGCTCTTCCATATCCACATCAAAATTTTTGGCCATTCTTTTTGCAAAGACTTTCTGTAATCCAGGTGCAAATAGCATAAGAAAAGCAAAAGCAGCTGAAATCCACAGTGCGATTGTAACCGCAGGTGGAAGATCAGATCCTAGGAAGGGCAAAGCAACAAGAGCTAGTATTCCAAGGGCAATAAGCATGTATATGTTTTCAAGAATAAGGGCAGTAACACCTTTGAAAGTGCTAGTACCGTTCATTTTGAGAAATGTTAGTCTTCCTAAGACCATCCAGAGTTTACCTGGCATATAACTGCCCATTTGCGTGATGTACCAGTTTCTTCGAAGTTCGCCTCGATCAATTCTTGGAACTTTTAGAGCTTCAAGAATCTTTTTCCAGGGAAGAGGTGCAAAATAGTAACCGAACCACGCTAGCACAAAAGATAGCAACATTAATGGTCTACTGGCATCCTGCCTGGAAGTAGCCCAGAATTCTTCTAGTTTTGGCTGCCAATCAGGCAGTAACTGAGAATAGAAATAATACCCTGCAGCTAAGAGTAGTATTAGACCTGCCCAGTTTTGAATTTTATAAAATTTTGAATTCTTATGCATTTAGCCTTTTTTTCGTTTTGTAGTAAACAGAAACAACAGAAGAATTAGTAGAATCGCAGCACCACTTATTATACCACCACGAATCACATTATGGTTGCTGTAGGAAAACTCAACTGTATGTTGGCCAGCTGGAATCTGAACAGCTCGCATCCAGCCATTTGCTCTGAATACTGTTTGAGGGGTTCCATCAACGGTTACTCTCCAGTTAGGATACCATGAATCAGCTAATATTAAATAACCTGCTCCAGATGTATTTGTTTGTATTGTAACAGTTTCAGGAAGATCAATAATGATATCTGCAGTACCTGTGACTCCGTCATAAGTTTGCGGAGAATCTTCAACAATTGATCGAATTTGAGGGTCTATTCCAGCTTCGATAATTTGGAAACCGTCTTCGGTTGACCCAGAAAAAACGGATCTTGCAATGAAAGCCCTTGGCATAGGATCTACAGGATAATTTGGAATGCCCTCAGCAAGCGCTGGATGAAGCTCATCCCAGCTAAAATTGCCCTCACTTGATGCATAAACAGTCATTCCCGTTTGCCTTAATACCCAGGGGGACGCTGAACGAACAAGTTCCATAAGTCTGTCTGTTGCCGCAGGTTTTGCAGCATGATAACCGTATACAGACCTGATTCCAAGGGGAACAAGTTCATTGCCACCTGGGAAAACACGACCGTTTTCAGCCATTTCTCTTAACAGAGGAGAATCAGGAAACATGGATTCAATTGTGGTAGATGGAAGGTAAACCTGAAAATCTCTGTTGAAAGGAATCAATTCAATAGATGAAATTATTATAACTATCATGGCAAATACCCAAACAGAACCTTTGCCTTTTTTTATAACAAAAACCAGAGCAGCCAAGATAGCTGAAACCGTAAATACCCTTAAAAAATCCGTAAAGAGTAGGGAAACTCTTTGTGTTATCACAGCTCCGAACTGGGCTGTATTTGTTATTCCAGCTTTTGCCCACCAAGATGCCTGAAGAGATCTTGATACAGGGTTTGCTGCCAACATTAGAACTAGGAATAGGGCTGAAAATCCTGAAAGCGTGATAAAGACTTTTTTTAGTTTTTGGGAATTAAGTTGCCCTGTAAACAAAGCGTCAAATCCCATTCCTGAAGCAAGTGCAATAGAGGATGTTGTTACAAATGCCGCCATGTGAGGAGCCCTGAGTTTCCGAAAAATAGGGAAAACCTTGTAAAGAACAGCAAACACAGGGGTGTAACCACCCCAGGATACTATTGTGCCTGTAAGAGCAATCGCTATCAGGGCAAATTTTACTTTTCTATTTTTGCCTAAAATAAGCCCAGCCATACCAAGAATAAAAAATGCTACACCCATAAATTCACTTGAAAGCCTTAACCCAAGTCTGCCGAAGTAAACTGGTATTCCACTCACTGAACTATCAGGGAAACCATGTCTTAATCCAAACATTCCAGGAAGAAGCATGGTAAGAGATTCTTCTGGTGCAAGGGAATAACTTGATGCAGCGTCCAGAGATAAATCTTCGCCTCTTGAAGTGAATTCACTGAATTTAAAGCCGGGATAAAGCTGTATTGCTGCAAGCGCTGAACCCAGAAGTATAATGGCGGTAAGTCCACCAATGTTTAATGAAATGGATTTTACAGAAGGTTTCTTAATTAGAAAAAGAGCAAGAATTAGAGCAAAACCAGCTGAATAAAGAATCATTTGAGGATGGCTTGATAATCCTTGCATTCCAATGGCTATGGCACCTGTAGCGATGTATCTGCTGTCTCTTTTTTCAGCCCATTTTACCACAGCCCACAAAAGCAGTGGCAGCCATGCCCAGCATATAATTTTGCTTCCGTGGCCGGCATAAAAAAGCGTGTTCGCCCAAGCACCTGAGGCATAAGCAAAAGCTCCAACAAGTGAGCCCCATCTAGAAACACCAACTGATTTAAGAAAAAGCCATGCGAAAAATCCTGCCATAATAAGGTGTACTGGAAAAAGGAATCTAATGGCAATCTCGGAACCAAAAAGTACCATGGGCAGGCCGCGCAGCGGATAAAATACCGGTGCACTAAAGGATTCATAAAATGGTATACCGCAGAAAATGTATGGATTCCACAGTGGAAGTTCGCCTTGCGAAAGACGACTTTCTGTGTACGAGAAAAAAGGATAACCCTGGCTGACAGTATCACTCATATCACCGCCAGGCAGGCGGGAAGTTGTAAAAATAGTCCAGTATGTTAGAACTGACAGAAGAATTAGTGTTATTCCCAGAATAGTTTTTTCATTTTTGAGCATATACACTTATTCCTCCTGCTTAGAATTGAATTTTAGTTTTCCTGTGCTTAACAGAGCTAGAAATACTTCTATAATCGCCATGAAAATTCGTTGTCCTGCAATAACAACAGCTGCAGGAGAGATAAGTAAAGGTGCTGCTATGGCAGCAGCTGCAGCCTCTCTCACACCAATACCACCTGGAACGAAAAATGCAACATAACCAGCCAGCCATGATAGTGGTGCTGCTGCAACAGAGTAAGAAAAGTAAATATTGTTCAACCCTGCACCTTTCAGAAGAAGGAAAAGAGATAACCCTCTTATCAACCATAACGAGGAAAATATAAGAGTAGCTGTTATGGTTGTGTTAACAGTTGGAAGAAAATCTGGATCAATCCCTTTTCTTCTGCAAAAATAGTTTTGTACAGGATGAAGAAGAGGAAGAAGAAAAACAAATGATGAAGCGATTATTGCAGGAATTTGACCTCCAGTTTGCTGGAATATTTCAGGGGAGGTCAGTGCGAGTATTATCACAATAAGGCCAATTGATGCTACAGAAAAAAACAATTCATAAACAGTGGTAGCTGCTGCTCTGCCTATTTTCATTCCATTTGCTTTTAAAAAACCAGCTCTGCCTGCGAACAACCAGATTTTTCCAGGTATATACCGACCAAGTTGACTTGAATACCATGCGGCAAACAATTCTTTGCCAGGTACTTTTGAGCCCATTGATCTGCATATCAATACCCATGTAGATGGGGTCAAGACTAAGGAAAAAGTAAGCAGAACTGCGGAAGTCACAAGTTGACCTATATTCAAATTCCACTGATGTTTGTGGATTTCTTCATACCAGACACCACCGTTTTTCCATATAAGAAAAACAGCAATAGTTGCAACTAAAAACAGAAGGATTTTTGATATTAAAGTGATTTTTTTTCCGGTCACAATAATCCCTGCTTTGTGTACCAGTTTACCGCTTCTATGGCTGTGATGCTGAAGGTGTGCGAAGCTGCAAAACCTTTTTTCTTTGCTTTGTTTGTATTACAGAATCTATCCATTCCAAAAAGATTGTACCTGCTTTGGGAAAGAGCATTGGGACACAGAGGGCCCAGTGACAAAGCTGTTTTAAAAACAAAATGAGGGATTGGAATAAACTGCACTGATTTACCCAGTGCAACAGAAATCATGAAAACCAATTCGCGTACTGAAAGAATTTCTGGTCCACCAATGTTGTAAATTCCCTGATGTAAAGGCTTGCCGGGAAAACTATTAAGCACTGCTTCGGCTACATCTCTTACATCTGTAGGTCTCGTTCTGGCATCCCCTTTGCCCACCAGGGGGAACCATCCTTTACTAGCTTGTCGAAACAGTGGAAATTTGTGCATGTCTCCAGGTCCGAATACAAAGTCTGGTCTGAGAATAGTGACTTTAGGACAAGAGTTTAGCAGTTGTTTTTCAGCTTTGACTTTTGATAACTCGTAATCGCCTAAAGGATCATATTTGTGGGTTTCTTTGCTGTCCGCAGTAAGACCTGTTACGCCAGGTGTACTAAGATGAATTAAGGGAATTCCAGCTAATTTGCACTGTAAACTCATGGTTAGGGGAAGTTGTACATTGGCTGCATTCAATTCATCAATGGAAGCACCCTGTCCGCCTAGTCTTCCAGCACTGTTTATTGCTAGATCTATTCCAGAAGGAAGTACAGAGAAAACTCCTTGTTTGGAAAAACTGTGTGTTACAACAGAGTGACCGGCTTTTTCTGCCGCCTTTTTTATATATCCACCGATAAAACCAGAGCTACCTGTAAGAAAAATCTTCATTGAACAGCTCCAATTAATTTTTTAACATAAGATGACCACGAGAATTCTGAAGCTTTCTTCCTGATTTCTGTTGTGGTGATTTTTGAGTTCATAAGGCTGGAACACTGGAGTATGGCTTTTGAAATGCTTTCAGCAGTTGCTTCAGCTGCAATTGTTCCAGTTTTGCACGGAACAACTGTTTCTGCAAGACCACCTGTGTCTGTTACAACCATAGGTTTGTTGAAAGCAAGTGCTATTTGAGCAATTCCACTTTGGGAAGCTTTTCTGTAAGGTAAAACAACAATATCTGCTGCATTGAACCAGGTACCAACATCACAATCAGGAATGAATGAATTTTCCCATAAAAGTCTAGAAGATTGGTAATTCGTGTTGGTGTAATTTTCACCTGCGGCAATAATTGTGTATTCTTCCGGAAGTAGGTCACAAGCTTTAAGAAGAACATCAAAACCTTTATAATCTCTTACTAGGCCGAAAAAAAGAAGAGCTTTCTGACCGGTTTTCAAGCCAAGTTTGTTTCTTGCCTGCTCTCTAGGAAGGCCGGTGTTTTTGTACTGATCATAAATCGGATGAAACAACCTTAATACTTTTTTTCCTGTTGATTCTGCTTCAATCTCGGCTTTTTCTGAATGAACCACCATCAAGTCCTGTTTGCGGAAGAATTTTCTTGAAAGATAACCTGCCAGCGGAAAGGATTCATGGGGAAATACATTGTGACAGATTGATACAGATTTTGAATGGCCTGGATTAACAGCAGAAAGACATTTGGCAAAAAATGGATGCCACCACTGAGAAATAATAATATCAGGTTTCATTTTGTCTATTGATTCTCTTGTTTTTTTCCAAGAAAAAGGTTGATAAGCATGTAATAATCCATCTGCTGAGCTAAAACCATCTTCAAATTGGGTTTTGCCTGGGAAAAGAAAATTAGGGTAAAGGTGTGAGTAGTTAATAGCTGTTACTTCACAATCTTCTTTTTCCAATCCGGTAAGTAGCATTTTCCCAAATTGTGCAATCCCTCCACGGTAAGGTGGAAGAGGGCTTAAAAGAACAATTCTCATTTTGTCTGTGATGTGATAGTGTATGGTTTCCGAGGGTTAAACCTAAGGATCATTTCCCCAAGCAGCCCCATTGATATAAACTGGAAACCTGCCAGCATAAGGAATACACCCATGAGAAGTAATGGCCTGTTACCAATAGACTGGCCACCAAGCCAGAGTATGGACATGTAAACATTTATGGCAAAACCGGCAAAGGAAAGAATTGTGCCTATTCCACCAAAAAAATGCAGTGGGCGGTACGAGTAACGACCGAGGAAAAGTACTGTGATTAGATCTGTGTATCCTCGAAAAAATCTGGCTAGCCCGTATTTACTGTAACCGTGTTTGCGAACCCTGTGATTTACAGCTTTTTCGCCAACTTTAAAACCGTTTCGAAAAGCTAGAACAGGTGTATATCTGTGCATCTCACCATAAAGTTCAAGAGTTTTTGCAGCAGCACTTCTGTATACTTTTAACCCGCAATTGAAATCATGAAGATGAATTCCAGTTGTAAGCCCTACAACACTGTTGAACACTTTAGATGGGAGTCTTTTTCCAGCAGGGTCATGACGCACCTTTTTCCAACCACTAATTAAATCAAGATGATCTTTTTTCATTTTTTTGATCATAGGTAGAATTTCAGCAGGGTCATCTTGAAGGTCACCATCAAGGGTGCTAATGAATTCTCCATCTGCTTCATTGAACCCTGCCGCAAGAGCCGCTGCTTTACCGCGGTTGGCGCCAAACCTTAACCCTTTCAGTGGATATTCTTCAGATAACTGAGAAATAATATTCCATGTTCCGTCGTTGCTGCCGTCATCAATTACAACAGCATTCCAATTCTTACCACTTAAGGCTGTGCTGATTTCCATTAATAGTTCTTGAAGACTTTCGGCTTCATTGTACACGGGAATTACAACGGTAATTAATATTTTATTATTGATATTCATATAGCTTTATTTCTCCTTCGCTTACCTTCAAGTATGTGAAGTGGTTTATCCAGTCGCCAAGTGATACATGAATAATGTTTTCGTGGTTTGTAATAGAAGGACAATGCGTATGTCCTGTGACAACAAGTTCTATACCTTTGTCTGCTTGATTTAGAACCCATTCAGTCAAATAATCAGGAATGTAATCAACTTGTTTGCGAAGAACTCTTTTACTGGTATGAGAAAAAAGTTTAGCAAGAGCTGTTGCTATTGTGGGGTGAACCATGGAAAAAAGAAATGTAACCGGAGCTGACCTTATAAATGGTCTCATGAGTTTGTAACTTTTGTCGCCAGAGCCAAGCCCATCTCCATGGGCAAGAATAGTTTTTTTGCCATTAATTTCTTCACAATAGGTTCTTTGATAAATTATCTTCATTCCAGTTTCAGCTTCAAGGTTATGGCCGCACCACCAGTCATGGTTTCCCGGCAAAAAAAAGACCTGCCATTTGTTTTCCGATAAATTTTTTAAAAGAGAAAGTATATCAGAAAATCCAGATGGAATTACTGTTTTGTACTCAAACCAGTAATCGAATAAATCACCCAAAATCCATAATTTGCCTGGCTCTAAGCACGACAATTCCTTTAAAAAATTCTTTAAAGGTTGTCTACCTGGATGTGTTTTCCCAATAGGGTACAGATGCGTATCACTTATGAAATAATGGTTCACTGAATTCCCCGGAGAACCCTTTCGGCACAGCCAAATCCGTATGCAGAAACAACAGTACCATTTGCATGAACAAGGGTAGCTACAGGTAGGTTATCGGTCACGAGGAAATCTTTAAGTGTTTCATCTCCAAGGGCTACACTTAAAGAAATATCCATTGAATTCAGTTGAGTTTGAGCTGCATTTCGCACTGTAGTATTGAATTGGATTGGAACAGCGGTTACGCCCCTCTCATTTAATGATGACAGGAATGTAAGATCTCCATCGTTTTCCGGATATTCCCCAATAGGTAACCAGCAGTATAGAAGGATTACTTCATGTTCGCTTTCTTCCATTGATACAAAACCATCTGAATCTGGAAGGCTGATCACGCCAGGTACTGAAAGAATTGAAATTGTTTCTGTAGCAACGGTGTCAGCAGGCGTATCTTCTTCTTTGCAACCGGCGAAACACAAAATGATAAGAAGTAGCGCAGTGGCTGAAATGTATTTAAAATTAATCATGGAACCTCGTTGAAAATAATTGAAACAGTATTGTTTGTATGCGTATAGTCAAGGGGAAATGGAATATACTCTGATAATCTCTCATTAGGTTGAGTTGTTCTGCCGCAATTTGTTATGGTTGCAAAAGTGACCCATTCACCAATGGTTATTGTAATTGTTATAGGGTAAAGCTGCCAGGTTCCCTGACCTTGACTGTCTGCAAGCAACCATGAAAGGGTCGACAAATCATTTCCCGATCTAACAGTGTTTGCAGGTCTTCTAAAAAGGAGAACCGGTAAAAATGCAATTATAATACCAGCTGAAACGAGTATCTTATTGCTGATTTTCAAGCTGAATCAAACAAATCGGATATAGATTTTTTTAGGGTTTTTGGCGCGGGAACTCTTTTTAATAAATCAATTGTTCGTCCGTGAATTTGAAAAGCTTTGCTTAGGAAATTTTCACAATTTGGACACAGTTTCAAGTGCTTTTCTACCCTTTCAATTTTATCTGGATGTAACTCCCCAGAGATGTAGTCATTATAATGATCAAGAACAAAAATACATTCAGGATCCATTTTTTCCCAACCCTTCATTGAACCATTGGCTTAGCATCTTCTGCAGAGAAGCTCTGGCTCTGTGTAACCTTGATCTTACCGTCCCCACGGGAATATCAAGTAGTTTGGCAGTTTCAGCATAAGAAAACCCTTCAACATCGCATAACATTACCACACTACGAAAATCACTGCTTAACTTTTCCATGGCTTTATTGATATCTTCTTTCATCATTTCACGAAGAAACAGTTCGAATGGCTGTGGCCACACACTTCCAGTAAATCTTTGATCTCCTGATTCCACTTCATCTGTCCAATCGCTTGGAATTTCGCCTCTGCTTCTGGCGCGGTACTGGTTAAAAAATATGTTTCTCATAATTGCAAACAACCATGCACGGGCATTAGTTCCAATCTTGAATTTATCCGCAGCCTTCAAGGATCTTGCACAAGTTTCTTGAACAAGATCACCAGCATCATCATTATTTCGTGAGAGATGAAGAGCGTATCTGTACATACTGTCTAGATTAGACATTACTTCACCCTCAAGCACTAGTCTATTTTCAGATTTTGTATTCATTAATCCTCCATACGGGAACATTATTAAAAGATAAGACCTTCGGCAAGTGCCTTGCTTTAAGCATTTTTGGAAATCGGCGTGAAACTAGTCTATTTGCTAGTTTCTGTATAGTAGTATAATTGGCATATCCACAACCTGTAGTGTAACAGGTTTGCTTTGGATACTAAATATTGATAATTCTGTCCTAATTGATAATGAGAGGGGTTATTGTGTTAACTGAGAATAATAGTCTTTTTGAAGACTTTTTTCATACTGAAAATAAAAAGGAAGAGCGTGAACAGCCTCTTGTCGAGAATCTGGTAACTCCAACATTTACGCCAAATGCTGAAATGGTGCTCCGTAAGCGATACCTCACAAGAAGCGGTGATGGTGAAATACTAGAGACCCCGTCCGAGATGTTATGGCGGGTTGCATCAACTATTGCTGATGCGGAATCGAAATGGGAAGGAGATCCCGGCCAGTGGGCAGCGGTATTTTATAACATGATGGCTCGAAAAGAATTTTTACCTAATTCACCAACATTGATGAATGCAGGTAAACCACTTGGTCAGCTTTCTGCCTGTTTTGTACTTCCAGTGGAAGACAGTATGGATAGCATTTTTACTGCTGTAAAAAACACTGCTCTTATCCATAAAAGTGGTGGTGGAACCGGTTTTTCATTTTCGCGTATTCGGCCGGAAAATGATTGTGTTCATTCAACAAAGGGTGTTTCCAGCGGGCCGATTTCATTTATGACTGTTTTTGACCATGCTACAGAAACAGTTAAACAGGGAGGTGTTCGTCGCGGGGCAAACATGGCAGTGCTTCGGGTTGATCATCCTGATATTCAAAAATTTATAACTGTCAAGCAGGACATGAATCTACTTAATAATTTTAATCTATCTATTGGGGCAACGGATATTTTCATGAATGCTGTAGATAGGGGTGAACAATTTTCTTTGATTAATCCCCGAACCGGTGAAGAAGTCGAAAGTTTAAGTGCAAAATCGATATTTTCAAAGATTGTAGATAGTGCCTGGGCCAGTGGTGAACCAGGTTTGATTTTTATAGATAAAATAAATGAAGCAAACCCCACGCCTCATATAGGCCAGATTGAGGCTACTAACCCTTGTGGTGAGCAGCCATTGTTGCCTTTCGAGGCATGCAATCTTGGCTCAATCAATCTTTCTCTTATGGTGAGACGAGGCTCAAATGGGCATCCTGAAGTAGCATGGACCCGTCTTGAAAAAACTGTTCGAAATGCAGTGAGGTTTCTTGATGATGTTATCGAGGTAAACAAGTATCCACTTCCTGAAATTACTGAAATGGTTAGTGGTAACAGAAAGATAGGATTGGGTCTTATGGGTTTTGCCGATTTGTTGTTCAGATTGGCCATACCTTACAATAGCGAAAAAGCGCTTGTTCTAGCGGAAGAAATAATGAGTTTTGTGGCAGATAAGGGAAAACAGACCAGTGCAGATCTTGCGGGAGAAAGAGGTGCATTTCCCAATTTCAAAGGCAGTCTTTACGATACCAAAAATTTGCCTGAAATGAGGAATGCTACAGTAACAACCATTGCTCCAACCGGTTCCATAAGTATTCTTGCTGGTTGCTCTAGTGGCATAGAGCCTGTTTTTGCTCTTGCATACACTCGTAAAAACCTATTGGATGAAGGAGATGAACTTCACGAAGTTGTACCTGAGTTTTCCAAAGTTGCAATGGAAAGGCATTTTCATTCTGCAGAATTGATTGGAATGGTTGCTGAAAAGGGCAGTTGTAAAGGGCTGGAAGGCGTTCCAGATGATGTACAGAAAGTTTTTGTTACATCCCATGATATTAGCCCTTCATATCATGTTAGAATGCAAGCGGCTTTTCAAAAATTTACAGACAACGCAGTTTCTAAAACTGTGAATCTTCCTTCAGATGCTTCAAGAGAAGATGTTGCTCAGGTCTTTCGCCTTGCTAGGCAGCTTGGGTGCAAAGGTGTGACTGTTTACAGAGACGGGAGTCGAAATAAACAGGTTTTGAATTTGAACTCAGAGAAGACAGAAGAGGTTGAGATACCGGTTATGGTTGGTCCAAGACCAAGACCAGAGCTTACAAAAGGAGTTACAAGAAGAGTAGTAACAGGTTGTGGTAATCTTTATGTCACTATTAATGAAGACGAACATGGACCTGTTGAAATATTTAGTCAGATGGGAAAAGCAGGTGGGTGTGCTGCAAGCCAGAGTGAAGCCATAAGTCGAATGGTATCTCTTGCTCTGCGTAGCCATGTTCATCCTTCTGAAATAGCAAGCGAGTTAAAGGGAATCAGTTGTCACAGGCTTGCGTGGCAGAATGGAACCAGAATACTATCTTGTGCAGATGCCATGGGAAAAGCCTTAGAATGGCACTTGAAGAGCAAAGGTGACCACAAAAAAGAAGAGACGGTTGCAAAAGAAACTACCACGGAGGTTACTGTAGATGAAAGTTCAGTTTCTTCTGCCTCAGTAAATAACCTTGCAGGGGCATGTCCCTTTTGTGGAGGTCCTTTAAAGTATGAATCAGGTTGTGTCTCCTGCTCTCTCGAATGTGGATACTCGGAATGCGGGTAATTCTGGTTTTACTTTAATCGAGTTAATGATTGTAGTGGTGATTGTAGGTATTTTAAGCAGCATTGCTATTCCTAAGTTTCAGGATGTATCTCATAGGGCGAGAGCAGCATCTTGTAGAAGCAATCTTAACTCGTTGGCACACTGTTTAAATTTTTATGCTTGTGATAACGGAGGTTATCCGTCAGCTGGCGAGGCGCATTATTGGAGGGGGTTTTCACTTCTTGAAGGGTATTTATATAGGGCGGACAGTTACAAATGTCCTTTGACCGGAAGTACGGATTACAGATACAGACTTTACGGAGAAGATGATACTTTCGCAGTAAGAGGTTGGATGCTCGAATGTTACAATGGCCACGGTCATATCTATGACGGCGTGGCCAGTTGGTAACTTAGGAAAAACTATTCGGCGTCAGATTCTTTTGCATTTTCTACTTCTTCAAGAGCCTTGCCAAGAGCTTGATGTACTTCTTTCATCAGGTCTGGATCAAGTGTAATTCCTTTGCGTGTGGGTTTCCAATCTCCATCATCAGCCATATAATATGTACGGATTTCAATATACTGGCGTTTGCGGAATTCAGTAAGGGCAACCCTTACTACGTCTTCGCCTTTTTCTATTTGTGTTATCTGTTTGTTCATTAGAGCCTCCTTAATCTGTATACTTATGTGTTAGGAGGCATACTGTACAATCAGAACGACTGTACTGTCAAGTGTCTGTTATCAGTTTGAATTTCATTTGTATATTAGCTGACACGGATTGGAGTGTTTATGCTTGATGATATTGGGATTCAGAAAAAAAGATTTCGTCAGATGCTAGGGGCTTTGCCTTGTGGATATTTGTACGGTGAAGTTTTAGTTGATGGTAACAGTCTACCAATCGATTATAAGATACTTGATGTTAACCATACATTTTCTGAATACACAGCCACTTCAAAAGAAAAGATTATTGGTAAACGGATATCCGGTTTATTCTCTATTGCTTCGACTAAGGATGATATACAGGTTTTTACCAGTGTTGGTATTACTGGTGACCCTGTTGAAAAAGAATTCTACTCACCTCGTTTCGACATCTATTTCAAGGTGTTCTGCTATGCCCCTAGGGAGGGTTATTTTGTTGCTTTTTTAACTAATATTTCTAGAGAGAAAAAATTTGAGAGAAATCTTAATTTCATAAGAACATTTGGAAATTCAACATCAGATGAATTCTTTATAATAGATCATAATGGCGTTTTTATAGCTGGCAATTTATCGGTTGCTGCTAAACTGGGTGTTAATGAAAATGAAATTCCAGGGCATCATTTTTCCGAATTGAATACCATGGTTGAGGGTGAATGGTGGAAAACTTTATGGGAATCCTTGTTGCTCAGAGGATCTTTGCAGTTTGAAACAGAGCATAAAGGATTAGAAGAGGGAGTTTATCCAGTTGAGGTAACAGTTGATTTGATGGAATTCAGAGGTAAGAACTTTGCTGTTATTGTGGCAAAAAATGTATCAAGCAGAAGCATTATGAGCAAAGCTTTGAAACAGGACAGACGGTTTATAGAACAAGCAGCTTCAATGGCCGGTTACTTTGTTTGGATGATTGATTCATCAGGGGTTTTCCGTCCATTACTTAGCGGAAGTTACGACTTGATTTCCGGACCAGCCAATGAGGTTTTTTTTCCACTATTTCATTCTGATGATAGAGATCAATTGCTGAAAGATACTAGATATCAAGTGGATGGAAGCAAGGATCTAAGAATGAGAACCGATAAGGGTTTAGTTTATCATAAGTTTATCTGGTCTAGAATTGAAAATGATT
Organism: Candidatus Sabulitectum sp.; assembly: GCA_029938555.1. Taxonomy (GTDB): domain Bacteria; phylum Fermentibacterota; class Fermentibacteria; order Fermentibacterales; family JCC-6; genus Sabulitectum. The sequence continues at coordinate 41,255 of JAOZUR010000011.1, read as the reverse complement.
GCATGGTTGGTGTTTGTTACCCAATTAGTGGCGCTGGTCTTGCTGGTTTGGGTAGTAGTTCTGTAGTTATGGATGCCATTGGACGGCTCTCTAGCGCAATGCTTGAAAATCTTTACTCTCTTGAAGAATTACTTGAACAGAAGAATTATGAAGCCACCACAAGAATGATAAAGTTACATTCTGCGGATGTTGCTAACGTTTTAGGAAGAAATAATTATCCCAGAACACTAAGATTTGACAGTTTTCTCAAGAGCAATACAGGTATGTTAAAAAATCTGATTCAGCCTGAAATTTCTCTGGTAATTGAGACATCTACGAAAGCTGCTGCTCTTTGTGATCCAGATTCATTCGAGAATATTTTAGTCAGACTTTTGATTGTGTTACAAAATACAAACCTCGCTACAGGTTTTACTATAAGTTCTATTGATGATTTGAAAAGCGGAGGAGTATGTGTCTCCGTTAAGGGCTATATTGGCATTCAAGACGCTCTAGAAGGGCTATTTATTCCTCGTATATCCAATTCTCCAGGGCTTGCGTCAGTTTATGCAATGGTCAGATCTCACGGCGGCAAGGTTGTTTATGAAACTGTAGATAATTCAATTAAACTTTTTCTAACTTTCCCATCTGTAAACATGGATGCTGATTCGGCAACAATTGTCATCGCTCTTGCTGACAGTGTTGATGCTGCTCGGTCAAGAGCAGCCCTGATAAATTCAGGTTTTTCGGTTGCAGTTGAAACAAATTATTCAGAAATTATTAGAAGAATTACCAAAGAGGGAGGAGGATTGTTAATTGTTTCAGCTTCAATTCCTGATTTCTCACCGGAGGAAATCATAGAAAAAGTCCCAGGTATTTCCTTAATTCAGATTGGTGGAGAACGGAATAATAGTGAGATAACATATCTTTCCGATGGTTTTCGAACAAGCGATCTTGTGAATGCTGTAAGAAGAATTTTAGATCCTACAGCTGAAACGCTTCAGGTAGAAGATTCCCTAACTGAAAATCTCTGGGGGGAACGCCGTCCGAAACCACAGTTATCTTAAAATCTTTATCACAGAATTCCCACAATACTTGTCTGCAAGCACCACAGGGTACCGGTGGACCATCAGGTGAATAAATAACAATTTGTTTAAACTCTTTGACGCCGGTGGCAACAGCTGCAAAAACAGCAGATCGTTCGGCACACATGGTCATTCCATAGGATGAGTTTTCAACATTTACTCCAGCATGTAAGTGACCATCAATGTCTTCAATAACAGCTGCAACCCTAAAATGTGAATATGGGCTGTAACTTCTTGTTACTAAGCTTTTAGCTTCTCGAATCATTTCATCAGATGTCACAGATTACCTCCTTAAGAAATGATGTTCCAGGAAAAATGTTTTTGCCAAGATGGAAATATTCAGCCAGTGTACTTGCGATATCACTGAAAGTTGATCTAGTGCCAAGAGAAACCCCTTTACAGCCCGCAGAGTAAACTAACAAAGGAACGTATTCTCTTGAGTGATCTGTACTGGGAGTTGTAGGGTCATTGCCGTGATCGGCTGTAATGATCAATAAATCATTTTTTTCTAATGAATTTTGTAACTGAGGAAGCCAGTTATCAACTTGTTTTAGCCCTTCTGCAAAACCCTGATAATCGTTTCTGTGCCCCCATTTTGAATCAAAATCACAAAAATTCGCAAAAATAAAACCACCGGATGATTTTTTTATTTTATTAAGTAGCAATTTCATACCTTGAAAATTGTCTGCTGTATGTTCTGATTTTATGTTTCTATGGTTGAAAAGATCATCAATTTTACCAATACCTGTGACTGATATATTCTTTTCCGCAAGTTTGTCGAGCAAAGTTTGTGCCGGTGGAGAGACTGAAAAGTCTTTACGATTTGCAGTTCGAGAGTATTCACCTGATTCTCCAACAAAAGGTCTAGCTATTACTCTACCAACTCCATAATTGGGAGGGACAAGCATTTTTCGCGCGATTTCACAACATCTATAAAGCTCTTGAACAGGAACCACAGATTCATGGGCAGCAATCTGAAAAACGCTATCTGCTGAAGTGTATACAATCAGTCCTTTTGTGCGAATCTGTTCTTCGCCAAGTCGTTTAATAATTTCAGTACCGGAGGCAACTTCGTTACCGATAATCACATGTCCACACTTTAGCGAGAATTCTTTGATGAGTTCCTCGGGAAAACCGTTTGGGAAAGTAGGCATGGCAATGGAAGAAACAATTCCCATCATTTCCCAGTGACCTGTTGTAGAGTCTTTTCCTTTTGACAGTTCGTTAAGTTTGCCCCACGAAGCCACAGATGAAATCACAGAATTGACTCCATCAATATGTTCAATATTACCTAAACCCATTTTCTGGAAATTAGGCAGAAACATACCCCCTACAGCCTTTGCAGTATTGCTTAATGTATTGCTGCCTTCATCTTTATAATCTTTAGCGTCGGGCATTTCACCTATGCCAACACCATCTAGTACCAAAACAATTGCTTTTTTCAAAATCAACCTCCTATTCCAACAGAACATAACATTTTTTTCAATACTTGAACGGAGGTATTAAATCTCGGCAAATAGAGTTTTCTCTCTTACATAAACAACCTGACCTGGACCTCCACCTTTCATCCTTCTAACATATTTTGCAAGAGTCCAGTCAACAGGAATCACCCCGTTGGAGGAACTGTGCTTGGCTGCAATATGGGCTGCCTGGTCCATTACCGCAGAGCTGGGATTGTCGGCTCTGCCATCTCTTTTCAATATAACATGTGCCCCTGTTATGCCTCTAGCGTGTAACCAGATGTCTTGTCTGCCTGCAATTTTGAATGTGAGTTGATCATTCTGCTTGGCGTTCCTGCCCACTAGGCAGCGCCATCCTCCATCCAGAATGTACTCTAAAGGAGCACCTGTTTGTTTTTTGTCAGGTTTTGCTAAAGCTGTGAGATGTTTTGTAACTTCCTGATCTGCCATTGTTTCAATTCTTTTTAACAAATCTTCTAGGTATGAAGAAGACTCCATTGAAGATAAAATTCGTTTTTCCAGTCGGTTTTTTTCCAGATGAATTTTACCTGCTTTTCTGAAATACTTGTTTGCATTTTCAACAGGATTTAGCGATTCTTTTAGTTTAATTGTAATTCTGACACCCTGCCAGTCTACAATTGAAGTTTCTTTCATCCCTTTGCGTAGATTATTTTTATGGGTAAGAATAAGGTTAGCCCAATTCCTAAGATCATCAGGACTAACCAAACGATCCAAAGATTTTTGCGAGCTTCTTACCTTTTTTCTTTGGGCAGAAAGTCGTTTTTTTAAAATTGTTACCAGTTGTGATCTGGATGGTCTGTATTCTTCCTTCTTAAGTCCAGATTCCGTTTTTTTAGGTGGGGCCAGAGGATCTGTTATGGCAAAACCTTCACCAAGTTGTACGGGAACTTTACCGAATTCAGTTTGCCAAGGGGTGAAGTCCTGATTTTTTAAAGAAATGGCAAGATTTTTAATTGTATCTGCAACGGTTCCAGGATTATTTATGATTGACCTGGCTGAAGCAGGTCCTACCCCTTCTAAGTTCTGATAAAGAGTTCGGGGGGTAACATTTTGTCGAACAAGTTCCTGTATTTTTTCTGAAGCCCATTCTTCAGGCGGATACCCTGAAGATGGAGGCGATTTGTAAATAACCCCAGGTGAAATTGCTCTGAAACGGTTCACACCGGAAAGAACTTTTCTGAGGCAGGCCAGAATTCTATCGTCAGTCTGTCGCACTAGAATGATATTGGCATTTCTACCGGTACCCTCAAAAATTAGTCTGATTCCACCGGCATCATAAGGACTTCGACTGGCAAAATAAATTTCAAAAACACGGTCGATGCCTTGTTGCACTACTTTTTCAACTAAAGCGCCTTTTAGGTGGTGTTCCCAAGAAGGTGAATCTGGAGGAATTGTAGAGGCTTTATCTGTCCACCAGAGACCAGGAGAGTCTGGTTTTGCGTGAAGATGTAACCAACCAAGACCAAAACCCAGAGAAAGTGTGGAAGACGAAGTCATACCAACGGAACCACAAGTTCTATTTTTGATTTTTTTCTCGATTATAGGCCTTAGGGCTGTGTAGTATAATCCTTCCATTATCTTCTTTCTACCGTTGTTTGATTCTATTTTCAAGTTGCTTATGAGCATACGCAAATCAATGAATATTTACATGATTTCTCTGCAAAATATCGCATATAACTATATGTGAAGTCAAACAGTTACAATCTGTTACTTTGATTTAGTGGACAATTGGCGTAGCTCTTTAGATAATAAGATATGTGTGGAAGCAATTTCAAAGAGGGGAATCAATGTATGGAATCTATGACAGGTTTTGGAAATAGTTCACAAGTTGTTGATAAATATAAGATTACAGTTCTGGTGAAGTCAGTAAACAATAAAGGCCTTAATTTAAATTTTAGAATGCCACGGGAAGCAGCGCATCTAGAGCAAGCTCTTTACAGACGGGGAAAAGAACTTTTTTCTCGAGGGCGTATAGATGTGAATGTATCAGTTGAATCAGATTCTGGTGGTATTCTTCCAGAACCAGACATAACACTGGCTCGTGCCTACCTTGATGGGGCAGATAAGCTGGCAAAAGAATTCTTTCTTACTTCCAGTCCTGATGCCTTTAGGCTTGTTACCCTTTCCGGCATGATGCGTGTACCAGACATATCAGCAGGTGATGGGTTTGATGATAATCTGATAAATGCTGTGGAAAAAGCATTTCAGGAGTTATTGATTTCTCGGAGAAATGAAGGTGAAGGGCTTTCTTTGATGTTTACCAATAATCTTAAATTGATAGGTGAGCTTTCTTTACCGGTTTCGCTCGGGCACAAACAGCGGGTTCAGTTAATTTTCTCAGAAAGAAAAAAGAGAATATCAGAATTGATTGAAAATCCTTCATTGGATGAAACTAGACTAGCACAGGAAATGGCCATATTGTCAGACCGAATTGATATATCAGAAGAATCCCAAAGACTTGATGCGCACATTCAATCAGGTCTGAAAGTACTCTCAGAAAACGATTGTGGTAGAAAGCTTGGTTTTATTTTGCAGGAGATGCACAGAGAGCTGAATACAATGGGTTCCAAAGTAGATAATTCTGAGGCAGTACATAAAGTTATAGAAATGAAAGACATTCTTGGCGGTCTGCGCGAGCAGGTGGCTAATGTTCAATAGCGGAATGCTTTTTGTTCTTGCAGGGCCGTCTGGTGCTGGAAAAACAACTCTTGCCCATTCTCTTGTTGATAAACTTGATGGAGTTCATTTTTCTGTTTCCACAACCACAAGGCCTGCTAGAGGCGAGGAAGTAAACGGAAAAGATTATTTTTTTGTAAGTAAAGATGAGTTTCAGCAAAGGATTGAGAAATCATATTTCCTCGAATGGGCTGATGTTCACGGCAACAAGTACGGAACTGAAAGCTCTTGGGTTCGCCAACAGATGGTCAAAGGCCGAAGTGTTATTCTTGATATTGATGTTCAAGGAGCAGTGCAGATCAAAGAGAAAATGCCTTCAGCGGTTCTAATCTTTGTGCTTCCAGCCAGTAACGATTTGCTTCGTAAACGGTTAGAACAACGAAATACAGATTCTGGGAAAACAGTAGAGAAGCGAATGAAAGCTGCTGCTGGAGAAGTTTCTTTCATGGGTGTTTTTGATTACTTTATTTGCAATAATATTTTAGCACAGGCAAAAATTGATATTGAAAGTATTTATCTTGCTGAAAAAATGAAAATACAGAATATAGGATGGCCTGATCAAGCTCTTGATTATCACTCCGGCTATATGGATGGGCTTAGTTTTTGGGCCGGCAAGCGTATTGTTGTTTCTTCTGGGCCTACCCGTGAAAAAATAGATGATGTCAGATTTGTTTCAAACCGATCCAGTGGATTAATGGGTGTTTCGCTGGCAGAAGCTTTTTTGTCTGCTGGCGCTGATGTTGTTCTTGTCAGTGGTCCTGCATTTAATATGAAACCTCCAGGCCCTGTTCGCCTTGTGAAAGTTGAAAGCGCAGAGGATATGCTGTTATCTCTTCAGAAAGAAATTAAGGATGCAGATTTACTTGTTATGGCAGCAGCTGTATCTGATTTTGCCCCAGTTTCTTCAGTTACAGGCAAAATCAAAAGGCAGGGTAACAGATTGAATTTGGATCTTGAACCTACTGTTGATATTACTGCATCTCTTAATTCCTCATGTAATGTATTGTCTTTTGCTTTGGAATATGGAGATGACGCTGTAGAGAATGCCAGACTCAAAATGAAACGAAAAAAATCATCGTTTATTTTTCTAAACAGAGGCGATAAACCAGGAATTGGAATGGAAACCGCTTGTAACTCTGGAATGCTTTTGTTTGCTTCCGGTAGTGAGGATATTGAAATACCTTTAGGTTCAAAGAAATTTGTCGCATTTGGTATAACAGCTGCCTTAGGAAGGGAGATTTTGAACAATGGCTGAAGTCAAAGATCCATTTTGGGCAGTAGTTGAAAGTTTCGGTGTAGATCAGGTTTTTGTGCTGCCGGAATGGGTTAAGAAGAGTATATCGGAAAAAAAAGAACCGATTTCAGCACCTGAAGGAATTGTGGCGGGAATGGCTTTTCTTGAGAATCAACTATTGAGTTGTCAGGAATGCAAGCTTGCAGAAACAAGAAAGAATGTTGTATTTGGCACAGGCAACCCTGAATCAGGCATATTGGTGGTTGGTGATAATCCAGGAACTACAGAAGACGAAACGGGTAAATCTTTTACAGGTGAAGCTGGATTGTTGTTTGACAAAATACTGGGATCCGTTGATCTGAATCGAGAGAAACTGTTCATCACAGATATGGTGAAATGCCATTCTATCAATAACAGAGTTCCTTCTGCTTCAGAGACAGCGAGTTGTAGCAAATTTCTAGAGCAGCAGATAGCCATAATGAATCCCGGAATAATTATAGCCTTAGGGGCAGTTGTTGCAAGAACACTGTTGAATACTAAAACAGGAATTGGTTTGCTTCGAGAGGGTTTTCATAGTTATAAAGATATTCCGGTTCTTGTAACTTATCATCCATCTGCGCTACTTAGGTCGCCTGCTCTGAAAAGGCCGGTCTGGGAAGACATGAAAAAGTTAAGAGCATTTTTAGAAACGGCCCGGTTGCCCCGGGAGTCTGGAGAATAGTTATGACAGAAGGAAAAAAACCTCCCTGGAGTCCTGAAGCAGAAAAAGCTGTTCTTGCTGGAGTTCTTCTTAACTCAATGATATCCATTGAAGTATTCTCTTTGTTAACAGAGAGTGACTTTCTTGACCATAGGCATCAGCGTATTTTTCTTGCAGCAAAAACTGTGGATTTTAGTGGAGAACCTATTGATCTGGTGACAGTTACGAATGAGTTAAATCGAATAGGAGAAATGGAAGCGTCAGGAGGTCTTGAGTACATAGCTGGAATCACTGATGACATTCCGTTCCTTTCCAATGTACTTAGTTATGTGAAAATTGTGAAAGACGCTTCTTTGCTCAGACAATTTATTGCAATCGCCAATCAGGGCATGGATAAGGTCTATTCAACTAATGTAAATGCTACTGAGTTGCTTGATGATATTAGTCAGAAAATGTTTGATATTGGAACTACTTCTTCGCAGAAAGACTTTTTTAAGGTCGGTGAGCTAACAGCAGAAGCAATTAATGAGTTCCATATCATGCGGGAAGCAAAAGATGGTGTTACAGGTTTATCCACAGGTCTTGACCCGCTTGACAGAATGACAACAGGTTTTCATGCAGGTGAAATGAATGTGATTGCCGCAAGGCCTGGTGTGGGAAAAACCAGTCTTGCCATGAATATAGCTAGAAATATTGCAGCTCAAGGCAAGGGTTCTGTTGTTTTTTTCAGTTTAGAGATGACTGCACTTGATTTAACAAAGAGATTGATCACTTCCATGGCAGGCGTTGGTATTCAGGCAATAATTGATGGAACTCTTGCAGCACATTTTTACGATGACTTGAATAAAGCTGCCGCTGAATTGAAAGATTTGCCTATTCATATTGATGAAACACCATCAATTTCATCTGCGGAAATCAGGGCAAAAACAAGAAGACTTGCCCAAAGGGAAAAAGGTGGTATTGCTGCGGTTTTTGTTGATTATCTTCAACTTATGCAAGGTGATGACGGGATGGAAAGCCATCAGTTGAAAGTTGCAAAAAACTCAGCAGATCTAAAAGGATTAGCAAAAGACATGAAGGTTCCCGTAATTGTTCTTTCTCAGTTAAGTCGAGGGGCGGCAAAACGAGAAGGCCCGCCGCGACTTAGTGATTTAAGAGATTCAGGAGCAATTGAGCAGGATGCCGATATGGTGATGTTTCTTCATGATGAAAATGCTGATACAGGTAGTGACGATGATCGCTCTCAGGGTGGCCTTAGAAGAATACTGCTTAGAATTGCAAAACAGAGAAAAGGTCAGCGAGGCGACATCAATCTGATTTTCAACGCAGCTACCACTACTTTTTTCCCTGATGATATGCAGGACAGTGGATTTTAATGGCATTGAAAAAGACGAAAACAGTTTTCTTTTGTACTGAGTGCGGTGGAGAGTCACCGGTATGGGCAGGTAAGTGCCCCCATTGCAGTAGTTGGAATACCATGGTTGAAGAACTGGTAGAGAAAACATCCAAAGTTCCTACTGTTGATGGGATTGTAGCAAGAATTGAAGCTGTTAGTTTAACAGATGTGGTTTCTGAAAGCGGAGAAAGAATCTCTACACAAATTAAAGAATTTGACAGGGTTCTTGGTGGAGGAGCATTTAAGGGTTCTATTATTCTTATTGGTGGACAACCAGGTATAGGGAAAAGTACATTGATGATTCAAGCCGCCATGAATATGGCAGCAAGTGGTCTTAATGTATTGTATGCTACCGGTGAGGAGTCGCCTGGTCAGGTGGCAGACAGAGCAAGAAGAGTTGGGAACCCAACCAATAATCTGAAGCTTCTTCCAACAACAGACTTGGCTGGTGTAGAGAAAAAGATAGAAACAGATAAGTATCAGATTCTTATTGTAGACTCCATACAGACTCTTCATACTAATGAGCTTTCAAGTGCAGCAGGGTCTGTTTCTCAGGTAAGGCAGTGTGCATCAAGCCTTGTGAATATGGCAAAACCACGGGGCCTGACAGTTTTTGTCATAGGGCATGTTACCAAGGAAGGATCCATAGCAGGGCCAAAGGTTCTTGAACATTTGGTTGATGCGGTTTTAAGTTTTGAGGGTGATTCATTCCATCAATTCAGACTACTTAGGGCTTCTAAAAACCGATTTGGGTCCACCAGTGAGTTGGGTGTGTTCGAAATGAAGGAAAGAGGTTTAAGTGAAGTTGCAGATGCATCAGGTTACTTCCTTCAGCGGGATGGAGGTCTTGGAGCAGGGTCAGCTGTGGCAGCTATTATGGAAGGAACAAGACCTTTTTTAGTAGAGATTCAAGCATTGACCAGTACTACGCATTATGGTTTTCCACAAAGAAGAGCTACTGGTTTTGATTCAGGCCGACTTGCCATGCTGCTTGCAGTGCTTGAGCGAAGGTGTGGTATTGAACTTGGGAATCAGGATGTGTATGTGAACATTGCCGGGGGATTTAATGTTGCAGATCCCGGTGCAGATATGGCTGTATGTCTTGCAATTGCTTCCAGTCGGTTGGAAAGACCGTTAATTAAAGACACGGCATTGAGCGGGGAAGTGGGTCTCGGTGGCGAGATCAGACCTGTGGCCGGAATTGACAGAAGACTTGCGGAATCAGGTAATTTAGGATTTACAAATTTAGCCTGTGCCCGTGAAAAAAAAGAAAACACTGAAGCCAAATTCAGATTCAGCACACTTTCTGCTGCAATCAATGGTCTTCTAGTGAAAAAAGGAGAAGAATGGTTAAGTTAGGAAAAGGCTGGGAAGGGCGCATTTTATTTATTCTTGCCCTGGGTCTAGCAGGAACTCTTGCTTCAGGTGAATATCATATAGGTTTCATTGGTCTTGGTATTGGAGTGATTGCTGCGGTTTTTGAAAGAATGATTGTTAAAGTATCTGCGGATAAACTAATTTATCTTACTGCAGGTTCTACCATTGGTCTTATTGTAGGTATTCTTTTTATTCTTGTTCTGAAAATAGGAACTCATCATGAAAATTGGGAACCAGGCTGGTCTGATTTGCTTGTTCTTATTCCAATTGCATTTGCTTATGTATTTGCAGTTGTGGCTGTAAACAAAGGAAGAAAACTAGAGCTAATCGCCATTGAAGACGAAAGTGGCCCTCAGTTTAATATGCCTGTTCTTGTGGATCTTTCTGCTGCTGTTGATGGAAGGGTTGCTGATCTTTCTTTAGCAGGTCTTTTACCGGGACCATTTTCTATTCCACTATCGGTGAAGCAGAATATTGATGAGATGCAGAAAGGGCGAAATGTAGTTAAGCGTGGACGAGCCAGAAGAGCCACCGAGACCATTGAACGCCTTGAAGAAGCAGTAGGTAAATCCGGTGGACTTATGGAATACCGTGATTTTGGAGAAGGCGAAAGAGAAAAGCATCGCATTCTTGAATGGCTTCGCAAGGAAAGGGTATGTCTGCTTACAGGTGATAATGAAATGGCTGATACTGCTGAACGAGAAGGTATTAGGGTTATTCGACTTTCCGATGTGGGGCCTGCTTCTCGTGAAGTTGTGCTTCCAGGAGATACATTTTTGTTAAGAATTCAGAAAAAAGGCAGAACTTCCAGCCAGGGAGTGGGATTTCTTTCAGATGGAACAATGGTTGTTGTGGATGAAGCAGGCGATTTACTTGGAAAAGAAACTCAAGTAACTACTCACACCACATTCCGCGCCAAGGGCGGCACAATGGTATTTGCAAAATTGGCAGCTGAAGGAACCGGAGATAATGGACAAGACTGATAACCCTATCTGGGGTGCAGTAATAGTGGCTGCTGGGGCGGGGTCAAGATTTGGTGGTGATATACCCAAGCAATTTACTTTGCTTGCAGGCGAGCCTGTGGTTGATTTTTCTGTTGGAATTTTAAAGCCATTTGTTGATTTTCTTGTGGTGGTAACTCCACCACAAGATTGGTCTAAATGGTGGAAACCATCTACTTCTTTGAAAACCGTGCCTGGTGGAGAGCGACGACAAGATTCTGTGATGAATGGGCTTAAATACATGATGACTCAGGGTGTTACGCATGTTCTTATACATGATGGAGCCCGTCCTAATGTAGATCCGGCTAGCATCAAAAGAGTTATGGAAGCTTCCATAGAAAATGCTGCAGTTATTCCTGTTATACCAGTGAGAGATACACTGAAAAGAGTTAGTGGCAATATTGTTCTGGAAACACTTAACAGAGAGGAACTCAAACTCAGTCAGACACCACAAGCTTTTCATCTGAAAAAACTAATTGAGGTTCTGATTACTGCGGAAGATGTAACTGATGAAGCTGCCGCTTTTGAAGCAGCAGGGTTGAGTGTTTTTACCGTAAAAGGCTCTCGAACTAATATTAAACTGACCGACAGAGAGGACGCTGAATTGCTTTCATTTTTTAAAGAAAAACAGGTGAGAGTTATTGGCACAGGCCTTGATTTCCATCCTTTTGCCCCTGAAAGACCTCTCTATTTTTGTGGATGCAAACTGTCTGAAACTAATGGTCTTATGGGGCACTCTGATGGAGATGTTGTGCTTCATGCTGTGGCAGATGCAATTCTTTCTGCATCAAGATTAGGAGATATAGGTACTCTTTTTCCTCCTGTTGGCTCAAAGTGGAAAGACGCAGACAGTTCAAAACTTCTTTCCATCTGTGTTTCAAAAATTTCCGAGGCTGGATGGAAGATAAGCAGGCTCGACGTGACTATTATTGGAGAAAGGCCCAAGATTTCACCTGTAAGAGAATTGCTTATGAACAGATTATCTGAAATAACAGAAATACCTGTGGATAATATCTGGATTAAGGGGACAACAACTAATACCATCGGTGACCTTGCCAAGGGAAAAGGTGTAGGGTGTAGCGTACTTGCTGAGTTGGAAAGCATTCCGAGGAGACTTTTGTGACAGAGGCGATATGGCAGTTTTTTCTTGATATCAGCAATTCGTGGCATTTGGTTTTTCTCGGATTGATTTCATTTATTGAAAATATTTTCCCTCCTTTTCCTGGAGATGTTCTTTACATCGCCCTATCAGGCCTTGGTTCAAGCAGGAATATTCCTACATTTATTCTTTGGTTGCCTGGGGTTGTGGGAAGCATAGTTTCCACATTCATACTGTATTCCATGGGAAGAAGTTCTGAATTAGAGAGATTAGAAACTCTTGTTATTAGATCGTCAGGCAAGAATGGTGTAAAAAAAGCGAAAGAATTGTTGGAAAAACATGGCCCATGGATATTGGTATTCAGCAGATTTATTCCGGGAATTCGATCTCTTCTTGTTATTGCAGCTTCCTCAACGGGAATGAAAAAATCATCTGTTATTTTTTATACATCAGTTAGTATTGTTTTCTGGTATGCACTGCTGGTTTTTGCTGGAACAATATTGGGGGCCGAGTTAAGTAAAGCAACTGATTTTATGTCTGAACTCACGGTAATTCTTATCATTGCAATACTTGCAGCGATTCTTGTAGGAATTTTTGTACTTTTTTTCAGAATGAGGCGGAGTAAAAAATGAGGATTCTTCATGCGGCTTCAGAGGTTTATCCTCTAATTAGTACAGGTGGGTTAAGCTCGGTAGTGGGTGCCCTTCCAGAGGCTTTGAATAAATTGAAAGATGTAGAAGCTGCGGTAATTATTCCTTTTTACAGTGATATTGATCTTAATCTTTATGATTTTGAATGGCTATCTCCTAAAAAAACATTTATTGGAGAGTCATTCGGTTTGGCCAGAATAAGAATTGCTGACCTAACTATTTTCTTGGTAGCTAAAGATGATTTTTTTAGCAGACAGGGAATTTATGGCCCAAGGGCAGATTCTTCCTGGAGTGATAATGCAGCAAGATTTTCATTTTTTTGTCGTGCAGTTGCTTCTCTTTCTTCAATTGATGATTTTGTGCCAGATATTATTCATTGTCATGACTGGCAGACTTCTTTGATTCCTGTGTATTTAAGAGAAGTTGATATTCCCACGGTTCTTACCATTCATAACCTTCATTTTCAAGGGCGTTATCCACATTCTGATTATGCATCAACCTTTTTGCCGGAAACTCTGTACCATATGGGTGCGCTTGAATTCTGGGGAGACTGGAATTCTTTGAAAGGTGGAATCGTTTTTGCTGATCAAATAACAACAGTCAGCCCTACTTATGCTCGTGAGATAACAACAGTAGAAAATGGTAATGATCTTGATGGAGTTTTAAGAGAGTACTCTGGAAAACTATCCGGAATTCTTAATGGGATAGATACAGTTTTGTGGAATCCGTTAACTGATAAGAAAATATTCAGGAATTTTTCTTCAGGGAATATTGCAGGAAAAGCAGTTTGTAAGATTAAACTATGTGAGGAACTGGGTTTGGTCCCTTCACCTGATGCACCTCTTCTTGGAATGGTCACCAGGCTCACATCACAAAAAGGGATTGATCTTGTTTTAGAAGCAATCCACTGGATGATGGAAAAGAATTTTACATTGGTGATCTTGGGTACAGGTGATTTATGGGCAGAGCAGGTTCTTTTAAAAGCTGCAGCTCTTTACCCAGATAAAATTTCTGTAACTATAGCGTATAATGATACAAAAGCGAGACAAATCTTTGCAGCAGCAGATGTTTTTCTAATGCCTTCAGTGTTTGAACCATGTGGGCTCGGGCAGATGATGGCCATGAGGTATGGTACCGTTCCTTTGGTGCGATCTGTTGGAGGGCTTGCAGATAGCGTTACTGAAGACTTGGGTTTCTCTTTTTTAGGTGGGTATGAGCAATTCATTATTACCCTTGAAAATCTACTTTTAGTATGGAAGAACAGAAGAAAATGGGCATGGTACAAAAGAAGGTGTTTAAAATCTGATTTTTCATGGAACAAAAGGGTGAGTAGTTATATGGATTTATATAAAAAAATTATTCAGCTTGAGGGAGATTCAGAATGAAAGCATTGTTTGCAGTTTTTATTCAGTTTGTGAATCCTAAATTGGCATACGGTTATGCTACAGGTAATGAGCAAAATAAAGCACTTATGGGAACTGTGTTTGTTATTTTATTTATTGGTTTTATTCCTTTTATTCTTCAAGGAATAAAACCTTCTGAATCAGACATGATAATACCTGTAATGATATTGATCGAGCGAGTAATTCTTGCTTCAGCAGCAGGGCTTGGTGTTTTTATTCTTTCTTTTGCTCTTGGCGGTAAAAAACCTTTGTGGCCGGCAATTACAAGCAGTTTTCTTTCCATGGGTGCTTTTATGATTGTTGTAACTTTGCTTGTTTTTATCACAAGTCTTTTTCGTCTATCTCCTGATTTTTCATGGAGTTTAGCAGAGTTTATGGGTTTACCTTCATCTAGATTTTCGGTTTTTCTTTATCTTTTTTTTGCTAGACTTGATCTGGCATCTCTTGTTTCTGTCTACTTATGGGGTTGTGGTCTTTCTGTTGGTTGGAAAGAGACCTCCAGTTTTGGGCAAAGACTTGCCTGGACTATATATTTGTTTGGTATTCTTTTAATAACGCTTCCAGTATTCATTGCTCCAACAGGAGCCGAAGGAGGATCATGACAGCTTTGCTATTTGCGTTTTCTGTTCTTTTGGTAGCTCAGACAGAAGTGGATCAGGTAAGAGAACTTGACCTTTCAGGATGGGTAGCACTTGCTTATGAGAACTCCCCTGCTATAACTTCTGCAGATGCCTCTCTTATGTCTTCGGAAGCCTCTCTAACAAACAGTGAATCTTTCCTCTGGCCGTCTCTTAACTTGTCTGCCGGGGCGTCAAGGATGTGGTCTACAATGCAGGTTCCAGGAGGAGAAATTGAAGATACGGAATCAAATTCATTCTCTACTAGTCTGACTTTGTCTCAGGAACTTTTACAATCCGCTGGTCAAAACTGGTTGTATCTTGATGCTGCTCAATTATCATTGAAGGCTGCTGAAGCAGACCATAGAAGTGATATCTTGAATATTACCATGGATGTAATAAATGCCTATTACGGGGTTCTAGAGGCAGTTGAACTGAAAAAGGCTGCTGAGGCTGCTCATGAAAGATCTTTTAGTCAGTTGGAACGCACTGAAGCCTTGTACGAAATAGGCGCTGGAACAACTCTTCAATTGCTTCAGGTTCAGGTGCAGGAAAGCGGTGATAAACTTACGGTCAGTAGAAGAGAGCAGGGTGTTTTTACCGCATACAGCAATCTTTTTAATGCAACAGGTCTTAATCGATCAGTAAATCATCTTCTTATTAACCCCCGAGCAATCATTGAACCACTGCCAATCGAATCAGTTCAAGATATTTCTCTTGATTATTCTGAGAATCCAGGGTTACAGAGTGCTTCTTTTAGAGCAAGAGCTTCCGAACTTCAATCAACTGCTGCAACCAGGGCTTACTGGCCAAGTTTAAGAGCGTCTGCTGGTTGGAGCTGGAATGACAATACTCTTGATGATGTGAGCAGCATGTTTGAAAATGATGGTTTCAATGCAGGTGTTAATTTGTCCTGGAATGTTTTTGATGGTTTTTTGCGTGAATCTAGAATCAAATCAGCAAGAGCTTCAAGTTTGATCTCACATGCATCTCTTGAAACTTTGGAAAACAGTGTCAGTACTTCAATCGAATCTCTGAGCAATTCTTTAAAGTTGGATATTCAGTATTACAGTGATTCTAAACTGATGCTTGAACAGGCCCAAGAGCAGTACAGGCTTTCGTTGATGTCATACGAAATGGGTGCACTTCCGTTAATGGATCTTCTTGATGCGCAATCTGACCTCTCACAATCAGAAGCAAATCTTGTATCCGCTGAAATAACCGCCCTTACCAGTGAAGCATCTCTTTTGATTCAACTTGGTCGAATGCCTAGAGTGGGCGAGTAGTGTTCGTGGTCTATTATCAGTTCTGTTAAAATGTCTGTTTGTAAAAATTCGGGTATGTTAATTCTTCTGGTGTTACTTGTTTTTTGTTCTTCCTTGCAGGCAAAAAACATGTGGGAAAACCATGGATACAATTACTCATATTCTTCGTATGGTTCTTCGGGGGCTGAGCGCACAATTTTCCCAATTGCCTGGGATGTTCGTTCTGCTAATAATTTACTTGAGATCTGGAGGGAAATTTACCAGATAGATCGCCCCAGTCCAATTCTACCCATCCTTGGTGACTCATACCACAGTGGGTTTAATGCCGCAATTATAAGAAGTGAACTTGGCGATAGATGGTTTCCGCCAATTCCAGGGTCTACAGGTGATTCATTTTTTCCTTTTGCAGCTTCCGTGCGAGAAATAGGTCTTGATGTTTTTGTTGGCGGGCTCAAGACCCAATTGAATCAGGAGAAACACAACCAGAGTGTGATAAACTACCTTAAATTGTACTTGCAATTTACTCAAGGCATTTATCCTGGTGAGGTAATTGGATGTTTTGCTTTTGATGAGCCAGATGTGAAGTATCTTGAGAATCCAGATACTAGTGATCAATGGGTAGAATTTGTGTCTTACTGGTCAGAACAGTGCCGGTTTAGCTTAAACTTGAAAACACTCTGCTATTTTGCCAAATACGCAGATGTAACTTCCGACGGGGATTTGAGTTATTATTCTGATACCACCAATGTTCTTTACCGAATGTCTGCTCTTACAGACATGGTGGGTATTGATATGTATCCTGCGAAGAATAACTTCAGAAGAACCGATTATCTGGAATCCTCTTTTTGTGATTCCTCATTTGTGGTAATCACTGATCTAACTCAAGCTGATCCAGTTAATGCAAGGGCTTTGAATTCCAGAGATGAAGTTATTGGTATAATTCCTGCAGGTGATTCATCCATGGTTGTGGTGAAGGAAGTACATTGGGATGGTATTGATCTTTCCTTGAATCAGGTCTGGAGTTCTCCACTGTCTTTTTATCCTGATGGTGTTTGTGCATCAGATTTCAGGTCTGGTTATTATTATGATGAGTTATCGGGCAGTGTGAATTCTGCAGTTGTAATGTGGAAGGATTCTTTGTGTATTGATAATACACTTTTGCTGGTAAGTGAATCTGGAATACCACAGTGGTCACAATTAGGAAGATTTCATGGTTCAACTGACTACTACCCTGTTTTTTTCTGTGTAGGCCAGACTGATTACTGGATGGATAATCTGCAGGTGGCTGGTATTATCGGCAGGGGAAGATTGGCCGTTCTGGCTTGCTTGAAAGATGTTGATAATAATTATTCTCTTATGTTGTATATCCAAGAACAAAATGATGATTTAGAATTGAAGCCGGTATTTGACAAACCTTTTCACCTTATCCATGAACCCATAGGTGCTGTTTGGGGTGCATTCTGGGGAACTTGGTACTTACCAGGTGAAAGTCAGAGAGAAATCAGCAACGGTTTTGTGATTTACACTGAAAATGGTGACTACATTACTTTGAATCAGCGTGCTCTTAAACAATGGATCGTTTATCCCACAGGAGGATCGTCTTTTTATCACGAATTATTTGGTTCTTCTGAAATGCCGGATGATATAAAGGTTTCTCGCGTAGATGGTAATTCTCCACCATTTTTTACAGGGTATGATCGTTTGACAGGCTGGTTTAATGAAAACAGCAGAATGGTCAGCACAAGGTCAGGTTTTTCATGCGGAAAACTTAATCAGTCTGATACAATTTTTGTTAACGGTTTGAGCGGAGAAGTTACCGATTTTGATTTTTTACGGAATGATCACAGATACCAGGATCGATCAATTTTCACCACAGCAGATAGTGATGTGTACATAGGGGAAAATAGTTTTGAAGAAGGTTTAGAAACAGGATATATTTCAGTAGAACCGGTAAACTACTGTTATGGCAATGCAATTATTGGCGGCATTCGAGCCATGTTTACAAGAGATGCTATTCGCAGCGTTCTTATAGAATCTAATGATGAATTCTGTCTACCTCAAAGTGAGATATACAGTGATGTTTATGATCAGTTAAGATATCAGTGGTTCCCGGAAGCCCATCAGGTTGGTTTTAATGTAGGAGTTAGATATACAGCAATTAACAACTGTTCATTCGCTGTGATACAATCTTATGGACGGCACGGATTTGCTCTTCCAAGTTACAACCCATCACCAGATACTATGCTTTACATGATTGCAGCTCCTATTGTGCACGGGGCAAGAGGTCTTGTTTTTTATGCACTAGATGTTTCCATGATGAGTGGAAATGGTTGGGATGATGGTTTTAATAGAGCACCTTTTATTCTTCAGAATTGGGGACCAAGCCGAGATATTGAAAATGTTGATATGATTCAGACGGTTCATGAAACCATAGCCTCTGTTACAGGGAACTCAGAAGACGGAGTGGATTATTTAAGTAAATTGATTGATCCATCATGGAGAGTGTTTGATAACGGTGAAGCTTTTAACAGTACAGTTGAAGATACTTTGCTTAATTTTCTAGCATTAACTAATACCGCCGGTGATTCAATAATTGTAATTACAGTTAATGAGTCAAATACTTCCCCACCACCTGGTTCAGTTATAATGTTAAATGATTTGTCACCAAGGGCTGAGATTGTTTCATTCTCTGGTTTTCTGCCTTTTATAACTTTTTGCCCAGACTCTTCCGATTTAGCTGTGGATTACTCTTCAATGAAGGGTGTATCAGCAAGTTTTATCACCATTACATTCAGACCCGAGACTGTCATAGGCCAGGATTGGTGGCTGAATGCAGCAACAGAAAATAATGGAGTTTCTCATGTGGTTTTTTCGGTGCCACAAGGAAAACCTGCCAAGTTGGTGCTTTTTGACCTTACCGGCAGGCAGGTGAAAGTATTATGGTGTGATACAGGTTCTGGCAGTTTTCAATCGTTCAGCCTTGATTCAAATGAATATTCTGCTGGGTTGTATTTTCTTTCTCTTCAAGGAAATGATGTTTGTCTTACAGAAAAGAGTGTGATTTGGTAACAAAGATTTTAGGCATAAGAAAGATGTATCTGCTTATTTTATTTTTAGCATTTTCTATGTATGGAAAAAACATGTTTATGACACATGGGTTTAATTACTCATATTCTTCCTATGGCTCTTACGGGGTTGAACAAACAATTTTCCCAATTGCTTGGGATGTTCGTTCAGCTAATAATCTGATTCTAGCATGGCAGGATATTTATGATGTTTCAACACCTAATCCAGTTACTGCCATTCTTGCAGAGGCTAAAGAAAGTGGCTTTAACGCAGCCTTGTTACGGTCGGAGTTGACAGATAAACAATTTCCTTTACAACCAGGGGATCCAGGTGATGAGTTTTTTGTAATGGCCTCTACCGTTCGAAATATCGGACTTAATCTTATTGTTGGCGGGCTAAAAACAGCACTAGATGAAGATGCACATAATCAGAAGGTTCTTGATTACCTTACACTTTACATTCCACAAACTGCGGGGAATTACCCAGGTGAAGTTATCGGTTCTTTTGCTTTTGATGAACCTGATGTAAAGTATCTTGTAGACCCTGATCACTCTGATGACTGGCTTCAATTTGTCTCTTACTGGAACAACCTGTTAAGGCAAGAACTCTCGCTTCCTGTTTTGTCTTATCATGCAAAATACGGTACACCTAATTCTTTTGGTTATGTAGATTATTACACGGATACCACTTCTGTCCTGAACAGAATGGCTCGTTTTACCGATGTTGTGGGAATGGATATGTATCCGGTAAAAAACAGTAGCAGAAGGAAGGGTTTGCTTTCTACTGACTGCTATTCCAGTGTATTCACCGTAACCACTGATATGATCCAGAATGATCTTGTGCAGATTCAAGCCACGAACAGCCGTGACGAACTTATAAGGGTTTTTCCTCAGGGTGACTCTGCTTTGGTAGAGGTGCAGAACATATTATGGAACGGACTTGAATTTTACCTGGAAACTGTTTGGTCTTTTCCTATTGATTTTATGCCTGACTTTGTTGACGCATCAGATTTTAGGTCAGGTTTTGCCATTCAAGAATCACCTTCCTATGTGAACAGTGCTGTTGTTTTGTGGAAATCAGAACAGTTGCTGGAAGAAGCTGTGGTAATAGTGTCTCATGAAGGTGGGCCTGTGGTATCAGGTTTTCCTGATTTCCCATCTTCTGATACAATGAAACCCAGTGTTATTGTTGTGGGTCAAACTGATTACTGGTCAGATATTCTTCAAGTAAATGGAATTATCGGCCATGGTCGGTTGGCCATACTTACCGTTTTACAGAATGAAACAGGAGAGAGTTTTATCATGCTTTTTACAGCCGGTGATAATGGCTCGGAAGAATTGGTATCTGTTTTTAATGATCCAGTTCAGATTCCGATTAATCCGACTTCAGCTGTATGGGGAACATTCTGGGGAACATGGTATGAACAACTTGATAAAGGTAGTACAAGAACTGCGCATAGCGGATTTATATTGTATGATACTCAATGTAATTACATTACCGTAAATCAAACAGATAGAGAAGTATGGAGCATTCACCCAGACGGAGGAACTAATTTTTACAGTTCTCTTTTTGAAACCCAGGAGTTGCCTGATTTTGTAAGGATTTCCAGGGTTGACAGTAATTCACCATCTTTTTTTGCAGGAATTGATCATTTAGTTGGTTGGTATGGTAATACAGAAACCCTTGTTGCTCAGCGAAGTGATATTCCAGGTAACGCAATGCGACCGGCAGATATTGTTCAGGTTCAAGGTTTACCTACACAGGATGTTACAGGTTTTGATTTTGTTAGAAATGATATTCGTTATTTTGATTCATTCTTGTTTACTGTTACAGGTGGAGATGTTTATTCCAGTACTTCTTCTATTGAAACCGGTTACTCCTCCGGTTCTGTGCAGGTGGAGCTTAATGCCTACAGCTACGGTGATACTGTATTAACTGCAGCAAGAGTTCAACACACAAGAGATTCATACAGAAGCCCTGTACTTCCCCATGAAGATGGTTTTTACATTCCATACAGCTTGCTGTGTTTTGACAGAGTAGACCGATGGCGTTTTCAGTGGTATCCTGAGGCGTTTCAAGTAGCTATGGATTTAGGTATTAGTCAAACAGAAAGAGATAACTCAATGTTTGCTGTTGTACAGTCTTACGGTAGACATGCGTTTGCACTGCCCAGCTATTGTGCTTCACCGGATACAATGCTTTATATAACCACTGCTCCCATTGTTGAAGGGGCCAGGGGGTTGGTTTTTTATGCTTTGGATATTTCTATGATGAGTGGCAATGGTGGTGATGATGGTTTATCAAGAGCCCCGTTCATTCTTCAAAATTGGGGACCCAGCAAAGATACTGCGAACACAGATATGGTTGGCATTGTACATGGAGCAGTAGCCAGGCTCACTGGGAATACTGGGGGAACAAATTACCTTGATATTCTGGTTGATTCCAATTGGACTGTTCTTAGCGAAGAGTTGGCTGACAATTCGTTACCTTCAGATACACTTTTAAACTTCATAGCATTACAAAATGCTTCTGGAGATTCAATAGTTGTTATAACTGTTAATGAATCAACGGAATCTGCTGTTTTTAATTCCAGTTTGTTTTTTGCTGATATACCTTTTAACTATAATATCTCTTCCAGCCAGGGTTATTTACCTGTACTGCAGCATTCAGCTTCGGATAATACTGCTGAACTTGATTTTTCCGGTATGCCTACATTAACTGCCAGCCTTGTCACAATGACCACAAACAATTCCAGTCAGGAGGAAGCCGGATGGTTTCTAAATACATCAACATATTCAACCGGGTTAAGTGCTGTAACATTCTCAGTCCCCATAAACCAGGAGGCCCAGTTGTCTCTTTTTGATCTTTCTGGACGGAAAGTTACTACGCTGTGGAGTGGAACGGGTTTGGGTTCTTCTGTTTCTTTTAACATAACTCGTGGTTCCATGCCAGTAGGATTATATTTTGTTACCCTTTCAAGTGCTCAGTTAACTCTTTCAGGGAAGTGCTTTTTATGGTGAGTTCTTTATTTATGTCTGTTTTTGCTCTTCTGTCCGGTATTGGTGTTCTTTTAGCACAGATTGCCTGGAACCGGCAGTTGTTGTTGATTACTGGTGGAAGTATTGATGCAACCGCAGTGGTGCTTTCGGCATTCATGCTTGGTCTTGGTTTTGGTGGCAGATATTTTGGCAAAAAAGCAGAAATGTCATCTAACCCAGTCTCCGTATTAAGATTTGTTGCTGGTGGTGCTGCAATCTGTTCGTTTATTCCTGTTATTATCGCACCGCTTATCAGGGCATTTTATCCTATTCTTTATAGTTCAGGTCTTCAAATTCCTGCAAGATTTGTTATTGCTCTTTTAATGATTTTTCCAGCAACATTTTTTGCTGGAGGTATAGTGCCTGTTATGGCAAAACTTGTTGAAGGGCAAGGAGGAGCTTCGAAAGTATCAAGACTTTATGGATTAAATTCTCTTGGTTCTGCTTTGGGTGGATTTTTTGCTGGTTTCATATTGCTGGAAGCTATTGGAATAACCTTTACTCTTGTTGTAGGAGCAGCTCTTACAATTGCTTCTTTATTCCTGATCAAACCGGTGAAATTTAAAACTGAAAGTGCAGAACACACTGAAGCGGGAGTAAAACCAGGATTGTTTTTCCTTGCCTTGTACTTTTCAAGTGGAATGATTGCTCTTTCCTGGGAAATGGTTTGGAGTCGTCAACTTACATTTGTACTTGGCAACAGTACTTATGCTTTTGCAACCATGGGAATGATGGTTCTTCTGGGTATTGGAATAGGTAGTATAGCTGGAAGGCGTCTGGCCACTTCCACAAAATCTCCTCTGGTTTCATTTGGAGTTGTTCAGGTTCTTATGGGTATTGTAAGTGTGATTCCCTTAACTGCACTTGGTAGTTTTATTTCCTTATCTAGAATACTCAGTTTTTCCAGCGGATGGGCTGGGTCAAGTTCAGGTGATATTCTTGCAGCTATGATTTATATGCTTCCTTCAACGATTCTTATGGGTATAACTTTTCCGCTTATGATGAAGGCTGCTGCTCGTGAGCAGAAACTTGGAGAGGATGTGGGGATACTTTCCATGGCAAACTGTCTTGGTGCTGCAGTTGGTCCTATTCTTGCCTCTCAGATACTTTTTAGATTCCTTGGGGTTACACCTTCAGTGCTTCTTTTGGCGTGTTTAAATGCCTCTTTGGGTTTTTTAGCTTTTTGGAAATCGAAAAAACTTCTGTTTTCACTTATAGCACCAATTGGTGCTGTTCTTGCTGTTTTTCTTGTTCTAAACGCTCAGGCTCCAGGTTCAAAACCTCCTGCGGGAATGACGCTTGCATATTTTGAAGAGGGAAGAACTGCCACAGTTACCGTTTTCGGACGAGAATGGGACAATCACAGAAGCCTTAGAATAAATGGTGTTGAAGAGGTTCCTGTGGATCAGGCATCTCTTGAAGCGTTTTACCTTCTTGGTCACTTGCCCTGGGGTTATAACTCTAATGCAGAAACTGCCATGGCAGTTGCCCTTGGTGGTGGCATAACCAGTGGAGCTCTTTTGTCTCACCCTATTGATACTCTGGTTTGTGCAGAAATCTGTCCTGAAGTGGTTCATGCAGCCATTCATTTTGAAGAACAGAATCACCGTCCTGATTTAGATCCAAGATTTGAGCTTGTTGGTGATGATGGTAGAAATTTCCTGCTAGGAGCGAACAGAAAGTTTGACTTGATTGTTTGTGATGCTACACACCCAGGATCAAGTGAAAGTTGGTTATTGTATACAAAAGAGTATTACTCGCTGGTTCTTTCCAGGCTTGAGCCAGGAGGAGTTGCAGCTCAGTGGGTTCCACTTCACAGACTTCCGGTTGAAGAATTTACCAGAATCATTGCCACGTGGAGTCGAGTATTTCCTCACGTTGCAGTTCATCCAGCAGGAGGCAGACATGTGATATTGATTGGTTCTGCGGATTCCCTTCAACTTGATATAGAATCAATGTTTGAAGACAGTATTGCAGCAGCTCAGCTCACTGCAACTGGATTCAGGGTAGATGAAGTTGAATTTCTTCAGCCATTGCTCACCAATCCTGAAGTGCTTTCCATTGTGAATTCATCAATAGCATCAAATACAGATGATCTTGCGCCATGTCAGTTTCTTATTAGAAAGTGCCAGGGAGATCCTCAGAAAACCATCGGCGAGAATATGTCTCTGATAATATCGCTTGATGTTGATCAAGAAGCTAATCCTGTGCATACTGGTCAGATCATTTACTGGAACACACAACTTCCTGAGGCGGCGGAACTTTTCCGTTCAGAAGAGACTTCAACAGCCATGGGCAGAAGGTGGCTTTCTGCTGCTCTATCCACAGGAGCAGAACTCTTGTATAATGAGGGTCGTTATGAAGATGCTCTTGAGTTGGTAGATATGGCCTGGGAAGCAGACCCGGGTTGGCAGAGAAATCTTGATTTAGTGATAGAAATTAATAGGCTGCAATTGAATACATTGGAGGAAGATTAATGGGAAGAATTGCTTTTTTGTTTCCAGGACAGGCTTCACAGGCAGTGGGCATGGAAGCTCATCTTACAGGTTACCCAGAAGCTAAAGATTTTTTAAGTAAAAGCTATCAGTTCAGCGGGTTGCATGATCTGATGGATACAATAAGTAAAGGTCCTTCAGAGAACCTTACAAAAACAAATTATGCACAACCCGGTATTACCCTAGTCAGTATTGCAACACTAAGAATTTTGCAGGTTGCAGGCATTCAGCCAGAGGGTACAGCTGGTCACAGCCTTGGAGAGTATTCAGCTCTTGTTGCAGCGGGAATTCTTGTTCCCGAGACCGCTGTAAGACTAACTAGAATTCGCGGTGAGCTTATGCAAAAGTGTGCAGATATGTATCCTGGAGGGATGCAGGCGATTCTTGGTATGGATCTCGAAAAGGTAACTGAAATAGTAAAAAAAGCCAGTTCAAAAGGACCTGTTGGTGTGGCAAACATGAATTCAAAAGGTCAGGTAGTTATTTCCGGTGCAAAAAAACCTCTTGAATATGCAGGTAAACTATGTAAAGATGCTGGAGCTAGAAGGGTTATTCCGCTGAAGGTTTCAGGGGCATGGCATAGCCCTTTGATGGAAGATGCAGCCAGAGGGCTTGATGGCCCTGTTAAAGAAGCAGCTTTCTTCGATCCGGGTATTCCTGTGGTGGCCAATGTTACAGCTAATTACATTACCGGAGTAGAGGAAAGTCGAGAGCTTCTTATAAAACAGGTAACTTCACCTGTTTTATGGGCAGACTCAATGAAACTAATGATAGAAAACGGGTTTGATACATTTGTAGAGGTTGGACCAGGCAGGGTTCTTCAAGGTCTTCTTTCAAGAAATCGTGATGTAACCGTATACGGTACCCATGATGCAGATGCATTAAAGAAAACCCTGGATGCTTTGAGTTAATTTATTAGGAAGAGTTCTGTATGACCTCTTCCACTAAGGGAGTGATTATGTCTAAGGGAAGAGATACGAAAAAGGATGTTAAGAAAAAACCGGAAAAGACTTTGAAAGAAAAGCGTAAAGAAAAAAAGGAAAAGAAAGCTAAAAAGTCACAAAGCATTTAGTACCATTGAGTTTTGTTTAACCGGTTTTTTCATTTCGACTAAACTGTTAGTAATTGGTGATCTGTAATGGTTGCAAAAATGTATAGTTACTGCAGTTTAGTCGAGTAATGAAAAATAAATGACAGGAGAGAGTTCTTGCTAAATAATGATATTTTACGCCGCGTTAGGTATGCCCTAGATATTAATGATTCTGCAATGATAAAAATATTTGGTCATTCCGGAATGGTAGTCACCAGAAATCAGGTTTGTAACTGGTTAAGCCGAGATGATAATCCTGATTTTGTGAAGTGTACTGATTTAGAGTTCGTGGCTTTTTTAAACGGGTTGATAGTGGATCTTCGCGGGCCTAAAGATGATTCAAGAGTAGAGCCAGAGGTTCGATTAACAAAAAATATCATTTTTAAGAAATTAAGAATAGCTTTAAATCTAAAAGCGGAAGATATTCTTGAAATAATGAATCTTGCTGATTTCACATTAAGCAAACATGAGCTCAGTTCTCTTTTTAGAAAACCCACACATAAACACTACCGGGAATGCAACGATCAGACGCTTCGCAGATTTCTAAAAGGTGTACAGCTTAAGTATCGTCCAAGAGTTGAAGAATGAGAATATAAATGAGTGAACAACAGATAAATAATCCTTTGCATGGTATTACTTTAGAAAGTATTGTAGTTAAGCTTGAAGACTATTATGGATGGGAAGAGTTGGGTCAGTTAATTAAAATACGCTGTTTTGACAGTGATCCATCTGTAAAGTCTAGTCTTAAGTTTCTTAGAAAAACACCATGGGCAAGGAAAAAAGTTGAAGACCTTTATCTTGTTACAGTCAAAAGAGAAAAACGCAAACGCAGAAAAGCAGAAATGAAGCGTCTTAATAAAAGATAGCCATTCTTTGGAGTAAAGATCATGCCTGAAAAGAAAACAGTCCTTAAAGTTCCATCCAGAAGACATTGGCCACGAGGTATTTCCATACTTCATGAAGACAAAGATATTCTTGTAATCAATAAAGTCAGTGGTCTGTTAACAATGGGTACCGACAAGATCAAAGAGAATACAGCTTATTACCTATTACAGGATTTTGTACGAAAGGGAAATAGTAAATCTAAAAATCGTATATACATAGTTCACAGACTTGATAGAGATACTTCAGGAATCATTCTTTTTGCAAAAACACCTAAGGCAAAACATTATCTTCAGGATAACTGGCATAGTTTCAGTAAAACTTATTATGCCATTGTTCACGGAGTTATGAAAGAGAAAGAGGGTCTGATTTCTTCTTACCTAGAAGAAGATAGTACCTTTAAAATGCACTCAACTAACAATGAGAATAAGGGAAAACTTGCAAGAACTGGGTACAAGGTGATACAAGAGACAGAACTTTACAGTCTTCTTGAGGTTGCTCTTCTCACAGGTAGAAAGAATCAGATCCGAGTGCATCTGGCAGACAAGGGTAATGCTGTATATGCAGATAAAAGGTATGGAGTTAAGGAAAAGGGAAAACTGGCACTTCATGCGGCAAAACTCTCAATCACCCATCCTCATTCAAAATTGAGTATGACATTTGAGGCAAAACTACCTGATTATTTCAGCGAGCTAATGAAGGCTGCCAAACCCTAAAATTTAGGGTAAGATCAAAATGTAAGCCATGGCTCTATAACTATTTCCGGAACCGTGTTTTGTCAATTTTGTTTTATTTGTGTATATTGCTCATTGAGGGATCTATCTCTCGCGACGGTTTCACTGATATGGTGGTGGCGCCGTCCTTGGTGTTGTCATTCAGTAAATACCGCGCATTCATTAATTACAACGGATGCTCGACTACCGCTATTATTGCGGTCCTTTCTTTTCCACGCGTCCGGCGGGTAGAGATTTGTATTAACCCCGGACCAGGAAAAAATGAGAAATTATTCAGCAAACGCGTCTCGCAGACGCCATCGTCATTCTGCGCCTGTGCAACCAGTTCGTCCCAAGCTTACCCCTAAACCGTTAGAGAAACCTCTTGATGGTGCATTTGGGTTATTGATTCCTGCAGTTCAGCAGGCAATAGCTAGTGAGGGTTATGTGACTCCCACGCCAATTCAGCAGGAATGTATTCCTCATCTTCTTGAGGGTTGTGATCTGTTGGGTACTGCCCAGACTGGAACTGGAAAAACAGCGGCTTTTACTTTGCCATTGTTGCAGCGCTTGTCTAAACACAATCGCAGACCTAGAAGAGGAACCCCAAGGGCACTGATTCTTGCACCAACCCGAGAGTTGGCTGCGCAAATAGGTGACAGTGTCATGACCTATGGTAAGTATTTAAATCTTCATCACTTTGTGATTTTTGGTGGAGTAAAACAGTACAGTCAAGTAAAAGCTCTTAACAGAGGTGTTGATATTCTAGTGGCTACTCCCGGTAGATTGCTTGACCTCATGGAACAGGGTTTTGTGCACCTTGATGAGGTAGAGGTTTTTATTCTTGATGAAGTTGATAGAATGCTTGATATGGGTTTTATCCATGATATCAACAAAATTTTGGATGAAATCCCAGATACTCGTCAGACTTTGTTTTTCTCCGCAACAATGGCACCTAAAATGGAGCTATTGGCAAAAACAATGGTAACAGATCCAATTCGAATTACAATTGAACCAGATAAACCCACGCTTGACAGTATTAACCAGAAGGTGCTTTTTGTCGATAAGGTTAATAAGGATGCACTTTTGGCATCTCTTTTAAAAGAACGATCCATGAAAAAAGCAATTGTGTTTACTCAGATGAAACACACTGCAAACAAAGTAGTTAAGAAGCTAACTGCAGCTGGCATTTATGCCACGGCGATTCATGGCAATAAGAGTCAGGCAATGCGCACTAGAGCCCTTGATGGCTTCAAGAAGGGCCGTTACAAAGTTCTTGTTGCCACAGATGTGGCTGCCAGAGGTCTTGATGTTGATGATATTACACATGTATTCAATTATGACCTGCCAGTAGAGTCAGAAACCTATGTTCATCGTATTGGTCGTACTGCAAGAGCAGGTGCAGATGGAGATGCTGTTTCCTTCTGCTCCGCAGAAGATAGATCTTATCTTCGCGACATTGAACGATTGTTGGGCAAGCAGATACCAGCAGATATGGATCATGAGTATCACAGTGACTCTGCGTCAAAATCATTGAAACCAGCACCCAAAAACTTTGGTCGGAAAAGTGATTCATCAAGAGGCAGTTGGAACAGTTCCAGTAGAAGCGGTGGAAGTAGGCGAAGTGGTGGACGTGGTGGTCGTGGTGGAGGGCGCTCTCAGGGCCATCGTTCCCAGGGAAGCTC